>NZ_JBGMNK010000002.1:0-400970 GCF_051336905.1 Pantoea sp. C8B4
GGGGTGGAGCAGCCTGGTAGCTCGTCGGGCTCATAACCCGAAGGTCGTCGGTTCGAATCCGGCCCCCGCAACCAATTCTTCTTAAGTGAAGAGACAATTTGAAAGTCGTGTAACGCGTCAGACGGACGCGGGGTGGAGCAGCCTGGTAGCTCGTCGGGCTCATAACCCGAAGGTCGTCGGTTCGAATCCGGCCCCCGCAACCAATTACAGATAAGCACCTTAACGGGTGTTTTTTTGTTTTTGGCTTCCGCACAGCGGCCGCCCTCTTCTTAGCGACGCGCCAGCACCGCACCTTTATCGAAATACGCTTTAATCCCATGCAGAATCGCCTCAGCCACCTGATGCTGATAACGCGGTGTGCGCAGCTTACGCTCCTCCTCGACATTGCTGATAAACGCAGTCTCCACCAGAATCGATGGAATATCCGGGGCTTTAAGCACCGCAAATCCCGCCTGATCCACCGTGCGTTTATGCAGATGATTGATGTGACCCATACGCGATAACACCTCTTTGCCGAATTTCAGGCTGTCGCTGATGGTCTGCCGCTGCACCATGTCGAACATGGTGTGATCCAGATAGCGGTCACCGCTCATGCTCACACCACCAATCAGATCTGATTCGTTCTGGGTCTGCGCCAGGAAGCGTGCAGCCGTAGACGTTGCACCGCTGGTCGAGAGCGCAAACACCGACGACCCCCGCGCCGCACGGCTGGTAAAGGCATCGGCATGAATCGAGACAAACAGATCGGCACGCTGTTTACGCGCTTTCGCTACCCGCACGCGCAGCGGGATAAACACATCCTCGTTACGCGTCATATACGCTTTCATGTTGCGCTCTTTGTCGATCAACGCCTTCAGGTAGCGACCAATCTTCAGCACAATGTCTTTCTCACGCGTTTTGTATTTGCCATGCGCGCCGGGATCTTCGCCGCCGTGGCCAGGATCGATCATGATGATGATCGGACGATCGCGCCCCGCTTTGCCCGGTAAAGGCGCTTGCGCCGGCTGATCGCGCTCAAGGTCGCCCTGGTTGTAATCGTTCAGTAACGCCAGTAGCGGATCCTCTTCCGGCGAGGGCTGGCTCGGATAGAGATCGACCACTAAGCGATGTTTGATGCCCGCAACCGGTGCCAGCGTGAAGATCTTCGGTGCAACGTTGCGCTTCAGTTCCAGCACCACGCGCACCGTGTTGGCATCAAACTGGCCAACTCGCGCATGTTTGATATAGGGATCGTCAACGCGCACTTGCTTATCCACCCCTTTCAGAACCGGATTGATATGCAGGTTATCGATGTCGATCACCAGGCGATCGGGATTGCTCAAAGTGAACTGTTTGTATTTGAGGGGAACATTCGATTCCAGCGTCACGCGGGAGTATGTTGACGAAGGCCAGATGCGCACCGCCACAATATGCTGACTGGCCGCCAGCCCGGTTCGCGTTACGCTTAATAGCATGAGCGCACCCGCGCCCTGCAATAATCGTCGTCGTGTAAAAGCCTGAGACATGCCGCTCCAACTGCCGTGTAGTGTCTAAAATATCGTCAATTGACGAGAGGAAGGCGAAAACTTTGCTTAGCAAGCCGTGGGTTGTTTTGCCAGAAAAACCAGATAATGCAGGCTGTTAGCATGGGTTGCATCAGGAAAATCGTAAAGTAACGTCAGGCCCGGCGCTTGCAATAGCTGGCAAAAGAGCATAAAAATACACAAATTACGAATAAACATTCACAGAGGGTTTGCCGTGAAGGAACGTAGTACTGAACTGGTTCAGGGTTTTCGCCATACCGTTCCCTATATAAATGCCCACCGTGACAAGACCTTTGTCATTATGCTTGGCGGCGAAGCTATCGAGCATGAGAACTTTTCCAACATCGTTAACGACATTGGCTTGTTGCATAGTCTCGGCATTCGCCTGGTGGTTGTCTATGGTGCCAGACCGCAGATTGATGCCAGCATGGCGCAACAGCAGCTGGAACCGATTTACCACAAACATACGCGCGTTACTGATGCTCAATCACTGGAACTGGTGAAGCAGGCCGCCGGACGTTTGCAACTCGACATTACCGCGCGACTGTCGATGAGCCTGAATAACACCCCACTGCAAGGCGCGCACATCAACGTGGTGAGCGGTAACTTTATTATTGCCCAGCCGCTGGGCGTCGATGATGGCGTGGACTACTGCCACAGCGGCCGTATTCGTCGTATCGATGAAGAAGCCATCCATCGTCAGCTGGATAATGATGCCATTGTGCTGCTCGGCCCAGTCGCGGTGTCGGTGACGGGTGAAAGCTTTAACCTGACATCCGAAGAAGTGGCCACGCAGTTGGCGATCAAGCTAAAAGCCGAGAAAATGATTGGCTTCTGCTCTGAACAAGGCGTCACCAACCGCGAAGGCACCATTATCTCTGAGCTGTTCCCCAACGAAGCGCAGGCGCGCATCGATGAGATGGAAAACGACGGTGATTTCCTGTCGGGCACCGTGCGTTTCCTGCGTGGCGCGGTGAAAGCCTGCCGCAGCGGCGTACGTCGTAGCCACCTGATCAGTTATCAGGAAGATGGCGCATTGATTCAGGAACTGTTCTCGCGTGACGGTATTGGTACGCAGATTGTGATGGAGTCCGCTGAGCAGATTCGTCGTGCCACCATCAACGATATTGGCGGCATTCTCGAATTGATTCGCCCGCTGGAGCAGCAAGGCATTCTGGTGCGTCGTTCGCGCGAGCAGTTGGAAATGGAGATCGACAAATTCACCATTATTCAGCGCGACAATCTGACCATCGCTTGTGCCGCGCTCTATCCTTTCCCGGATGAGCAGATTGGTGAAATGGCCTGCGTGGCGGTGCATCCCGATTACCGCAGCTCTTCACGCGGCGAGCTGTTGCTGGAGCGTGTGGCGCTGCAGGCACGCCAGATGGGGCTGAAGAAGCTGTTTGTGCTGACCACTCGCAGTATTCACTGGTTCCAGGAGCGCGGCTTTACGCCGGTTGATATTGAATCACTGCCGGAGAGTAAGAAGCAGATGTATAACTATCAGCGCCGTTCGAAAGTGCTGATGGCGGATTTGCGCTAACGGCGGTGAATGCGGCAGAAGAGCAGAGAATGTCAGGCTGCGCTAGAAGGTCTGGAATTGCCCAGCGCATTTGACTGATAACGTTGTAAGGATGCGCATCCACGCGCATCCAATAAAACACCCGCACTGACCTGAGGTCGGTTTCTACACCGGCCTCAACTCCGGCTCAGAATGAATCCCCGCCCAATCGATCCAGCAATCCGCTTCGGCGCTGGGTGCGTAACTGCACCGCACGGCGAAACACGCTTTCATCGCTGTAGAGCGTTAACTGCTTGCGCGCACGGGTAATGGCGGTGTAGATCAGTTCGCGAGTGAGCACCGGTAAAAACTGTGCCGGCATCACCAGTGCAGTATGGTCGAACTCCGATCCCTGCGATTTATGCACCGTCATCGACCAGGCCGTATCATGCGCCGGTAACCGGCTCGGCTGCACCGCTTTAATGCTGCCATCGGGTAACGGGAAGAAAACCTTCAGTAGCCCTTCATCATCTAACAAAGTCATCCCGATATCGCCGTTAAACAGCCCAAGTGCACTGTCATTGCGTGTCACCATCACCGGGCGCCCCTGATACCAGCGGCTGCCACCCTGTGGACGACGAATCAGCTGCAGCTGCATCAGTTTTTGCTCAATACGCTGATTCAATCCCTGCACGCCAAACGGCCCTTCTCGCAGTGCGCACAGCAGTTGATATCGCCCAAATGCGTGCAGAATCTCTGCGGGCTGTGCTCGCTGGCTCACCAGCCGCAGGAACGGACGGTAGCCTTCCGCGATATCATTCAGCATTGCCTGATAGGCCTCGCCATCATTGAGTGGCTGGCGTGATATATCGCTGAAGCCCGCGTTAAATGCGGCCTCAACCGCCTTTGGCTCGCCTGCATTGACCGCAGCCGCCAGCTTGCCGATGCCCGAGTTAGCATCGAAGCGATAGCTCTTGCGTAATAAGCAGATGGCGTCGCGCACGGCTGGCGCGCTGTCATCATCGTGGCCTTCAACCTGGCAACCGGTTAACGCACTCAGCTGGGCGGAACGCGCGACGCTGTATCCCGCTTCCGCACAGCGGCAAATATCGCCCAGTACCGCACCGGCTTCTACTGACGCCAACTGGTCACGGTCACCAAGAAAAATCACGCGCGCCTGGGGTGGCAGTGCGGCGATGAGATTGGCCATCATGCCCAAATCAACCATTGAGGCTTCATCCACCACCAGCACATCCAGATGCAGCAGGTTACCGGCGTGATAGCGCAGGCGCTGAGTTTCGGGCTGGGCACCGAGCAAACGGTGCAGCGTGGTAGCTTCCGCAGGGAAGCGTTGGCGCTCAATGTCGCTGACCGGCAGTTTTTGCAACGCTTTACCGAGCGATTCGGTTAAACGCGCCGCCGCTTTGCCGGTCGGGGCGGCCAGCTGAATGCGCAGCGCGCCCTGGCTCAGGCGAATCAAGGACGCCAGCAGTTTTGCCACGGTGGTGGTTTTCCCGGTGCCGGGGCCGCCCGAGATCACCGCCGTTTTCTGCGTTAGCGCCACCGCCGCCGCGATTTTTTGCCAGTCATCTGGCTCGGTACCAAACAGGTTATCCAGTACAGCACGCACCTCTCCATCAGGAAATGCCTGCGGAGCAGACTGCGCCTGAAAGAAACGCGCCACTTGCCCTTCATGGTGCCAGAGACGATGCAGATAAAGACGGCCTTCGGTCAGTACAATCGGTGCTGCCTGCTCGTTGTTGCTGTCGCTCAGAGCAGGCCAGCCAGCCAGAATTTGCGTCCAGTCCTGCGGTTCGCCCGCCGCCAGCCAGATGGCCTGCGCCAGTTCAGGGTGACGGCCCTTGAATAACCCTTCACGGCTCAACTGTAACAGCGGTAAACAGACGTGCCCCTCACCCGCTTCCGCACTGAGACAGGCAGCCGCAAGGAGGCGTGCTGGCTGCGTGTCATCTGCCAGTAACAGTGCGAACTGAACATCCAGTGAACGCAGTAAACGCAGCTCAACCGCCTGTTGTAATAGCGCTGTAAGGCCATTCATGCCGTGGCTCCCTGCCCGCGAAACAGGCTATCCAGTTGTGAAACAAAATCCAGAGTTGGCCGTGTGTGGAATACGCCGTTGGCCGGTGAAGTGCCATCCATGCCACGCAGGAACAGATAAAACACGCCGCCGAAGTGCTGCTCATAGTCATAATCTGCCAGGCGATGTTGCAGATAGCGATGCAGCGCCAGCGTGTAGAGCTGATATTGCAAATCATAGCGGTGGTCGATCATCGCCTGTCTCATCGCTGCTGGCGTATAAGCTTCGTGGCTGTCGCCCAGCCAGTTGGATTTGTAATCCAGCAGGTAGTATTTGCCTTGCCAGCGGAACACCAGGTCAATGAAGCCTTTCAACATGCCCTGCACCTGACGAAAATCGAGCGGCGGTGCATCGGACGATAAAGCATCCTGACGGATCAGCGCATCCAGATCATTCGCGGTCAGCAAACCGTCAATCGGCAAGTAGAAGCCCATCTCCACGAGTCGATCGCTGGCCTGTACCTGACCGAGCTGTATCCCCTGATCGTTGAGCGGCGTGCTCACCACGCGCGCAATCCAATCAGTCAGCATCGGTTGCCAGTACAATGGATACCCATTCTGCTGCAGATGCTGCTCCAGCAATGCCGCCGTGGGGGGCTGAGGGAAATCGAGTGATTCGAACAGTTCATGCAGGAAAGTCCCTGGTGCGGCGCCGCGTGGAAAATGGTGCGGCGTCAGTGCGGCTTCAGCGATCTCTTCCTGCTGTTCTTCGCCTGCGGCTTCCAGATCGAAACGCGGCATCACATCAAGTAGTCGCTGGCTACCGTGTTGCTGCAAGCCGGAGTAGCTGGTGACGCGCCAGGGTTCCACCAGCGTGCGGCTAACGGTGCGGGCAGCCAATGTGTCATGAGCGGGATCAGGCGCTTGCCAGCGTTCGGACCCCAGATCCTGCACGTACATCACCTCGGTACCCGCGACATTGTGCTGATTGAGTAAAGCGCCCAGCTGTTCCGCTGTCGCCGCTTCACCGCGCTGTAATAGATGGCCCAGTGCGCTTTTGTGCAGATCGCTCTCACCTTCTTTTTTACGCGTACCGCGAAACAGCGGCGCCACGCCGACGCTGCAGTGATATACCGAACGGGTGAGTGCCACGTACAGCAAGCGCAGATCTTCGGCCAAACGCTCCTGCTCGGCCATCGCCAGACTTGCATCATCGGCCTGCAGATCCAGCACCGCTTCAAAGTTGTCGCGATCGTGATACAGCGCGGTATCCGCCTCGCGGAATCCGGCGGCAAACGGCAGCCACACCAGCGGATATTGCAGACCTTTAGATTTATGGATGGTGACGATCTGCACCAAATGGCGATCGCTTTCCAGACGCAACTGCTGGCTGGACGATTGACTGTCCGGGCTGGCAATCTGCTGCGCCAGATAACGCACCAATGCATGCGGGCTATCGAGCTGTGCCGCCGCCTCCTGCATCAGCTCGCCCAGATGCAGCAAATCGGTCAGGCGGCGTTCGCCATTTTCTGAGGCAAGCAGATTTTCCGCCAACTGACGTTCCTGCATCAGCTGGCGCAGCATCGGTAATACGCCACGCTGCTGCCACAGCAGTTGCCAGCGGGCAAAGGTCTCTACCAATTCATCCCAACCGCGCGCATCTTGATCCAATGCATCCAACTGTGCCGCATCAAAAGCAAACAGCGAGGTGGCGAGCGCCGTACGCAGCATGCGCTCCTGTTCGGGTGCCAGCACCGCCTGCAATAACCACAGCAACTCGCGCGCTTCCGGCGTGGTGTACACGCTGTCGCGATTCGATAAATAGACTGAGGGAATGCCAAGCAGGTTGAGTGCTTCACGGATGAGATTGGCTTCGTTGCGGCTTCGCACCAGCACCGTAATATCCGATGCCTGTACTGGGCGCTGCGCGGCCGCTTTACCCAGCAATGCACGCTGTTGCTGCCCTGCCTGTAACCAGTGGCTGATATCAGCCGCACACTGTCGTGCTAACGCCTGCTGATAATCGCCTACACTGCACCCGTCTCCCGGCAACAGCCAAAAACGCAGTGCCGCTTGCTCCTGGTGATCAAGGGTTAGTGAGAGCGTCTGATTCGGTTCAGCGAAGCGCACCGGCAAGAAAGGGATGGCATCAAAGACAAAGGGCGAATCGAGCCGAGTGAACAGCTGATTGACGCTCTCCACCATCGCTGGCGAAGAGCGCCAGTTTGTGTCCAGGGTGTAATGTGCGCTCACTTCATTGCGCGCGCGAATATAGGTAAAGATGTCTGCGCCACGAAAGGCGTAAATGGCCTGTTTTGGATCGCCAATTAACAGCAATGCATGGTCAGGCTGATTGCCGTAGAGCGTACGGAAAATGCGGTATTGCTGCGGATCGGTATCCTGAAACTCATCAATTAACGCCACCGGGAAACGCTGACGAATCGCCTGCGCCAGCATATCTCCTGCTGGCTGCTGTAAAGCATCATCCAGCCGACTCAGAAGATCATCAAAACCCAGCAGCGCCTGTTGGCGTTTCTCTTTCCGCACGGCGGCGCGGATGTCCACCAGCGCGCGTGCAATCAGCAAATCACGCAGTGAAATGGGCTGGGACAGAAACAGGTCGATGGCCGCAAACAGGGCATGGTACGGAGGATGGCCTTTTTTGGTTTTCTCCTCCAGCACCCGTTGACCAAATCGCGCCAGCTCTGCGGGTACCTGATAATCCAGGGTTTCACTCTGTGCCCAGAAACCGATTTTACTCACCCACACCGGCAGATTTTTACTGCTGTAGCTGCGTTTGTCCACGTCGGACTGCCCCACCAGAGTCAGCACCTCTTCACCCACCGCGCGCCACTGGGCTTTCATCGCGTTAATGCGCGCCAGGTTTTCGTTGTGGCGCGTCGTCAGCGTTTCGTCGTCAGCGGGCGCTAAACGCAGGTGAGGTGATTCGCCTTGCAGCCATGGCCGCAACGTCGCCAGCAATTGCTCCGGGCCACTCCACTCACTGACAATCACGCGGGCGATATCCAGCGAGAGTGGATAGCAGTGGCGACGCCAGAAATCGGCAGTGGCCTGACGCAGCAGTTGCTGTTCATCTTCAATCAGCTGCTGTTCAAACAGCATGCCGGATTCAAAGGCGTTGAGATTGAGCATGCGCTGACAAAAGCCGTGGATGGTAAAGATCGCCGCTTCATCCATCTGCCGCTCTGCAGCCAGCAGCAGCGATGCCGCTTCCGCAGGTTGCGGCATCTCCTGTAGCAACTGCATCAGCATCGGATTGCGGCTGGTACCGCGAATGCAGGCCAGCCGCAGCTCATGGATGTTGGCGCGGATACGTCCGCGCAACTCTGCGGTGGCCGCCTCGGTAAAGGTCACGACCAGAATTTCTTCGACCGACAGTGGCCGGGCGTAGGCATTTTGCCCGCCCAGCCCCAACAAAAGCCGCAGATAAAGCAGACCAATAGTGAAGGTTTTGCCGGTTCCGGCAGACGCCTCAATCAGCCGCTCGCCACGCAACGGCAGCGTCAGCGGATTGAGCGGTTCTGGCGGCTGAATCAGGCTCATTGCTCGTCACTCTTAACCGGCAGGGATTGCTGTAGCTTCTCCACCTGATCCCAGGTCGTGAAGCTTGGCAGAGGTGCATAATCATCTTTGGTGGCGCCATCGTGGCTGCCGCCAATCTGCGAAATCATCGCCATGCCCTGCTGTTCCAGCACCGCTTTATGGAAGAAATCGGCCACGCCCTGCGGCGTGAGCTTTTGAATCTGCTCGATGGCTTTTTCACGCGTATCGAAAGCAAAATTCTGTCGGTTGAAGTCACGGCTATAGCGATTCGCTTCTTCATCCAGAGTTTGCGGGCGCTGTTTTAAGTCGTTGATCAGCGCCTGCTGATACTGGGCAAAATCTTCCGGTTTCATATCGCGCAGGCGTTGCTCAGCCTGCGGATAAAACGCCTCAAAGCGCTGCATCAGATAGGCCGGCTGCTTGCTGTTGCTTTGCAGCAGGAAGCCAATCCCCCACTGGCGACCAATCGGCATCTGATACGAGAACACCGCATAGCCCAGCTGTTCCTGGGTGCGCAGTTGGTTATAGAACCAGGGTTGGATAATCTGGCTCAACATGGTGCTGTTGGCCATGCTTTGATACTCGTCGTAACCCAGTGGCACGTAGAGTGCTGCCAGTGCAGAATCCGTGCTGCTTCCTGCGGTTTGCAGGTTGGCCTTCATGGCTTTATCGATCACCACGTAATCGCTGTGCCAGTAACTGTGACCATCACTGTGCAACTGCTGTTGCAGATCGGTGCCCAGCTGTTTAACGCGATCGGCGGAGAGGTTGCCCACCACCATCATTTCCGGCGTGGCGTTGCGCAGTAAGGCATCACGGTAATCCGTCACGTCTTTCAGCGTCAGGTCTTTCACCAACTTGCGGCGCGTCTCACGCTGGGTATACGGCAGCTGTGACAGCATCTGCATCGGCTGAATCGCCTGCTCGAAGGCTTTGCCCTTCTCGGCTGCTTCCAGTCGATCCAGATACCAGGATTTCGCCTGTTCCAGTTGCTGTGCGTCCGGCTGGAAGCTGGCATAGCCCTCAACCAGTTTTTTCAGTAACTCCGGCAGACGCTGGGTAAAACCACTGGCGCTGAACACAATGCCGTCATCTTCACCGGTAGAAAAACTGATCCCCCCCACTGACGCTTGCGAGTTCAACTCATCCAGCGCCACGCTGGAGAGATAATCATTCAGACCAAACAACACCTGCTGACGCGCGTCGCTTATTGCCGCTTTGTTGCGTAGTGCCAGAGTAATGGCTGCCTTTGGTTCACTGGCGTAGAACTGGCTTGGCATCCAGTAGATGCGCATGCTGTCACCGTCGGTCAGTGCCACCGGATGCGTATACGTTTTGCCATCGCCAGGCATAATGGATAAATCAGAAGGGATATACGGATTCAGCGTCGGCATCGACAGTTGGATCTGCGCGCCGCGCTGCTGCCAGTCACTAAACTGTGCATCACTGATTTTGTCGACCTGGTAAGGCGCATTCACAAAATAGGCTTCTTTGTTGTGCGGCTCATTCGGGCTGATATACCAGATGCGGGCATTTTGCGGTGTCATCTCATCCAGACGAGATTTGATCGCCGCAGGATCAAAGTTATCCGCGAGATAAGGTGCATCCAGCGTATGATCCACCGGCACGCGCAGCATGGTATCCACTAACCATTCAATGTAATCCATGTCACGGGTGATCGACGGATAGCGGAAATCCAGCGCCAGCACATGCGATACCTCATCGAAATAGCCCTTATCGATGCCTTTACTACGCAGCATGTCGAGGTAGCTAAAGATCGCCGCCACCACTTCATCACGCTGTGCCAGGCCTTTGTCGGTCAGGGAGACCGTGATGGCAAACACGCCGCTGTTGCGGTCCGTCATCGGATCGGCACCGGCATTCACACCGTCGGCCAGCCCCTGCTTTTGCAGCCAGTCGTTAAGGGTGTTTTTACTGCGGTTGCCCAGGATGTAACTGATCAACGTATCGGTTTTGCTGCGGAACTGGTCGCTGTTGTTGGCGATGCGGAATTCAACTTTCAGCTGTTTACGCGGTTGGGCGGGCACGTAGTGGATGATGATGCCTTTCTGCGCATCGGTCACCACCGGCACTTCGATTTTCGGCACGATGGCCTGATGGTTAGCCACTCGTCCAAAAGTCTGGACCGCAATGTCGGCCATTTCCGGCAGCGATTTGTTGCTGTATATCACCGCTTTCATCAGATTGGCGGAATAGTGGCTGTGATAAAAATCCGTCAAGGCCTGATGCAAATTGCTGTCTGGCTTATCGCGCAGCGTATCAAGGTTGCCGCCTGAGTAGCGGGAAGCTGGATGCGCTGGGTTCAGGGTTTCCGCCCCGACCTGCGCCATACGCAGGCCATCGCGCGAACGCGCCATAGTGAGTTCTGCATTAACTGCATGACGCTCACGATCGGCGTTGACCGGATCGAGCAAAGGCTCTGCAATAGCATCGGCCAGGCGATCCACCGCCGGTTGCAGTGCATCATTCTCTACTTCCAGATAGAACGCGGTGCGATAAGACGCGGTACTGGCATTGTGACTGCCGCCGTGCTTTTTCAGGAATTCGGCCAGATTATCCGGTTGCGGATAGCGTTTTGAGCCCATTAACACCATATGTTCGGTATAGTGCGCCAGCCCAAGCTGCTGATTTGGATCGTCCAGCGAGCCGATAGGCAACGTCAGTGCGGCCAGTGATTTAGGCGCTTCTTTGTCAGACACCAGCAACACCGTCATACCGTTAGTCAGCGTGATGGCCTGATAACTGCGCGGATCGTGATCGCTTTTTCGAATCGTTTCATTGATGGGCTGCCAGCCGCGATCGCTATCGGCAAAGGCATTCAGCGCCAGCATGCTCAGCAGCAGCGCTCCAATCCAGCGTGCGTAAATCCGCATTTAAACCCCTTTCTTTACCCTTTACCGCTGGCTGTGTGCCCAGCGGCGCAATAGACAACTTTTTATGATTTTGGGAACACCCGCAAAAGCGGCGTTACCCGATTGCTATTCATCATCTTGATGCGCAAGGCGCACCGGTAAATACCACTGGCGAGCGGCGGCAACAATCAGCTGCGCCGCCTCATCATCCAGCGTACGGCTCAGGCGCTGCAAATAAGGATCGCTGCCTTCGCCCTCCACCTGAAAACCACCCTGCCAGGCTTGCAGCAATTTGTTAAATGCCTTTTTCTGCGTGGCGTCATCGTCCAGCAACTGTCCGGATTTTCGATCAAAACTGGCATCCAGCCAGGCGCCACCCGATTTGTTCAACAACATCAGCGGTTCCATCATCCCCGCCTGATAAGCCGCCACGTATTCACTCAACAGGGACAGCGCGGGTTCAGCGTCGATGGCTTTAAAACGCCAGCGGCTCTGTTTGCGCCCGTACATGCGGCTTTCTCCTTTGCCGCCTAACGCGCAGTACACCAGATGCTCCAGCCACAATAGCAGGCCATCGTTCATGTTCAGCACACCCGGACGCCAGCGTAACAACCCATCAGCTTGTACCTGGGTTAACCAGCCGGTCAACTGCACCCCATTCAGCGACAGATTGATTTCCCAACTCTCTGCGGGCTGGCGCTGTCCACTCACTTCGGCGGCCACTTCCTGCATCTCTTCGGTCTGGCTCTGCCAGAAAAGTTCCCCAAAAGCACCATATGGCAGATTGCCTGCTGCACGATGACGTGCATAAAGCTGCGCAGGATCCTCACCGTTGACCAGGGTATTCAGTAGCTGAGCATTGATTTGATAACGCTCCAGACTATCCGGGGCAAACGGCTCGCTGTCCGGCAATTCGCTCTCTTCCATCCAGAAAGCCACGCCCAGCCGCTGCTGGAACCAGGCCCGTACCGGATGACGCCAGAAGCGCAGCAATTGCTCCAGCGAGAGCGTTTCCAGCGGCAGTGGCGGCAACCGTTGCACAAAGTCTGGCTGCGCCACGCCACTGCCGGTGGCAGCGGGCAACCATTCTGTCGCGAAGCTCTGGCCGTAAGCGTCAGGGCGGAAGTTCTCTGCTGCAAAGGGCATGCGGCTGTGGAGCTTCTGTAAATGTTCACGAACACGCTGCTCGCTGACGTCGGGTTCGCACGCTTCGTCGCCTGGCAGACAAAAACTCTGACCAAGATAATCCACCAACTCCGTCACCAGCACGGAGGGATAACGCTCGGTGTTGTCCTGGATCGCACGACCGATATAGCTGATGTAGAGCTGATGTTGTGCAGAAATCAGGGCTTCCAGGAACAGGTAGCGGTCATCATCACGGCGGCTACGATCGCCTTTGCGTGCCTGCTGCTGCATCAGGTCAAAACCGAGCGGCGCTAACGTGCGTGGATAGACGCCATCGTTCATCCCCAGCAAACAGACGACTTTGAACGGAATGGAACGCATTGGCATCAGGGTACAGAAGTTAATCGGCCCGGCAAGGAAGCGCTGGCTAATACGTTGCTGATCGAGGCGCGAGCGCAACTCGTCACGTAATAAGGTCACAGGAATCGGCTGCTGATAGTCAGCCTGCATGCCCTGTTCGATAATTTGTTTCCACTGGGTTTCAACCAGCAGTAACGCCGCGTCACTTTCGGCATCGCCGTTGAAAAAGTTGTCAATCAGCTCGCGGCACAGCGGCAGCCATTCTGGCAGCGTACGCTCGCCGGCCAATCGGGTGCGCCATGCTTCGAGGCGAGAGAGTAATTCGGCCAGATGTCCGGCAAGTTCGGCAATCAATCCACTGGATTCGTCGTAAGGCAGAATGCCCTGCCAGTCACCGTTACGACTTTCCAGTGCGTAGCCCAATAGCATTCGCTGTAAACCAAAGCGCCAGGTATGTTGGCCGGTGGCGGGCAGTGCCAGTGCTTCGACGCTGGCATCATCCAGCCCCCAGCGAATACCGGATTCCATCACCCAGCGACGCAGCAGGCGCAGACCGCTTTCATCCACCGAGAATCGCTGCGCCAGCGCAGGGACTTCCAGCAGCGCCAGGACCTCTTCAGAAGCGAAACGGCTGTCCGGTAATGCCAGCACGCTCAGCAGGGCCAGAATCGCCGGATGTGCCTGGCTGGCGCGGCGATCCGAGATGGCAAACGGCAGATAACGATCCGCTGGCGCACTGGCAAACGCCGCCTGAATGAATGGCGCGTAGCTATCGATATCCGCCACCATCACGATGATGTCGCGCGGTTTAAGATCGGGATCGGCCTCCATCAGCGCCAGCAGATGATCCTGTAACACTTCCACCTCACGCTGAGCGCTATGACACACCTGCAGCGTGATGGTGCGATCGTCAGGATCGAGCACCCGTTTTTTGTGGCTGTTACCCAGTTCATCGGCGTGCAAACCGATCACGGCGTGGTCATCCAGGTTGAGCAGATCGGCTTGCAGACTGTGTAGCAAGCTGTCCTGCGGCATCTCAACAAAGGCATCAATATCGTTGGCGGCGGATTCCATCTGACTGAGCAGGAACAGGTTATCGCGCCCGAGTTTGCCCCAGGAGGCCAATAACGGATTGGTGAGTTGTTGCTCGCCGAGTTCGTTGAACAGCGTCGGCGCTGCTTCGGGATCGCGGAACAGCGGCTGTGCCTCTTCAGACTGCATGCGGCGACGCTTGCGGCTCTGCAATTTCGCGAGGAACGCGTAATCCTGAATATCGCCCCAGTAGTGGCGGCAGGGATTGGTAAACAGCAGATGAATATCGATATGGCGGCCGAGCGCTTCCAGTGCCTGCAAATACACGGGCGGCAACGCAGAGATACCACAAATAAACACGCGCTGCGGCAACCCCGCCGGTGCCGTCGTTGCCTGCTCCAGCGCGTGGATAAAGCGCGCATACAGGTTGGCACGGTGCCACATCGGCTGGCCCAATTGTTCGGTGAACGCCACCAGATCGCGCCACAGCGGTGCCTGCCACTGCTGGGCATCGCTCAAGCCGTCGACGAGTTCCCCGCGCTCCCAACTGTTGAGCCAGTCAGATCGATACACCAGATACTGGTCAAACAGATCGGCAACGCGGGCGCTGAGTTGATACAGCTTGCGCTTGTCATCGTCATCATTGAGGTAGTGACGCAACGGCTGAAACGCCTCCTGCTCCAGCAAGGTGGGCAAGCGATGCATCAATTTCCAGCTCATGCTGGCTTTGGTGAAAGCGCTCTCCTCTGGAATGCCGGGCAGCACTTTGACAAACATGTTCCAGATAAAGGTCGCAGGGAGCGGAAAGTCGATGTTCGCTGCAATACCAAAACTGTTTGCCAGTTCCATCTGCAGCCACTGCGCCATGCCGGGGCTTTGCACCAGCACCTGTTCGGCCGCGAACGCATCGTTCAGCGGCTGGTTTTCAATCAGAATACCTGCCAGATTTTTCAACAGATCAAGCTGATTGGAGTGGTAAACCCGGAACATAAATCTCCTTGAGAGGGAAAACAGCGCAGCCTGGTCACTCTACCCTGTATCGCTAACGATGCCTATCGCCGAGGTCACCTTAGTGACAATTGAGCTGAGCCAGGCTGGCGCTGCGCTGTTGCGAGCCCGTCACCGTGATGCGCTCCAGCACGCATCCTATGCCCACACTCTGCTGCTGACACTCGATGTGCCAGCCCGCCACCTCACGCCCCAGCAAGGCTTGTCCGGCAACCTGCCACGCCTGGCGCTGCTGCCACTGTTGACTAAACCCTAAGGCCAGCGCTCGATGGTATTGCAACAGCGTGCTGATGGTCATCGCCAGCAGCAGCATCGCCACCAGCGTTTCAGCCAGGCTAAAGCCCTGCTGATCCTTCCTGCGGCTGGCAGTGCTCCGGTTTAGACAATGGACAGTAGTCAATCCAGCCGTGCGCCTGGGGATGCAGCCGATGGCTGCGTGGCGAGACCCATTGCCAGAGGCGGAGTTCACTCTTTTCATCCTGACCCGATAACAGCGCATTACCCTCCTCCGTATGTAATAAGCAGCTTAACCACTGGTGTACGGGCTGTTGCTGGCATTGCCAACCGGACGCTGCAGGCCAACTCTGCATCAGCCCCCATTGCAGCGCAGCCTGTGCTTGCGCAAAATCTTGATGATACTGCTGTGTATCGGCCACCAGCACCATGCCCTGCGACAACTGCGTGCGCGTGGCATGAAGCGTCAGGCTGCCGAGCAGTAACAGCATCAACACCATGCCCAACGTACTGTTGCCGTGCTGACTCATAAATTTCGTCCTTCAATCCAGTGCTCAACCTGCAGGCTTTGCGCACCCGCTCGCCCCGTCAGATGGAGAACTAACCGGGTTCCCTGCCGCACCACGTTGAAATGCTCAATCGTGAGAAAAGCAGGATCGGTCAGGCGCTCCCAACCGTTGCCGTTGCAGCTATCCACCGCGCGCTGCATTTCCAGTTGCCCACTGCGCAATCGATAGCCGTAAAAGTCACTTTCACTGCTGCCCACATCTTCCCAGCGCCCATTGCTGTTTTCATCCCAGCGCAGCAGGACACAGCTGCCACCAGCAGCGAGCGTGAGCGCCGGTCCACTGCATTGCCCGCGACAATATCCCGCGCGCTGTAACGCCTTTTGCAGCGTATGGGAAAGCTGCTGTAGCTCCTGTTGCAACTGCACACGCTGCTGCAGGCGCAGATTTTGTTCCAGCAGTAGCGGCAAGAACCGCCCCACGCTGACCATTAATATTGCCCCTACCGCCAGCGCAATCAGCATCTCCAGCAGGCTGAAGCCGGCCTCCGCTATTCGCACCCTTTTTCTCCCCTCTGGCAGGCACGAAGGCGTGCTCGCGCAGAGATAATCACCCGCCAGCGACCGGCCGCGCTTTCAACCTCAATGCTGCCAGGCCGCGCCACGTCACGCCGCCCAAAGAAACCCGGCTCACCGATGATCGCGCTGAAGCGCACCCCGGTGTGCGGCGGCGCTAACCTCCAGCGTGAAGGCAGCTCACAACCCTCCGGCGGTTTTACCCCCACGCCGAGGCAGCCGCGTTCGCCGGGAATTAACCACAAATTGAGATCGCTGTTATGCCAGTTCGCATGGGCGCGCAGCCGTAACAGAAACCCCTGTAGTTGCTGCACGCTATCGCGCAGCTGCTGATGCTGCTGCCAGCGCTGCCAACTGTGCAGGGCACCGAGGCTGAGGATGCCAGCGATCACCATCACCAATAGCAGTTCCGGCAAGGTGAAACCGAGGTTTGCGTGTTTGTTCATGGCGATAAAGATGCGCGTCTTCACGGCGGGTAACAAGACAACATCAAGCAGGATCGAAAGCGTCGCGCAGGCTAGTTTCGCGCGGTACATGTAGAGACAAATTTTTGTGAGGCGGATGCAGATAACAGAGATAAAAAAGCCCCGCACAGTGGCAGGGCTTCAGGGTTGATGCGAGTCAGTTTACACCGCGACAGGCGCTTTAATGGCCGGATGCGGGTCGTAACCTTCGATCTCAAAATCTTCGAAGTTGTAGTCGAAGATAGAAGCAGGCTTACGCTTGATCACCAGCTTCGGCAGCGGGCGCGGCTCGCGCGTTAGCTGTAACTGCGCCTGCTCCAGGTGGTTGCTGTACAGATGAGTATCGCCACCGGTCCAGACAAAATCACCCACTTCCAGATCGCATTGCTGCGCCACCATATGCACCAGCAGCGCATAGCTAGCGATATTAAACGGCAGGCCGAGGAAGATATCGCAGGAGCGCTGATAGAGCTGGCATGAGAGCTTGCCGTTCGCCACGTAGAACTGGAAGAATGCATGGCACGGTGCCAGCGCCATCTGGTCCAGTTCACCCACGTTCCATGCCGATACAATGATGCGGCGTGAATCGGGATCGCGCTTCAACTGCTCAATCACTTTGCTAATCTGGTCGATCTCTTCGCCTGACGCACTGCCCCAGCTGCGCCACTGCTTGCCGTAGACCGGACCTAAATCGCCATTCTCATCAGCCCACTCGTCCCAAATCGTCACCTTGTTATCTTTCAGGTAGCTGATGTTGGTTTCGCCTTTCAGGAACCACAGCAGCTCATGAATGATGGAACGCAGGTGCACTTTCTTGGTGGTGACCAGTGGAAAACCGTCCTGCAAATTGAAACGCATCTGGTGGCCGAAAATCGACAGGGTGCCCGTACCGGTTCGGTCGGCTTTCTCTGCGCCTTCATTCAGCACATGTTGCATTAAATCCAGATACTGTTTCATTTTACCTCACGAGTTTGTTGCTGCGGACGACGACGGAACGCCCAGATCATCATAATCACACCGGCCAGAATCATCGGGATGGAGAGAATCTGCCCCATGCTGATGCCACCTTCAAACAGGCCCAGTTGGGCATCCGGCTGGCGGAAGAACTCGACGATGATGCGGAAAGCGCCATAGCCAATCAGGAACAGGCCAGAGACGCTGCCCATCGGGCGCGGCTTGCGAATAAACAGGTTGAGAATGATGAACAGCACGATGCCTTCGAGGAACAGCTCATACAGCTGCGAAGGATGACGCGGCAACACACCGTAAGTGCTCAGCAGCTGCTGATATTGCGGATTGTTCGCCGCCAGCGCGATATCTTCACTGCGCGACCCCGGGAACAGCATGGCGAATTTGAAGTTGGGATCGACACGGCCCCACAGCTCGCCGTTGATGAAGTTGCCGAGACGGCCGGCACCCAAACCAAACGGGATCAGCGGAGCAATGAAATCGGACACCTGGAAGAACGTGCGTTTGGTACGGCGCGCAAACACCAGCATCACCACGATCACCCCAATCAAGCCACCGTGGAACGACATACCGCCATCCCAGACTTTGAACAGATAGAGTGGATTATCGAGGAACAGCGGCAAATTATAGAACAGCACGTAACCAATACGGCCACCAAGGAACACGCCGAGGAAGCCCGCATACAGCAGGTTTTCCACTTCTTCTTTTTTCCAGCCGCTGCCGGGTTTGTTGGCACGGCGCACCGCCAGCCACATAGCAAATACAAAGCCCACCAGATACATCAAACCGTACCAGTGAAGCGAAATCGGTCCGATGGAGAAAATTACCGGATCGAATTGGGGAAACGAAATGTAGCCGTTAGTCATCTTTCACCATCGTTTTTTCTGCCCTGAAACGGGTCTGGCTAAGGGGTCATACCATAAAAGGCTGCGCATGATAGCACAGCCGCTTTTCACAATTGCCGCGGAAATGTAAACGCTGTTAACGACCGCCGCGAATCAAACCGCCCAGTCCACGTCGCTCCATGAACGCGGATACCAGATGGCGCACTTCAGAAGCGGTATGCGCCGCCACGCCATTTTCACTGAGCTTTTGCGTTTCCTCGTGATCGAGGTGACGCAAAAGATACTTCACGCGCGGAATGTTTTTGCCGTTCATGCTGAGATGGTGATAACCCATGCCCACCAGCAGCGCCACGCACATTGGATCACCCGCCATTTCACCACACAGGCAGAGTTCCAGTTTGGCCTGGCGGGCTTCATGGGCAATGCTTTGCAGCGCGCGCAGCATCGCCGGATGCAGAGGATCGTAGAGATTCGCCACCCGGGTATTGTTGCGATCCACCGCCAGCAAATACTGCGTCAGATCGTTGGTGCCAACGGAGATAAAGTCCACACGATCCGCCAGATGCGGGATCATAAACAGCATGGAAGGCACTTCGATCATCACGCCAATACGCGGCTTCGGGATCACATAACCCAACATCTCTTCCACTTCGCGACCGGCACGATCGATCAGACGACGCGCATCGTCGATCTCATCGATATGGCTGATCATCGGCAGCAGAATGCTGAGATTGCCTGATGCCACGTTTGCACGCAGCATGGCGCGCACCTGCACCAGGAAGATTTCTGGCTGGTCGAGCGTCAAACGAATGCCACGCCAGCCGAGGCAAGGATTCTCTTCACTGATCGGCATGTAAGGCAGCTGTTTATCCGCGCCGACATCCAGCGTACGCAGCGTCACCGGCTTATCGTAGAACAGTTGCAGCATGCCTTGATATTGCGCGACCTGCTCCTCTTCCGACGGGAAGCCGTTGTGCAGCATAAACGGAATCTCTGTGCGGTACAGGCCAATGCCATCCACCCAGTTATCCAGCTTCTGCTCATGCTCAGGGCTCAGGCCCGCGTTCAGCATCACCTGCACCCGTTCGCCGCTTTTCAGCTCGCCGGGTTGCTCCACCACACCTTCAGCCATTTTGCTCAGCGCGTTTTCTTCGCTGATCAAACGCTGATACTCCTGCACCAACACGGGTTCAGGATCGATTAACAACTCGCCGCGGTAGCCATCGACAATCAGCAGGCGTTTGTTGAGCTGTGCAGGAATGATATCCGCACCCATGACGGTGGGAATACCCATCGCGCGCGTCAGAATGGCCGCATGGGAATTGGCCGCACCGTCGCGTACCACCACACCGGCTAAACGCTCTGGTGGCAGCTCTGCCAGCGTGGTCGCGGTGAGTTCATCCGCCACCAGCACGAAGCGTTCAGGCCAGGCATTCGTCCCCACCAGCGTATCGTCGAGGTGAAACAGCAGACGTTGCCCGAGCACGCGCAAATCACCCGCGCGCTCACGTAAATATTGATCCTGCAGGCTGGCAAACTGTTCCGCGAACTTCTCGATCACCGTTTTGACCGCCCACTCGGCAACCGATCCGCGATCGATCTCGGCAAACAGATCTTTTTTCAAACGGGCGTCGGTTAACAGGTGTGAGTAGAGATCGAAGATCGCCGCACTCTCTTTTTGCACACTGGCAGTAAAGCGTTTGCTGAAGCGGCGAAATTCATTGCCGGCCTCGCCCATCGCCAGCACCAGACGCTCGCGTTCACGCTGCACATCCAGCGTCGAGGCGGCAGAGACCTGATCCAGCAACGGCTGAGTTTCATCAACCCAACCGGGGGCGACCGCCACGCCAGGCGCCGCTGCGATGGCTTTGACCCGCGTCTGACGGAACTGACCAAACAGTTGGCCAAGTTGTGATTGCGACAACAAGCCCGCCATTTGCGTGGCCAGCGTCACCAGGAATGATTCTTCGCTCTCGTCGAATTGACGATGTTCGCGCTGTTGTACCACCAGCACGCCAAGCAGTTGGCGGCGGCTGATGATCGGCACGCCGAGGAAGGAGCGATAGCGCTCTTCTTTTACCGAGGGAATGTATTTAAAGCTGGGATGGCTTTGCGCGTCGGCAAGGTTGATCGGCTCGGCTAAACGTCCGACGAGCCCGACAATCCCTTCATCAAACGCCAGCGTGACAGTGCGACCGCGCGGCTTTTTCAGCCCGCGCGTTGCCATCAGGTAGTAGCAACGACGATCGTGATCTGCGAGATAAACCGAGCAGACCTCGGTTTCCATCGCAAGGCAAATTTCGTTTACCAGAATGTCGAGTGCTTCATTCAGACGCGGAGCACTCGCCACTTTCTCTACTATTTCGCGCAACTGAGTGAGCATAAAGGGCGTGGCCTATCCTCTTTTACGTCGATGAGCGGCATTGTTGTTACGCTGCCCCGCACTCTCCTGCATAGACATCACCACGCCAGCGAATTCTTTCATCACGCGGCGATAGACATCGCGCTTGAAAGAGACGACCTGACGCACCGGATACCAAAAGCTGACCCAGCGCCAACCATCAAACTCAGGTGTGCTGCTGTGTTGCACATTGATTTCCGCGTCACTACACATCAACTGCAGAAGAAACCACTTTTGTTTCTGGCCGATACACACCGGCTTTGTGTCCCAACGCACCAAACGTTTTGGCAACTTGTAACGTAACCAGTTACGGGTTGAAGCAAGTATTCGAACATCTTTGCGGTGTAAACCCACTTCTTCGAACAGTTCGCGATACATCGCCTGTTCAGCGGTTTCACCCGGATTGATGCCTCCCTGAGGAAATTGCCAGGAGTGCTGTCCAAAGCGCCTGGCCCATAACACTTGTCCTTGCCTGTTACAGATTACGATACCAACATTCGGGCGGTAGCCATCATCATCGATCACTGGACTACCTCAAAGCTAAATTTGAATAGCCTGATTGTTTCACACTCCTTACAGGCGGTAAACCACTGGATATCCGGGGTGATAGCAGTATAAAAACAGGATAACTCACAGAGTTTAGCCAAGTTATAAACAGCAGAGTGGTTTTCAGGGCGATCTTATTCACCTTTTCTGTGGATAGCTTTGTGCAGAACACGGGAATGAGTTGAATAACCACTTCGGAAAATTCTCATAAGGCAGACAAAGAATAGCACTAAAAACACCATTAATCATAGTGATAGGAAAAAATGACAGTGTTGTTTCAACGCGGATCACTTTCTAATTAACCTCAGGTTCCATTCGCTGCTCAAAGATCCACCAGTGTCGCTTTTATCCACAGAGAATGCCCTAAACCTGGTCAAAGAAAGGAAAAAAAGCGTTCAAATCGCTAAAGTCAAGGCTGTAAATGGAAACAGGGGTGCTCAGCAAGGGGGTTATCCCACCTTTCTGTGGATAAGTAGGCTGGAGATCCTGTTCATTGTCGATAACAAACTGGGATAACCTTGCCATAGCATTCACTGTCGTCCGGCAATGCAAATAAAAAAGCACGCTTAATCATGCTATTATCACGGTTATTCACGCTGCGCACATGTGGAAAACTCATACCCGCCAGCGCTGTACATCCTTTAACCAATATGAGTTTTGCCATGAATTCCCCCGTTTTATTGCCGACGCCACCACAAGATGAAGCTGAATTACTGCAGCGCGCACAACAACTGGCAGGCCAGACGTTTGCAGCACTGGCAGCACAGCTGGGTTTACCGGTGCCGGCTGATTTGCGGCGGGATAAAGGCTGGGTTGGCATGCTGATTGAGCAGCACCTGGGTGCCAGCGCGGGCAGCAAAGCGGAGCAGGATTTCGCCCATCTCGGTATAGAACTCAAGACCATCCCCGTGGATGCGCTGGGCAAACCGCTGGAAACCACCTTTGTTTGCTTGGCGCCCCTGACTGGCAACAGCGGCGTAACCTGGGAGACCAGCCATGTGCGCCACAAACTGGCACGGGTGTTATGGATCCCGATTGAGGGCGACCGTGCTTTGCCTCTCGCTGACCGTCGTGTGGGATCGCCGCTGTTATGGCAACCGAGCGAAGAAGAAGATCAGCAGTTGCGTGAAGACTGGGAAGAGTTGATGGATATGATCGTGCTGGGCCAGGTGGAACGCATTACCGCCCGTCACGGCGCCTGGCTGCAGATCCGCCCGAAAGCGGCCAACAGCAAAGCGCTGACGGAAGCCATCGGTGAGCGTGGAGAACCTATAATGACGCTACCGCGCGGTTTTTATCTCAAAAAAAGCTTCACCGGACCGCTGCTGGCACGCCATTTTCTACTGTAAGTCAGGCGTATCGGGTGCGTATAATCGCCGTTTAATTTTCGTTTAGGATTGAATGATTCATGTTTGACTGGATTGCTGATCCCAATGCCTGGCTGGCACTGGGAACATTGACCATTCTGGAAGTGGTTTTGGGTATCGACAACATTATCTTCCTGTCGCTGGTTGTCGCTAAGTTGCCGAAACACCAACAAAACAAAGCTCGCCGCCTCGGTTTAATGGGTGCCATGCTGATGCGACTGGGCTTGCTGGCGTCAATCGCCTGGGTAGTCCGCCTCACCAATCCGCTGTTTACCCTGATGGATCACAGCTTCTCGGCGCGCGACCTGATCCTGCTGTTTGGTGGTCTGTTCCTGCTGTGGAAATCCAGTATGGAGATTCATGAAACCATTGAAGGCGCCGAAGGTGAACACAAAACCAACGTCCACTCCTTCTTCGGCGCGATCGTACAGATCATGTTGCTGGACATTATTTTCAGCCTCGATTCGGTGATCACCGCTGTCGGCTTGTCCGATCATCTGTTCATCATGATGGCTGCCGTGGTCATTGCCGTGTTGATGATGATGTTTGCCGCACGCGCCATTGGTGAATTTGTTGAGCGCCATCCATCGGTGAAAATGCTGGCGCTGGCATTCCTGATTCTGGTCGGCTTTACCCTGATTCTGGAGAGTTTCGGCATCCATGTACCAAAAGGTTACATTTATTTTGCCATGTTCTTCTCCATGGCCGTGGAGTGCCTGAACCTGATGCGCAGCAAGAAAAGCGCGGCTTAACGATGTCAAGGGCGAGCGCATCTCGCCCTTTAATTTTAGGAATGATGCGATTACGTCAGCCAGCGAAAGCATTTATTACTACACTTTTGCAGTTGAAGTAGGTTGAGGGAGATAAGAATGAAAGGGTTGGTGAGTGTCGTGGGTATTATGCTGGTCGCGCTGACGTTGAGTGGTTGCAGCAGTGATTACGTGATGGCGACCAAAGATGGCCGTATGATTAAGACTGATGGCAAACCGTCCATCGATAAAGAGACAGGTTTGGTGCAGTACACTGACGATCAAGGTCATGTGATGCAGATCAATGGTGACGAGGTCTCCACCATCATTGAGCGTTAAGTGCCAAATTCGATTGCCTGCACGATTTTTTCCCCAGTGCAGGCGATTTCCCGAACTTTCCCCCCTTCCTTCCGCGCCGCTTCACAGGATATAGTCCCAGAGGACACAACATTCCCTTTCATAATGAAAAAAGGAAGCCGGCAATGCATTATCACCGCATCCCCCACAGTACGCTGGAAGTCAGCCAACTGGGGTTAGGAACCATGACGTTTGGTGAGCAAAACAGCGAAGCCGACGCCCACGCGCAACTCGATTACGCGATTAGCAGTGGCATCAACCTGATTGATACCGCTGAAATGTATCCGGTGCCGCCACGCCCGGAAACCCAGGGATTAACCGAACAGTACATTGGCAGCTGGCTGAAGAAGCGCGGCAGCCGTGACAAGATCATTCTGGCCAGCAAAATTGCCGGTCCGGTGCGCGGCGCAGATGCGTCGATTCGCCCTAACCAGGCGCTGGATCGCAAAAACATTCGCGAAGCGCTGGATGCCAGCCTGAAGCGTCTGAACACCGACTATCTCGATCTCTACCAGCTGCACTGGCCGCAGCGTCAAACCAACTATTTCGGCAAACTGGGCTACCAGTACAGCGAAACCACCGCCAACGTGACGCTGCTGGAAACGCTGGAAGCCCTGAATGAGCAGGTGCGTGCAGGTAAGATTCGCTACATCGGCGTGTCTAACGAAACTGCATGGGGCGTGATGCGCTATCTGCAGCTGGCTGAGAAGCACGAGTTGCCGCGTATTGTGACCATTCAGAACCCGTACAGCCTACTGAACCGCAGCTTTGAAGTCGGTCTGGCGGAAATCAGCCAGCATGAAGGGGTTGAACTACTGGCCTACTCAAGCCTGGCGTTTGGGACTCTGAGCGGCAAATATCTGAATGGTGCTAAACCTGCCGGTGCGCGTAACACCCTGTTTAGCCGCTTCACCCGCTACAGTGGTGAGCAGTCGAATCAGGCGATTGCCGCTTATGTTGGTCTGGCGAAGAAGCACAATCTGGATCCATCACAGATGGCGCTGGCTTACGTGCGTCAACAGCCGTTTGTGGCGAGTACACTGCTGGGCGCCACCACACTGGAACAGCTGAAGATTAACGTGGAGAGTTTCAACCTGACGCTGAATGCCGATGTGTTAGAGGAACTGGAAGCGATTCATCGTCAGTATACTTACCCGGCACCTTAACGGGATGTCATCGTTGCGGCGCAACGGTTTGCGTCGCAACGACCTGCAGCATTGATCGCCTGGTGGTTAAGACTTTGGCCCGATGAGCCTGGATGCGCACCCTATTGGCGTATGACGCGGTTTTTGCTTGAGTACCGTGAAGGCGCGCATTTCGGATCTATGGTCGCCATGGCTGGCGACCTGGTTTTTCTACGCACCGCCTTAACGGCGCGATTTCCACCACAGCACCGCAATCGCCACAGCAAAAATCCCACCGAACCCAATACCGGTTGCCACCGCGGGTGCACCCAACTTCACCGCGATGGTGTACAGCGCCAGCATCACCAACATCGCGATGTTTTCACCGAAGTTTTGCACCGCAATCGCGTTACCTGCGCCCACCGACTCTTTGCCGCGTTCCTGCAGCAGCGCATTGAGTGGCACCACAAAGAAGCCTCCCAGCGCACCAATCACCATCAGCACCAGATAGGCATTCAGCAAGCTGGTTTGCAGTGAGAACACCACCACCATTACGCCAATCAATATCCCGGCGGGCATGCAACGGCGCACGGTTTGTAGCGTCACCAGTTTCGCCGCTGCGGCGGCGCCAATCACAATCCCAATCGCCACCATGGCATTTAACGTGGTCGGCGTTTTATTGTCAGTGATACCCAGCGCGACGGGCACCCACAACACCAGCAGGAAACGCAGCGTTACCCCCGCCCCCCAAAACATGCTGGTGCCGAGCAGGGAAAAACGCGTCTCGCCGTTACGCCACAGCAACAGCGCAGAGTCCCTGAAACTGCGGAACATGGCACCAAACTGCCAACTCTGGCCCGGGCGTGCCGCCATAAGTTTAGGGATAAAGATATTCGCCACCACCGCCAGCGCGTAAGTGAGTGCACACACAACCAGCGCGGCCAGCAGATTCCAGTCAGCCAGAATACCGCCCGCCACCGAACCCAGCAGAATGGCAGCAATCGTCGATGACTCCATCAAGCCGTTGGCTTTGACCAGCCTTTCACCGCGTGTAATTTCCGTCAGGATGCCGTATTTCGCCGGCGAGTAGGATGCCGCACCAATGCCCACCAGCGTGTAGCCGAGGAATGGATTGAAGCCGAAGCAGATAATCAGCGCACCCAGTAGCTTGAGGCTATTGGCAAACATCATCACCCGGCCTTTGGCAAAGCTGTCAGCCATCTGCCCGACAAACGGTGCCAGAAGAATGTAAGTGGCCACAAACATCATCTGCAGAATCGGCTGGCTCCAGTCAGGATAGAGCTGACTTTTCAGCACCGCCAGCGTGGCAAACAGGAGCGCGTTGTCGCCAAACGCGGAAAAAAACTGCGCCACGATCACCGCCATCATATTGCGTGACAGTAACGGTGAATCGGGATTAACCGCCTGACTCATGCCTGCTCCTCTTCGGCCAGCTGTTTCAGGCTGACGTAATCTGGTTTACCGCTACCCAGTTGCGGCAGCTGTTTCATAAAGCGAATGTCACGCGGCACCGCCAGTTCTGGTGCGCCGATATCACGCGCGGCTTTAAGCAGTTGCTCGCGGTTCAGCGCGCTGTCGGTAGTGAACAGCACTAAGGCTTCACCGCGATGACCATCAGGACGCAGCGAGGCGGCATGTTGCTTCTCACCCGAGGCTTTCAGCGCGATCTGCTCGACGCTTTCCAGTGACACCATCTCACCGGCGATTTTGGCGAAGCGTTTGGCACGGCCTTGAATCTGGCAGAAGCCACCTTCATCGAAGCTAACAATGTCGCCGGTATCATACCAACCGGCTTCCATCTCGCCTTCGCCGTTGTCCGCTACGGGCTTCTCTAAGACACCCGGATTTTCCACGCGCAGGTAACCGTTCATCACATTCGGACCACGCAGTTGCAGACGACCGCCCTGCTCGATACCTGGCACGGAGATCAAACGTGAATCCATGCCGGGCAGAATACGACCCACGGTGTGAGGTTTCGCCGCCATCGGCACGTTGATCGCCACCACTGGCGCACACTCGGTGACGCCGTAGCCTTCGAGAATGCGGATGCCGTATTTCTCGGCGTAAATTTGACGCGTGCCTTCCTGCAACTTCTCTGCACCCGCCACCACATAGCGCAGGCGTGCAAAATCATACGGATTGGCAAAGCGCGCGTAGTTACCGAGGAAGGTTGAGGTGCCAAACAGCACGGTGCAGTTACGGTCATACACCAGTTCCGGCACGATGCGGTAATGCAGCGGGCTCGGATAAAGGAACACCTGCGCGCCGGTGAGCAGCGGCGTAAACAAGCCCACCGTAAGGCCGAAAGCATGGAACAGCGGCAGCGCCGACATAAAGCGATCGCGCGGGGTGAAATCCGCCACAGTACGAATTTGCTCGACGTTAGCTAACAGGCTTTTATGTGAGTGCACCACGCCTTTGGGGTTGCCTTCGGAACCCGAGGTGAACAGCACCATGGCCGCCTCTTCCGGCTGCTGCGGAACCTGCGCACGACGCGGCGTCAGCAGGTGAGCCAGAATCCACAGCTTGTCTTTCAGGGTAACGGTGTCTTTGAGGTCTTCGAGGTAGATCCACTGGACTTCGGTTAAGCCCTGCGGCAGATGTCCCAGGTTGCCCTTCTCCAGGAACTGGCGCGAAGTGAAGACGGTTTTGACCTGCGAAGCAGTGAGCGCCGCGCGCATGCCGTTGACGCCCGCGGTGTAATTGAGCATCGCCGGGATACGCCCGCGCAGTGATGCCCCGAGGATCGCCGCCGCCGTGACCGTGGCATTCGGCAGCAGCAGGCCAACGTATTCACCCTGCTGGCTGTAGCGCTCAAGAATACGCCCCACGCCCAGCGATTTTTTCAGCAGCCCGGTGTAGCTGTCCGGTTTGAAGTTGATATCTTCAATGCAGGGTTTCGCCAGACCATAACGCTGGCGCGCATTGAGAAAGGCTTCGAACAAGGTTTCGCGCGGACGTACCGCCATACGTGCTTCCATCATCACATGATGTAAGTGCTCACCCGCTAAGACGCGACGATCGCGCGCGCGTTTGGCTTCCGGCATCGGGATGACGGTGGCGGGCAGCACGCTTAAAGTGATGCGCGGGAACAGGCGACGCTTAAATATCCCTGCCAGTCTGCCAAACGGCGTGTACTCCGCGCCTTCAATGCGCATCGGGACCACGGTCGCACCCGATTTCGCCGCGACAAAGCCCGCTCCGCTGTAGATTTTCATCAGCGATCCCGTCACCGTGATGCGCCCTTCCGGGAAGATCACCACCGGACGACCTTCATTGATCATGCGCACCAGATGTTTGATCGACATCGGTTTAGTGGGATCGAGTGGCACGAAGTCGATAATCGGTTTGAGGAGCCGCATAAACCATTGATCGCTGATCGAGGAATAGACGGCGAACACCGGTTTAATCGGCAAAAACAGCGCCACCAAAATGCCATCAAGGAAAGACATATGGTTAGGGGTGATCAGCACTTTTTCTTTGTGCAGTGCGGTGAGATCGCCACGCAGTTCCACCCGCCATAACAGGCGAAACAGGAAACGCAGAACAGTGAAAAGCATGCCAGCTCCTTAGCAGCGGTAAAATATGGCGCTTACCTTGCAATATCTGGCGATTTTCGACAAGTGCTGCGGTGATTTATGGTGAGGAATTGAGGTGGGTGTGGTGCCTGGCCTGCAAAAATTTACCGTTGGGGTGCTGATGATTGTGAAATGCTGCTCAGTGCTAATGCCATCAGGGTTGCACTGCCGTAAAGGTGATAGCGCAGGTTGTGATGAGAAAACGGTGATAGCGCAGTCTGGAGTCGCTTTGCCAAAGAGAACAGGCTGCACATTGGCTTATGTGAGTTTAGGTAGAAGGGAACCTGATCGTGCATATGCTCGGTGTTTGGTTCAAAAAGGGCACGATGCTTGAGGCCAAAGCCCCTCTGCGGTGGCCGGGCAGTCCACTGAACAGAGGCGCTATAGCCCACCACTCCGCACCCAAAAAGCCCACAACAGAATCAACAGCCTCATACTTAGCTGCTCTAAACTGCAAAACAACCCTCATCTATGCTGCTAAAACTCATCCCTGCCAGAACGAATAACACTTACCCCTGCCAACCCCCGCCCAGCGCGGCAATCAGCTCAACGCTGCTTACCCACTGCGTGCTCTGCAGTGACAGTAAACTCTGCTGCTCACTCAAACTGCTGTTTTCCGTGGTCGCCACATCAAGGTAATCAATCATCCCGGCATCATACTGATTACGCGTCACGCGGGCTGACTCCTGCGCGGCACTGGTCGCCAGCTGCTGTGAAGCAATTTCGCCCTGCAGCGTATTCAGCTGCACCAGATAATCTTCCACTTCCCCCATCGCCGTCAGCACCGACTGGCGATAATCCGCCACGCTGGCGTCATAGGCGGCGCGTGCCTGTTCCACTTTGGCCGAGGTCGCACCGAAGTCCAGCAGCGTACCGCTCAACTCCGGCCCTAATGACCAGACGCGATTGGGTAGTGAGAACAGGCTATTAATGGCCGACGAACTCACGCCGCCGCTGGCGCTCAGGGTCAAATCTGGATAGTAACCGGCGATGGCGACACCCACCGCCGCATTGGCTGCTGCCACATTACGCTCGGCATAGGCAATATCCGGACGACGCTGCAACAGCGCAGAAGGCAGGCTATGAGGGATGGCTGGTAACTTAGCCTCCAGCTTCGCCACTGGCAGCGAGAAATCAGCCGGCGCACGGCCCAGCAACAGCGCAATGGCGTGTTCCGATTGGGCACGCTGCCACTGATAATCCTGTGCCGAGGCGCGTGCGCTCTCCAGCTGCATCTGCGCCTGTGCCAGGGTGGCGCGGGATTCGCTGCCCGCCGAGTACTTGTTCTGTATCACCGTCAGATAACGCTGATAGGCATCGATACTGCGCTGATACAGGGCAATCTTCTCGTCGAGGATGCGCAGCTGGAAGTAATCCTGTGCCAGCTCTGACTGCGCACTCAGCGTGATATTCGCCAACTCGGCCTTACTCGCCTGCGCACTGGCTTTGTTCTCTTCCAGTGTGCGGCGCAGTTTGCCCCACAAATCCAGCTCCCAGCTGGCGCTGAGATCGGCGGCATGCGCATTGCTGACGCTGCGCTGGCCGGTGGTGCTGGCCCGACTGCCGCTGCGCGTGCTGCTGGCGTCGTAGCTCACCGAAGGGAATAACGCCGCGCGAGATTGTGAGGTCAGCGCCTGCGCTTCACGGTACTGCGCGGCATAGCTCGCCACGTTCTGGTTGGAGATGCTCACCTGACGCAACAGGCTATCCAGCGTGGCGTCGTGATACACCAACCACCAGTCGCCTTTGCTCTCTGCATCCTGCGGCGTGGCCTGCTGCCAGCCTTTGGCTTCTTTAAAATGCGTCGGCATCGCCATGGTCGGGCGCTGATAATCAGGACCCACCGCGCAGCCCGCCAGCAACAGTGCCATCACCATCGGGGTAAATTTCAGAACATTTTTCATCGATCAGGATTCCACATGACGCAACCGCTGCCACTGACGTTTAGTGGCGCGACTCAAACTATCAAGCCAGAGATAAACAACCGGCGTGGTAAACAGGGTTAACAGCTGGCTCAGCGCCAAACCACCGGCAATCGCGATGCCGAGCGGACTGCGTAAATCCGCATCGCCGCCGCTGCCCAATGCCAGCGGCAAAGCACCAAAGAAGGCGGCCAGCGTGGTCATCATGATGGGACGGAAGCGCATCAAACAGGCCTGCGTGATCGCCTGCTTCGGCGACATGCCCTGCGTGCGCTCGGCGTGAATCGCAAAATCGATCATCATGATGGCGTTCTTCTTCACGATGCCGATCAGCAAAATGATGCCGATCAGGGCAATCACCGTCAGTTGCGTATTAGTGAGCAATAGCAGGAGTAGCGCGCCAACCCCCGCAGAAGGCAGCGTAGAGAGGATGGTGATGGGATGGATATAACTCTCATACAGCACGCCGAGCACGATATACACCGCCGCCAGTGCCGCAATAATCAGCCACGGCATGGTGGCGGTCAGCTGCGCAAAGGCGGCTGCGGTGCCAGCAAAACCGGCCTGGATGGTGGACGGCAGGCCGAGCTGCGCCATTGCCTGCTTAATCAGCGCCTGCGCCTGCTCCAGTGACACGCCATCATTCAGGTTAAAGGCCACGGTGCTGGTGGCCGATTGCCCCTGATGCGCCACGGAGAGCGGTGCATTACCGCCCTTGAAGCTGGCGAAAGCGGAGAGCGGCACACGGTCGCCGCTATCGTTAATCACATACAGCTCTTTCAGAATTTCCGGATCGCGCGTGTAGCTGTCCTGCAATGACATCACCACATGATACTGATTCAACGTGTGATAGAGCGTGGCGACCTGCCGCTGGCTGAAGGCATTATTCAGCATGGTATCCAGCATCTGCACGTTAACGCCCAGCCGTTGCGCACGATCGCGATCGATATTGATCACCACTTCCTGGCCGCCGGTTTGCGAATCAGAGTCCACGCTGTTGAGCTGCGGGATCGCCGCCAGCGCGGCCTGTACTTTCGGCGTCCACTCTCGCAGCAGATCCAGATCGTCCGCCTGCAGGCTGTATTGATAAGTGGCGTTAGCACTGCGCCCACCGATATGCAGATCCTGCGCCGCCATTAGGAACATCTGCGCCCCGGCGATATGGCTGGTCTTCAGGCTCAGCCGGTTGGCGACCTCGGTGGCCGTGGCATCGCGATCGCTAAAGTCTTTAAGACGCACAAAGAAGTTGGCGCTGTTGCGCGAGCCAAACATTCCGCTGCCCATCGACGACATCACGCTGTCCACCGCCGGATCGGACTGGATGATTTTAGTGAACTCCAGCATCTTCGGTTTCATCGCCTGGAACGAGATGTTTTGATCGGCACGCAGTGCGCCCATCAACAGCCCGGTGTCCTGATTGGGGAAGAACCCCTTCTGCACCACGGTGAACAAGAACAGGTTCAGTAACACCGTTAGCACCAGGCTGAACATGGTGATCTTCTGGTGCGCCATCACCCACGCCAGGCCACGCGAATAGGCCGCCAGCAAGCCATTCAGCTGATTTTCAATAAACTGATACAGCGGATGGGGGCGCTTGCTGACTTTCGGTTTCGGCTTCAGCAGGCGCGCGCACAGCATCGGCGTCAGGCTGAGTGAAACAAACATCGAAATCAGCAGCGACACGGTAAGCGTCACGGCAAACTCGCGGAACAGACGCCCGACAATACTGCCCATCAGCAGGATTGGGATAAACACCGCCACCAGCGACATGGTCATCGACAGCACGGTGAAACTCACTTCCTGCGCGCCTTTTAGCGCCGCACGCAGCGGACTCAAACCTTCTTCGATATGGCGGGTGATGTTTTCAAGCACCACGATGGCATCATCGACCACAAAGCCGGTGGCGATGATCAGTGCCATCAGCGACAGGTTATCGAGGCTGTAGCCCAGCAGATACATCACCGCACAGGTACCAATCAACGACACCGGCAACGCCAGCGCCGGGATCACCACCGCCTGCACGTTGCGCAGGAACACAAACACCACGGCTATCACCAATAGCATGGCGATCAGCAGCGTTTCTTCGGTGTCGTACAGGGATTCACGCACCGTCGGTGAACGGTCCACCACCACTTTCAGTTGGGTATCCGCAGGCAGATCTTTTTCCAGCGCGGGCAACTGCGCCTTGATGGCATCAATGGTGTCGAGCATGTTGGCACCGGCCTGGCGCTTAATGCCCACCATGACTGACGGCTGCGAATTGAGGAAACCAGCCTGATACTGATCTTCCACCGAATCGTACACGGTGGCGACATCGTGCAGACGTACCGCTTTACCGTCTTTATAACTGACGATCAGATCCTGATACTGCGCCGCTTTATCCAACTGACCATTGCTGTCCACTACCCATGATTGCTGGCTACCTTGCAGAATGCCCTTGGGTTTGTTGGTGGTGCTGTTGGCGATGGCTTCCCGCACCGTGTCCAGCGAGATGCCGTATTGCGCCAGCTTGAGCGGTTGCAGATCGATACGCACGGCGGGCAACGCACTTCCCATCAGCGACACTTCACCTACGCCCTTGACCTGCCCCATCGCCTGCTCGATTTTACTTTCCGCCAGGTCGTAGAGTTCACCTGGCGTGCGCGTGGCAGAGGTCAGCGCCAGCATCACAATCGGCGCATCGGACGGGTTGGCTTTGCGATAGGTCGGCAGCGATTCCATGGCGCTCGGCAGCAGACTGCGTGCGGCATTGATCGCCGCCTGCACATCACGCGCCGCACCGTTGATATCGCGGTCGAGATCAAACTGCAAAATCACGCTGGTGGAGCCCTGCGAGCTGGTCGAGGTCATCTCGGTGACGCCCGCGATCTGTCCGAGCGAACGCTCCAGCGGTGTAGCCACCGTGGCCGCCATGGTTTCCGGGCTGGCACCGGCTAAGCTGGCGCTGACCATAATGGTCGGGAAATCCACCTGCGGCAGCGGGGCCACCGGCAACAGCCGATAACCCAGCAGACCCAACAGCATGATCGACAACGTTAATAGCAACGTGGTGACCGGGCGAAAGATAAAGAGTCTGGTGAGGTTCATTACTCGCTCCGCGCCTGCTGCTGTTTACGCTGCATATAGCGCTTGCCGCGCTGCGCGATGCCATCGAACCACAGATAAATCACCGGCGTAGAGAACAGCGTCAGCACCTGACTGACAATCAAACCACCGACAATCACCAGACCAAGTGGTTGACGCAGTTCGGCACCGGATCCTGAGGCCAGCATCAGCGGCAGTGCACCGAGCAGTGCCGCCATGGTGGTCATCAGGATCGGACGGAAGCGCAGCAGACAAGCCTGATGAATCGCATCACGCGCACTCATGCCCTGCTTGTTTTCGGCTTCCAGCGCGAAGTCGATCATCATAATTGCATTCTTTTTCACGATGCCGATCAGCAGGATCACCCCGATCAGGGCGATCAAACTGAATTCACTGCCCGCCAGCAACAGCGTCAACAGTGCGCCCACCGCCGCTGATGGCAGCGTCGAGAGAATGGTCACCGGATGAATAAAGCTCTCATACAGGATGCCCAACACCACATACATGGTGATCAGCGCGGCCAGAATCAGCCACAGCGTGTTGCCAGTGGCGCTCTGGAAGGCCGAGGTTTCCCCCTGATAGCGCAGCGTAATGCTGGACGGCAGATTCAACTGCTGTGTCACTTCCGCAATCGCTTTCTGCCCATCTTCCAGCGAGTAGCCGCTGTTGAGGTTGAACGACACCATCACCGCCGGGAACTGATTCAGACGCATATGCATCAGTGAACCGGTACGCTGATGGATAGTGGCGATCGAGGTCAGTTTCACCATCCCGGTGGTGGTGTCGCTATCGGTACTGGTGGTTGAGCTGCTGCCCGAACTGTTGCTGGATGTGGTGCCCGAACTGCTGCTGGTTGAGGTACCTGAACTACTGCTCACCGGCAAGTAGACATCATCAAACGACGCTGGCGACTGCTGATACTGCGGCGCCACTTCCAGCACCACGCGATATTGATTGGCCTGGGTAAAAATGGTGGAAACCAGACGCTGACCGAAACTGTTGTAAAGCGCGGTATCCACATCCGAAGCGGTGATGCCGTAACGCGCCGCTTTGTCGCGGTTTAGCTCGACGTAAGCAACACGGCCCTGATCCTGCAGATTGCTGACCACGCCGTTAAATTCCGGACGCTGCTGCAGGGCCGCCACCATCTTCGGCGTCCAGCTCACCAGATTTTCACTGTCAGCATCGTCGAGGGTAAATTGATACTGGCTCGGCGTGACCTGATCGTTGACCGTCAAATCCTGCGCCGGTTGCAGGTAGAGCTGAATGCCCGCCACCTGTTGTGCCGCCTGTTGCAGCTGCTTGATCACCACATCGGCTTTATCATCACGCTCATCAAATGACTTGAGGTTAATCTGGATGCGACCGCTGTTGAGGCTGGTGTTGCTGCCGTCGATGCCGATGGTCGAAGAGAGGCTGTCCACTGACGGGTTCTGCAGAATCACTTTTGCCAGCGCCTGCTGACGCTTCGACATCTCGCTAAACGACACATCCTGCGACGCCACGGTGACGCCCTGAATCAGACCGGTATCCTGCGTCGGGAAGAAGCCTTTCGGGATGGCGATATACAGCAGCGCCGTCAGCGCAAAGGTTGCCAGCGCCACCAGCAGCGTCAACTTCTGATGGTTCAGCACCACGGTCAGAAGACGGTCATAGCCGCGCACCAGCTTATCGAAAATTTGCCCACCCTTACGCGAGAAGCGCGACTGCTTCTCTTCCGGGATATGCTGCAACAGGTAAGCGCACAGCATTGGCGTTAGCGTCAGTGACACCACCATCGACACCAGAATCGACACCGCCAGTGTGATGGCAAATTCGCGGAACAAGCGCCCCACCACATCGCCCATAAACAGCAGCGGGATCAACACCGCAATCAGCGAGAAGGTCAGTGAGATGATGGTGAAGCCAATCTGCTGCGAGCCTTTCAGCGCCGCCTGCATCGGCGTTTCGCCCTCTTCCAGCCGACGAGAGATGTTCTCCACCACCACAATCGCATCGTCAATCACGAAGCCAGTGGCGATAGTCAGCGCCATCAGTGACAGGTTGTTCAGACTGAAATCGGCCAGGTACATCACGCCGAAAGTGCCAATCAGTGACAGAGGCACCGCCACGCTCGGGATCAACGTCGCCGCCACATTGCGCAGGAACAGGAAGGTCACCATCACCACCAGCGCCACCGACAGCATCAGCTCAAATTGTACGTCGCTGATGGAAGCACGAATGGTTTGGGTGCGATCAGACAAGATGCTCATCTTCACGCCATCGGGCAGCGCGGCCTGCAAGGTTGGCAGTTGCGCTTTAATGCTGTCTACCACCTGAATCACGTTGGCACCCGGCTGGCGCTGCACGCTGATTACAATTGCCGGACTGTTATTGGCCCACGCTGACTGGAAGCTGTTCTCCGGCCCCTGTTCAATATGCGCGATATCTTTCAGGCGCAGTGCAGCACCGTTCTGATAGGTGATGATCAGATTGCCGTACTCATCGGCGGTGCGCAGCTGATCGTTGGCGTCGATGGTCACCGAGTGATATTTGCCGTCGAAGCCGCCCTTTGAGCCATTGACGTTGCTGTTACTGATCAACGTATTGACGTCTTCCAGCGACAGCTTATGTGCCGCCAGCGCTTTCGGGTCCATCTGCACGCGGATTGCCGGTTGATGGCCGCCCGCCAGCGTCACCATACCGACGCCGTTTATCTGCGACAGCTTCAGCGCCACGCGGGTGTTCACCAGATCCTGCACCTGGGTCAGCGGCAGGTTATCCGAGCTGGCCGCCAGCGTAATCACCGCCGTATCTGCCGGGTTGACCTTTTTATAGGTCGGCGGATTGGGCAGATCGCTCGGCAGCAGGTTGTTGGCGGCATTGATCGCCGCCTGCACTTCCTGCTCGGCGACATCCAGCGACAGATCGAGGCTGAACTTCAGAGTGATGATCGAGGAACCACCCGAACTGGTTGACGTCATCTGGCTCAGACCCGCCATCTGCCCGAGTTGGCGCTCCAGCGGCGAGGTAACGGACGACGCCATCACATCCGGACTGGCGCCAGGATACAAGGTGGTGACCTGAATGGTCGGGTAATCCACCTGCGGCAGCGCCGAGGTGGAGAGGAACTTATAGGCAAAGATCCCGGAAATCAGTACGCCGACCATCAGCAGGATGGTGGCGACGGGACGCTGGATAAACAGACGAGACGGATTCATTTTTTGGCCGCTGTGGCAGTTATGCTGTCATCGGCCAGAGAGACTTTACTGCCGTTGGTCAGGCGATCAATGCCTTCGGTAACCAGACGATCGCCCGGCTCAACGCCTTTCAGAATCGACTGCTGATCTTCGCCAAACGCCGGGCCAGTGGTCACGGCTTTGCGCGTCACGGTGTTGTCTTTATTGATGACAAACACAAAGCTGCCGTCGCTGCTCAGTTGCAGCGCCTGCGCCGGGATCACCGTGGCGTTATTCAGGATGTTGGTTTGCAGACGCAGGTTGACGAACTGATTAGCAAACAGCGATTCATCTTCATTCGGGAAAGTGGCTTTCAGCTCAATGGTGCCAGTGCTGGTATCGATCTGGTTGCTGATGAACTGCACGCTGCCTTGAGCCAGCTGGGTGCTGTTGTCCTGATCAAAAGCCACTGCGGGCAAACTCTGCCCATTGTGCAGCGCTTTGGTGAGTTGCGCGATATTGCTTTGCGGGACGCTGAAGGTCACGGCTGCGGGCTGCATCTGCGTCACCACCACAATGCCGGTGGTATCGGTGGTTTGCACCATATTGCCCGGATCAACCAAACGCAGGCCAACACGGCCGCTGACTGGCGAGGTGATGCGCGCGTACTCAATATCCAGCTTTGCACTGGCGATCTGCGCCTGATCGGCTGCCACTGCGCCTTTGTACTGCCCAACAGTGGCCGTTTGCGTGTCGAGATCCTGGCGTGACAACGAGTCCTGGGCCGCCAGCTTTTTATAGCGAGCCAATGTCAGCTCAGCGCTTTTCAGTAACGCCTGGTTTTGATTGAGATCGCCCTGATACTGCGCCAGTGTCGCCTGATAGCTGCGCGGATCGATCTGCGCCAGCAGTTGTCCGGCCTCGACTTTTTGCCCTTCGGTAAAGAAGACTTTTTCCAGTTGACCCGCCACACGGCTGGTGACGGTGACGCTGGCATTCGGGATCACCGTGCCCAGCGCATTGAGATACACCGGCACATTGGCCGTGGTGGCCACACCGCTATGCACCAGCGTGGCACCGCCGCCCATCATCGCCATACCCGGCGGGCCGCCTGCGCCCCCGCGATGACCACCCTTTCCTCCCCCTGGCGGCATGCCACCCGGCGCACCGCCGTGTCCGCCCACTACGCGCCAAATCACGCCAGCCACGATCAACACAACAAGTAAAATGAGTAGCCATTTCAGCCAGTGGAAACGCGATCTGCGAGGGGAATTAATTGTCATCGGACTCTTCAGATAAACAGGAAAATGGAAAATCCCCTGCAATGTCAGGGGATTATTTCAAAAGAAATCATCACTGCTTGTATTATCAGCTGAAGTGCCATGGAATTTCCATGGAGAAACCGTAAGGGTAACGTTAAGGCACTCAGGCCTTCCAGCCGCCTCCCAACGCCTTATACAAGGTGATTTTCTCGCTCAACTGGCCCAGATGCGCACTGATTAACGACTGCTGCGAACTGTAAAGCGATCGCTGGGCCACTAATACATTGAGATAATTGTCTACGCCTTGCTTAAAGCGCATTTCGGAATAGTCGTAATCGCGCTGGTTGGCGCCGACCTCCTGTTGCAGCGCTGTCAGCTGATCCTGCCAGGTATCCTGACCGGCCAGCGCATCATTGACCTCTTTGAAGGCGGTTTGAATCGCCTTCTCATAGTCTGCAATTTCAATGCGTTTCTCAATGTGCGCGATGTTGAGATTAGCCTCGTTTTTGCCGCCGTCAAAGATGGGGAGATTTATCGATGGCACGAACGACCAGGCACCGGTGCCGCCGCCCAGCAAACTGCCGAGCGAGTTGCTGGTTGAGCCGCCAGAGGCCGTCAGCGTGATGCTCGGGAAGAACGCCGCGCGCGCTGCGCCAATGTTGGCATTCGCCGCTTTCAGGCTATGTTCCGCCGCCATAATGTCCGGACGACGCGTCAGCAGATCAGATGGCAAGCCCGCCGGCGTGGCCGGGAACTGCCAGTTGGCGTCCAGCGTCGCGTGGGACAGCAAGGTGGCGGGCAGATCGGTGCCCACCAGCAAGCGCAGCGCATCCACATCCTGACGTACCTGACGCGTATAGCTTGCCACATCCGCCTGGGCAGCCCGCACGGTGCTCTCTGCCTGCGCCAGATCCTGATCGCTACTGGCCCCGCCGTTATAGCTGAGTTGCGTCAGACGATACGACTCCTGCTGACTTTTGGCGGTGTTTTGCGCCAGATGCAGCAGATCGTTATCCGAACTCAAGGTCAGCCAGGCGGTTGCCACCTCAGAAATCAGCGAGATGCGCGTGGCGCGTTCGGTCGCGGCGGTGGACAGATACGTTTCCTGCGCCTCATCCCGCAGGCTCTGCAAGCGACCAAAGAAGTCCAGCTCCCACGAAGTGACGCTCAGTCCGGCGTTAAGCTCGTGATAGGTCACCGCTCCGGTGGTCTTGGTGTTGTAGAGGTTGGCCGGTTCATGCGCCGAGGTCTGGCTGGCCGTAGCATTGATTGACGGCATTAACGCCGCGCGCTGCACCGTGACGCTCTGCTGCGCCTCTTCGACATTTAGCGCCGCGACCCGCAGGTCACGATTGTTGTCGAGTGACAGCTGAATCAGGTTGCGCATCGTGGCGTCAGTGAAGAAGTTCTGCCACGGCAGATCCGCCACATTGCCCACCGGCGTGGGCTGATCGTACTTCGCGTCTACCGGCATTGCGGGGCGCTGATAATGGGGCGCCAGCGTACATCCAGACAGCGCCATGGCCAGCGGCAGCAGCGCCATACGGAAAGTTTTAGTGTTCATGCGTTGTCACCTCTGCGGATGCTTTTTTCTTGCGGGCGAAGAACTGCGATACCACCACGTAGAACATCGGAACAAAGAAGATGGCGAGGAAAGTGGCGGTGATCATCCCGCCCGCTACCGCCGTACCAATCGAGTGCTGGCTACCTGCGCCTGCGCCTTTAGAGATAGTCAGCGGCAGCACGCCGAGAATAAACGCCATCGACGTCATGATAATCGGTCGGATACGCAGCCTCGCGGCTTCTACCGCTGCCTCGACCAGGGTTTTGCCTTCCCGTTCGTGCAACTCTTTGGCGAATTCCACAATCAGAATGGCGTTTTTCGCCGCCAGCCCCACCGTGGTGAGTAAGCCCACCTGGAAGAACACGTCGTTTTGCAATCCTCGCAGCAGCACGGCACTGATGGTCCCGAGAATGCCGAGCGGCACCACCATGATCACCGAGAACGGAATGGACCAGCTCTCATAGAGCGCGGCCAGACACAGGAACACCACCAGAATCGAGATGATATAGAGCTGCGTGGTCTGGTTGCCGGAAGCCTGCTCTTCATAGGAAATGCCGTACCACTGCACGCGGAAGCCTTTTGGCAACTGCTTCGCCAACTGTTCCACGGCTTTCATCGCTTCACCGGTACTCTGCCCTGCCGCAGGCGATCCGAGGATCTCTTCAGAGGTCAGGCCGTTAAAGCGTTCGAAGTGTGGCGAGCCGTAAACCCATTTGCCGCTGGCGAAGGCGGAGAAGGGCACCATGGTGCCGCTGCTGTTGCGGAAGTACCATTTATCGAGATCGGATGGCGTCACGCGTGAATCGGCTTTACCCATCAGGTAGACCTCTTTCACACGACCGTTATACATAAACTGATCGATATAGCTGGAACCCCACGCCACTGACAGCGTGTTGTTGATGTCAGTCATGCTCAGTCCCAACGCGCTGGCCTTCTCGTCATTGATCTCCAGCTGATACTGCGGCTCATCTTCCAGTCCGTTCATGCGCACCTGCGCCAGACGCGGATTTTTGTTGGCCAGATCGATTAACTGGTGCGTGGCATCCATCATCTGCTGATGGGTGTGCGCGCCCGTATCCTGCAGATAGAGATCGAAGCCGGTGGCGTTACCCAATTCCATGACCGCAGGCGGCACCATGGCGAAGATTTTGGCGTTTTTGTAGTTGGCAAAATGCGCCATCACACGGTTCGCCAGATCCTGCACGCTTTGCCCGCTATGGGTACGATCGCTCCAGTCCTTCAGGCGCACAAACGCCATGGCGTTACTCTGACCACGACCAGCAAAGTTAAAGCCCGCCACGCCAAAGGTGGTGGTGACCACCGAAGCCTCATTCTTCTGCAGGTAGTCATTGAGATCGTTGATCACCTGCTGCGTACGCTGTGAAGAGGCGTTAACCGGCAGCGTCATCTGCACCATCATCAAGCCCTGATCTTCGGCAGGCAGGAACGTGGTGGGCACACGCGTGAACAAAAAGCCCGTCACGCCGACGATCACCAGGTAGATCACCAGGAACAGGCCGCGACGGGAAATAACGTTGTTAACGCCGCGCGTATAGTGCATCGCGCCGCTGTCGAATTTACGGTTAAACCAGCCAGCAAAACCGGTGGTCTTGTGCTCCGCCGCCGAAGGTTTGAGCAGAGTGGCACAGAGTGCTGGGGTGAAGATCAGCGCCATGATCACCGACAGCGCCATCGCCGACACAATGGTGATCGAGAACTGGCGGTAAATCACCCCGGTCGAGCCGGAGAAGAACGCCATTGGCAGCAGCACCGCTGACAGCACCAGCGCAATACCAAACAGTGCGCCCTGTATCTGCTGCATCGACTTGATGGTGGCGGTTTTCGGATCGAGATGTTCTTCGTGCATCACACGCTCGACGTTCTCCACCACCACGATGGCATCATCCACCAACAGCCCTATCGCCAGCACCATACCGAACATGGTCAGGGTGTTGATGCTGTAACCGAAGGCCGACAGGATGCCGAAGGTACCTAGCAACACCACTGGCACCACCAGGGTGGTAATCAGAGTCGCGCGCAGGTTTTGCAGGAACAGCAGCATCACGAAGAACACCAGCACCACCGCTTCGATCAGCGTTTTCACCACTTCTTCAATCGAGGCGCTGACCACCGGGGAGGTGTCATACGGATACTGAATTTCAACATTATCCGGTAGCGAGTCTTTCAGATCGGCAATGGTCTGGCGCACCGCTTTAGCGGTATCCAACTCGTTCGCGCCGGTGGCCAGGCGCAGCGCAATACCTGCCGCTGGTTTGCCATTCATGGTGGCATCAATGCCGTAGCTCTGCGGACCGAGCGCCACGCTGGCGACGTCTTTCAAACGCACCTGCGAACCGTCACTGTTCACTTTCAACAGCACGTTTTCAAACTGCTGCACGGTGGTGAAACGGGTTTTACCCAGCACCGTAGCCTGCGTTTTGGCGCCCTGAATGGTCGGCAACCCGCCGAGTGAACCGGACGACACCTGCACGTTCTGATTATCAATGGCGGTGGTGACATCGCTCGGCATCAGGTTGTACTTGTACAATTTGGCGGGATCGAGCCAGATGCGCATGGCATATTCCGAACCCAGCACCATAAAGTCACCGACGCCTGGCGTACGCGAGATCGGATCTTCCAGCTTCGACACCAGCATATCCGCGAGATCACCGTTGCTCAGCTTGCCGTCTTTAGAGATCAGCCCGATGACCATCATAAAGTTCTTTTGGTACTTACGGATGCGGATCCCTTGCTGGGTTACGTCGGTTGGCAACTGCGATTCCGCCAGAGAGACGCGGTCCTGCACCTGCACCTGGGCGATATCCGGATTGATGCCCTGGTTAAAGGTGGCGATGATCTGCGCACTGCCGTCCGAGGCACTGCTGGATTCCAGATAGCGCAAGCCATCCAGCCCATTCAACTGCTGCTCAATCACCTGCACCACGGTGTTCTGCGTGGTTTCGGCACTGGCGCCCGGATAGGTCACTGAGATCGACACCGCTGGTGGCGAGATATTGGGATACTGATTGACGGGCAAACTGATGGCCGCAATCCCGCCCACCAGCATCACGATAATCGCGATAACCCAGGCAAATATCGGACGTTCAATAAAAAACTTCGACATGCCGCCCCCTTATTGCGCCGCTGCGTCGGTCATCGACAGACTGACGGCATTGGCGGATGGCGTGTCATTGGTGCTGGCGGCAGTGGTCGTGACTTTCGCCCCAGCACGCACGCTTTGCAGATTGTTCACCACGACCTGTTCACCTTCACTCAGCCCAGACGTCACCAGCCATTCACCGTTGATCATCTCGCCGGTGTGAATACTGCGCTGCTCAATGGTGTTGTCGCCTTTCACCACGTAGACATACGGCTGGCCTTTGGTGTCATGCATGATCGACTCCTGCGGCACCAGAATCCCCTGCTGCTGAATACCCTGCGGGAAGCTGGCGTGCACATACATGCCCGGGAGTAGCTCGTTATGTGGATTCGGGAATACGGCGCGCAGCACCACGGTGCCGGTGGCGGTATCGACGTTCACTTCCGAGAACGCCAGTTTGCCTTGCTGCCCGTACTGACTGTTGTCTTCCAGAGAGAGGCCAACCGCAGCGGTGTTGTCATCCACTTTGGCAATTTTGCCGTCGGCTAAGGCACGACGCAGACGCAGCAAGTCGGTGGATGACTCACTGACATCGACATAGATCGGATCAAGTTGAGTGATGGTGGCGAGATAGTCGGTCTGGCCGTTAGTCACCAGAGCACCGGCGGTATACAGCGAACGGCTGATATGACCCGAGATCGGCGCTTTCACCAGTGTGTAATCAAGATTGACCTTAGCGGTTTCCACATCGGCTTGTGCTTCACGCTCTGCCGCGACAGCATCGTCGTAAGTCTGCTGGCTGATGGCGTGTGCAAAAGCCAGCGGCTGATAGCGTTTTGCCACCATGGCATCGTTTTGCCAGGTCGCCATAGCTTTGTCATAAGCGGCTTTATAGGTTGCCGGATCGATCTGATAGAGCGGCTGGCCCGCTTTCACTTCTCCGCCTTCGGTAAACAGGATTTTCTGGATCACGCCGCTGACCTGTGGGCGCACCTGCGCGGTGCGGACCGCCGTGGTGCGGCCAGGCAGTTGTGTCACCAGCGTGACGGGCTCAGATTTTAGGGCGATGACACCCACCTGGGGTGTCGCGGATGCAGCGGGCTTTGCTCCGCCCTGGTCACAGGCTGCCAGTAAAAACACCACGCTGGCAGAAAGAAGTTTCAGGCGCATAATTTTTCTCTGGATGAAAGGAGGGATAGTCACTGATGTGATGACATTCAAAAAATCATTGTAGGGAGGGAGTGATAAGGCGGTTGTTAAGGTTGCGTAAAATATATTTTCCAAAGGAAAATGGTAAACCTTTCGTGCCATAAATGGCTGTGAAATTTAGCTTTTTGCGGGTTTTTTACCGCCATTGATGACGACAGCATTAACCTTTCGGCTCAATCCCACGACGACGCAATTCGCGACGCGCCAAATCTTTCAACCAGCACGATAGCGTGATGTTTTCATCTTCGGTGACTTCGCGCAGTTGGTCATGCAACTCCGGATGAATGCGTAACTGAAACGCCGAGGAGCGGCCCTCGCCTTTTGGCGTTCGGTCTTTGGTTTTTGGCATCGGGACACACCTCAACGAATGGCATAAAAAACGCCCCAAAGCCGCGCTACCAACACGGCAAGGGGCTGGCGAACCGAAATGGAATGCGGCATCGCGGTGCGTTACGCATAGGTTACACAGCAAGATATTTTTATGTTGGCGGGGAAGTGTTAAGACTCAGACAAGAGGTGTGAGCGAGTTCGCTCAGCGGTAAATTTCAGGTAAAAAAAACCCACGCATCCGCGTGGGTCGGTGCAACCGAACAGGGTGAATACCTGAGGACAGGTATTGCTGCCGCAGCAGCCGATCTTCACACCAATCAATACCTCTGGGACTTTTATCGTCGCCGAAAGTGGTGTGAGAAAACAGCCGCAAATCGCAACGGAGTTCGGCGAAATGCAACGAGGTGTGAAAAGCACCTCGCGGCAGTTACATCCTGATTTTACTAAGATTTATCCGAATTCGGTTTGCTGTAGATGGCGTCAGGCGCAATGTTCATATGCTTCAACACCGGCCCCATAATACTGCCGAAAATCGGCGCCGCTACCGAACCACCAAAGTGATCGCCCGCTGTCGGATGGTTGACCATCACCACCAGCGCCACCTCAGGATGGCTGGCAGGGGCAATACCGGCGGTGTAGTTGACGTAACCGCCATCGTACTTCCCGCTGGTGCCCATTTTCTCTGCAGTACCGGTTTTGGTCGCCAGACGGTAACCCGGCACAGCGGCTTTGACGCCGGTACCGCCAGGCAATACGTCACTCTCCAGCATGTGCACCACGGTTTGCACGATTTGCGGATCGGCCACCTGCTTGCCCAACACCGGCGGTGTGACTTTGGTAATCGACAGTGGACGATATACGCCGTAAGAACCGAGCGTGGCGTATTCACGGGCGATTTGCAGCGGTGTGACGCGCAGGCCGTAGCCAAAGGCAAAGGTGGCGCGTTCAATATCCGCCCAGCGTTCACGGTGCAGCGGGAAGTAGCCCACGCTCTCGCCGGTTAACCCGAGTCCGGTTGGCTTACCCAAGCCAAACGCCTGATAGGTGTTCACCAGCGCTTCAGCAGGCATCGCCAGTGCAATATGCGAGACGCCGATATCACTCGATTTCTGCAAAATACCAGTCATGGTCAGGCGCGGCCAGTGGCCGACGTCACGAATCAAGTGGCCGTTAACGCTGTAGGGTGTGGTATCGATCACCGAGTCGGCACGCACCAGATGACGCTCCAGCCCTTCCATCACCACCAGCGGTTTCACCGTGGAGCCGGGTTCGTAGCTGTCATTGATTGCCGTGTTGCGCATCTGTGCTGGCGTGGCGTTATCGAAGTTGTTGGGGTTGAACGAAGGATAGGAAGCCATCGCCAGGATCTCGCCCGTATCGATCTTGATCAGCACTGCCGCACCGGAATCCGCTTTATTCAGCAACACGCCATCGCGCAGTTTGCTGTAGAGGGTGAACTGGTCAAACTTATCAATACTCAGCTGTACCGTTGGCGGCTGCTTCGGCGGCTCGTAATCAAGCATGGCAACGATGTTGCCCTCTTTGTCCTGACGATAAACCTCTTTGCCCGGCTCGCCTTGCAGCACGTGGTCGAAACCTTTCTCCAGACCGTTCAGGCCATTGCTGTCTGCACCGACAATGCCAATCAACGGCGCAGCGGCTTCACTCATTGGATAGAAACGGCTGTCGTTGTATACCGAGCTGATGCCCTTCAGGTGCAGTTCGGCGATGTCTTTGGCGATGCCCAGTTCGATCTTACGGCCAAGATAGAGGAAGCGTTTTTTCGGGTTCGCGGTGATCTGCTCACGCAACTCTTCCGGACGCAAGTTCAGCGCCGAGGCAAGATATGTCCATTTGGCGTTGGTGAAGTCGGGATTGGCTTCCAGCACGCGCATCGGGTCGGCGATGATATCGCGCGCCGGTACGCTCAGTGCCAGCGCCTGGCCATCTCGATCCAGTAAGGTGCCACGGTTGGTGGGCAAGGTGACGGTGCGCAGTGAACGCTGATCGGCCTCGTGCTCCAGCATCGGATGCTTAATCAGTTGCAGGTCGCCGACGAAGATCAGCAGCAACACCATGCAGCTGAAGACACCCAGACAAATCAGGCGAAAACGAAACGGGTTAAATGGGGCTTTGATCTGGTCTTTTCCCAGAAGTTTTTTTATACGGGGCATAGCATTCCGCTGCAATAAACAGTTTTTTCAAGCTTGTTATCCGCAGTTATAAAGAAAGGTAAAGCGAGTTGACAGGAAAACTGTGTTTCAGTTCGTTAGCGCGAGCGACAGGCAAAAAAAACCTGCGCATCTGCGCAGGTCGGTGTAATCAAGAAAACTTTTTGATGTTCACCCATCAATACCTCTGGGACCCTGACTGTAGCAAGGTGGCATGACGGTTCTCCATCTCTCAAACGCAACAGTTACCCGCAAAATGTAACCAGCGGTGAGATTGTTAGCACCCCATTCACATCAGGTGTTTTTTGATTTCCACCAGGCAACTCATGGCGTTAGGGCCTTGCGTCAGTGACGAGGTGCCGATGTCCAGCGTCAGCACATTGGGGTTACCGGCACGGTCCCACGGCTGCCAGGCACGGCCGAATCCGGGATCAAACCAGGCGCCGGTGGAGATAATCACCACACCTGGCGTTAAGCCATCGGTCAGACGCACACCGGCCAGCATACGGCCACGCGCATTACTGACTTCGATTTCGTCGCCATCCACAATCCCACGCGCACTGGCGTCCTGCGGATGCATATATAAGGTTTCACGTCCGGCAGTTTTATTCGCCTGCACCGTGGCAGTCGCGTCCATCTGGCTGTGCAGCCGATCCGAGGGCTGAATCGAGATCATATGCAGCGGGAAATCCTCGCTCAGCGGTGCGCCCAACCACTCCTGCGGCTCACGCCATTCAGGATGTCCGGCAAAATCTTCCAGTTGATAATCGGCGATGGTCTGGCAGAACAGCTCGATTTTGCCACTGGCGGTCTGGATCGGATGGGCCTGTGGGTTGGCGCGGAAATCATCCATAAACACATACGGCTTGCCGCCTTCCGGGATCTCAACAAAGCCGCGCTCCCAGAATTCACCAAACTCCGGGAAGTGGATATCTTTGCGCGCATGCGCCACTGCACACTGCTGATACAGGTGCTCGATCCACTGCATCTCGTTGCGCCCTTCGGTGAACACATCACGATAGCCTAGGCGATCGGCGATATCTGCAAAGATATCGAAATCGTTACGCGCCTGATGCTGCGGTTTCACCGCCTGATGCATCGCGAACACAAAGCGATCGCGTGAAGATCCGCCGATGTCGTTGCGCTCCAGCGTGGTGGTGGCGGGTAACACGATATCCGCCATCTGCGCCGCCGGGGTCCAGACGATATCCTGCACGATCACGGTATCCGGGCGCTGCCAGCCTTCCACCAGGCGGTTGAGCTGCTGATGGTGGTGGAACGGATTGCCACCCGCCCAGTGCACCAGATGGATATCGGGATAGTGCAGGGTTTCGCCCTGGAAATTGTAAGGCTGGCCGGGATTGAGCAGCATGTCGCTGATGCGCGCGACCGGAATCGAGAAGTTGCCGGGATTCGGCCCGGTGCTCATCATCGGCGCGGGCCCTTCCTGACGCGGATTACCGACGCTGTTCATCGAACCGTGACCAAAGGAGAAACCGCCGCCCGGCAAGCCTGGCTGACCCAGCATCGAGGAGAGCGCAATCATCATCCAGTACGGCTGCTCACCGCGATGAGCACGCTGTACCGAGTAAGAACAGGTGATAAAGCTGCGTTTGCCAATCAGCTGCTGTGCCAGCAACGCGATACGCGCCGCCGGAATCCCGGTGATGGCACTCGCCCACGCCGGCGTTTTGGCGATACCGTCGCTTTCGCCTAACAGATATTCTCGCAGCTGCGGCCAGCCGGTGCAGTGGCTGGCAAGGAAGCTTTCGTCCAGCGCATTGCGGCGCGTAATCTCATAACCGAGCGCCAGCATCAGCGCCACATCGGTGTTCGGGCGAATCGGAATCCACTCGGCATTGACGAACGCCGGGCAGTCATCACGCATTGGGCTGATGTTGATGATCGGTGTGCCTTTAGCGCTCAACTGCTCCAGCGCCGGTTTCAGACTGTGCTGTCCGGCCCCGCCCGACGCCACCTGGGCATTTTTCAGCGCCAGGCCACCGAAGGCGATAAAGATGTCAGCATGTTCCACCACGCTCGGCCAGTCGGTGACGCGGCCCGTGAGTGGCATGTAGGTACCAATCACATAGGGCAGGAAGAACTGCGCTGCGCCCCAGCTATAGTTACCCTGCTGATCCACCCCGCCGCCGCCCTGGAAGTAGAAACGACGGATCAGGGTGCGCGCATGGTTAACGCGTCCAGCCGATGACCAGCCGTAGGAGCCGTTGAAAATACCCGATGCGCCGTAGCGATCGCGCACGCGGCGATTCTCTTCCGCCACCAGATCCAGTGCGGTATCCCAATCCACGGCGACAAAATCTTCACGACCACGCAGCGTGCGATCGCTGTTCTCACGCGACTTTATCCATGAACGACGTACCATTGGCTGGCGGATCCGCTTATCCGAGTAGACCAGTTCCGGGATGGTGTTGAGCATCGGCGACGGATCGGCGTCAGCAAAAAAGGGTTCACAGCCAATCAGGCGGTCGTTTTCCGTGACGGCAGTAAATGCGCCCCAGTGCGCCAGGTGTGGCACGCGTGTTTTCATGGTTATTGGGTCCGGCAGGCAGGTCTGAATCGTGCTGGCAGCATACCATGAGGCGATAGCAGGGCTAAAGCCAGTCTGTGAGCGCCTGATTTTCCGCACTTTTGCGACAGCGCTGGCATTCTCGCGGGTTGCTACAGGTACTGTTTTCCGTAACACTGATGGGATGTGTAAACGTTTTCCCGGATGCAAGTAACCGCATGGCTACCATTAAGGATGTTGCCCGCATGGCCGGGGTATCGGTCGCGACCGTTTCCCGCGTCATCAATAATTCGCCCAAAGCCAGCGAGAGTTCACGCCTCGCCGTGACCCAGGCAATGGAGCAGTTGCAGTATCACCCGAACGCCAATGCACGCGCGCTGGCGCAGCAATCCACCGAAACCCTCGGTCTGGTGGTGGGTGACGTTTCCGATCCGTTTTTCGGCGCGATGGTGAAAGCTGTCGATGAAGTCGCAGGTGCCACCGGCAACTTCCTGCTGATTGGTAACGGTTACCACATTGAGCAAAAAGAGCGTCAGGCGATTGAGCAACTGATGCGGCATCGCTGCGATGCCTTAGTGGTGCATGCCAAGAAAATTCCTGACGCCGATTTAGAAGTGCTGATGAAGCAGGTGCCGGGTATGGTGCTGCTGAATCGCTTGCTGAAAGGTTTTGAGTCGCGCTGTATCGCGCTCGATGACCGTTACGGTGCCTGGCTGGCAACACGCCATCTGATCCAACAAGGCCATACGCAAATCGCTTTTATCTGCTCGACCCACCCTATTTCTGACTCCGAAGACCGCCTGCAGGGCTATTACGATGCGCTAAAAGAGCACGGTTTGCCTTCAAACGACCGCTTAGTGGCGTGGGGCGAGCCGGATGAAGTGGGTGGTGAACAGGCGATGACGGAATTGCTGGGGCGCGGTAAGCAGTTCACGGCGGTGGCCTGTTACAACGATTCAATGGCGGCTGGCGCGCTGGCGGTGTTGAGTGATAACGGCATTCGCGTGCCAGAAGAGATGTCGCTGATTGGTTTCGATGATGTGCTGGTCTCACGCTATGTGCGTCCACGTTTGACTACGGTGCGTTACCCGATTGTCACCATGGCGCAGCAGGCGGCACAGCTGGCACTGGCGTTAGCCAACGGCACGGAAATGCCGGAAGTGACCAATATGTTTAGCCCGACACTGGTGAGAAGGCATTCGGTGAGCGGGCCGGGTTGAAGAAGTTAAAACGCCTTGCGATGTGTCGCGGCGGAAAGTGAAAGCGCCGTACAATGTGTTGCGGCGCAATTTTTTGCGCATCGGCCAGTAACGCTATCGCTGCGAATGAGCGCGATAAATCGCGCCGCTACGGTTCACAACGAAAAGTTAAAGCGCCTTGTGATGTGTAGCGGCGGTCGGTGACAAATCACAAATCCTGCGAATAGACCTTCACTCGCACATCCGGGAACTCCAGCGCGTCACACTGATACTGCCAGCCAAAGCGCTCGTAGTAACCGCCAAACGTTGACCACAGCCACAGCTTTTCATGTCCGCGCTCGCGGGCATAATTCAACACATGCTGCTGCAGCGCTTCGCTCAAGCCATTGCCGCGCGCAGGTTCATCCACATACAACGCGGCAATCCACGGATAGAGATCCTGACGGCTGATCAAATCACAGCGCCAGAACCCAACCGTGCCCAAGGGCACATCGCCATCCAGCGCCACAAAGGTCACCGGATATTCGGCGCCGTTCAGACTGCTGCGCACAATGCTGTCGTAAAATTCGCGGGATGTTCCCTCGCCAAACGCCTGCCACAGCCAGTCGGTGATATGACTGGCGTGATATGGGACTTCACTGAGTGGAACAATCTTGATCACATCAGCTCCAGCGCCAGCAGCTCCTGAATGGTCTGCGCGCGACGAATCTCACGTGGAGTGCCATTCTCAAACAGCACTTCAGGGATCAATGGACGACTGTTGTAGTTGGAAGACATGGATGCGCCGTACGCGCCAGTATCGTGGAACACCAGATAATCGCCGACCTGCGTGGCTGGCAACGCACGGGTTTCGACTTTACCGCCTTCCAGTTGGGTGAACACATCGCCCGACTCGCACAGCGGACCGGCCACCACGCTCTCAACGGTTGCGTCACTCAGCGCGCGACCATCGGCTGGCAGCACGGAAATATGGTGATAGCTGCCGTACATCGATGGGCGCATCAGATCGCTGAAACCGGCATCCACCAGCACAAAGTGACGGCTGCCCATCTCCTTAACCGCACGCACCTGAGACACCAGTACGCCAGACTCTGCCACCAGGAAACGGCCAGGTTCAATTTCCAGTTTCACCGGATGACCGAGATGCGCCGCGATGCGGTCACGCGCACCACTCCACAAGCCGAAATAGTGCTGGGTATCAATGGCTTCTTCGCCGAAACGGTATGGAATCGACAAACCACCACCCGCTGAAATGGCTTCCAGATCCTGACCAAATGCGATGACCTGATCGACCATCGCGTCACACACCTGCTGCAGGTGGCCGTAATCGACACCGGAACCGATGTGCATATGCAGGCCCACCAGTTTCAGGCCGTGCTGCTGAATCGCCGCCAGCGCCAGCGGCAGATCACTGTGCCAGATGCCGTGCTTGCTGTTCTCACCGCCAGTGTTGGTTTTCTGGCTGTGACCATGACCAAATCCTGGGTTGATGCGCAGCCAGACTTTATGGCCTGGTGATACAACCCCAAGCTGATGCAACATGTCTACGGAACCGGCGTTGACCGGCACTTTCAATTCCGCGATACGCGCCAGGGTTGGCTGATCAAAAACGTCAGCGGTAAAGACGATATCTTCGCCACCCGGTTGGAAACCCGCGGCCAGGGCGCGTTCAATTTCACCCAGTGAAACGGAATCCACTTTTACGCCAGCGGCACGCATCAGACGCAGAATGTGGATGTTTGAGCAGGCTTTTTGCGCGAAACGCACCACGTCAAAGGCGCTCAGCTGCGCAATACGCTGCTGAATAATCGCGGCATCGTAAGCCCAGAATGGCCCTGCATAGCGCTGCGCCAGCGGCAATAAATTGTCGGCAGTCAGTGCCGTTTCGGTGTTGTTCAGTGGACGTGGCATCTCAATTCTCCTGTGTCTTTGCAACTATTTAGCCACAGCCGTTCGATTCAGAAAAATATCTGTTTTAGCGTCAGCTATGCAAATATGATATGGAATTGCAGAGAGGATTTATGGCAAAAATTAACTGGCGACATATCGAAATTTTTCATGCGGTGATGACCAGCGGCAACCTGACGCAGGCGGCTGCATTGCTGCATACTTCACAGCCGACGGTGAGCCGCGAGCTGGCGCGGCTGGAGCAGCAGCTGGGTCTGGAACTGTTTGAGCGAGTGCGTGGACGTTTGCAGCCCACGGTGCAGGGTTTACGGCTGTATGAAGAAGTTCAGCGATCCTGGTACGGCTTAGACCGCATCATGGATGCCGCCGAAGGTTTGCGCCAGTTCCGCCAGGGTGAGCTGTCGATTGCCTGCTTGCCAGTATTTTCGCAATCGCTGTTACCTCCCCTGCTACAGCCTTTCCTGCAACGCTATCCGCAGGTCAGCCTGAACATCATTCCGCAGGAGTCGCCGCTGCTGGAAGAGTGGCTGTCGGCACAGCGCTACGATCTGGGTCTGACCGAAACCCAACATGCGCCAGCAGGCACTGAGCGTGTGCCGCTGCTGACCTGCGATGAAGTCTGCGTGCTGCCGCCTCACCATCCGCTGTGTCAGCGAGAGGTGCTGACGCCGCAGGATTTTCAGGGAGAGAATTACGTCAGCTTGTCGCGCAGTGATAGCTATCGTCAGCTGTTGGATTCGCTGTTTCATGAACAAGGGGTGGAACGCCGTCTGGTGCTGGAGACGCACAGTGCGGCATCGGTGTGCGCGATGGTGCGCGCCGGGGTGGGGATTTCGATTGTGAATCCGCTGACGGCACTGGATTACGCCGACAGCGGTGTGGTGATGCGTAAGTTCAGTATTGCGGTGCCCTTCACCGTGAGCCTGGTGCGGCCACAGCATCGCCCGGCCTCAGCGCTGGTTGATCACTTCTGCGACCACCTGCAACAGCAGGTGGCCACCTTTACCCAACGCATTGCCGAGCGTCTGGTTTAAGCGCGTACCGCTTCGCCCTGCCCGCCCGACTTACGGAAGGTGATCAGGCAGATGACCAGACCGACCACCGCCAGTGCAGCGGCGGCGACCGGCACTGACGTCAGGCCGTAGCCTTTATCGATCACCGCGCCGCCGACCCAGGCACCGAGCGCATTACCGACGTTGAACGCAGAGATATTCAGCGTGGAAACCAGGTTAGGTGCGTCTTTACCGTGGCGCACCACATTAATCTGCAAGCCCGGCACGGTCGCAAAGGTCGCCATCGCCCACAGGAACAGCGTGATCTCCGCTAACCACAGCGCGTGGCTGGTCCAGCTGAACAGCAGCGAGAACACCGCGATCAGCACAAAGCTGAGAATCAGGCTGAAGGAGACTTTCCAGTCGGCCAGCTTGCCACCGAGGATGTTACCGACGGTTAAGCCCGCACCAATCAGGAACAGCGTCCAGCTCACGCCGCGATCGGTGATGCCCGTGACCTGCAACAGCAGCGGCGCGATGTAGCTAAACAGCGCAAACATCGCAGCAGCAAAGAACACCGTCATCAGCAGCGACAGCCACAGTTTGCCATTCGCCAGCGCGCTGACTTCACTCGCCAGATGCACCGGTTTCTCTTCTTTGTTGGTCGGAAGACTGACAATCAAGGCGATAAAGGCGAGGATGCCGATGATCGCCACGCCCCAGAAGGTGGCGCGCCAGCCAAAGAGCTGACCAAACCAGGTACCGAGCGGCACGCCCAGCACGTTGGCGAGAGTTAAGCCAGTGAACATCAACGCCACCGCCGATGCCTGACGGCTGGGTGCCACCAGACTCGCTGCCACCACCGAGCCGATACCAAAGAAAGCGCCGTGGCACAGTGCGGTGACCACACGCGCCAGCATCAGCAGGTTATAGGTGTACGCCAGCGCGCACAGCACGTTGCCGATAATAAAGATGATCATCAACAGAATCAGAGTACGTTTACGCGGCAGCTTCGCCGTCAGCAACGCCATGATCGGTGCACCGATGGCCACGCCCAGTGCATAACCACTGATCAGCCATCCTGCTGAAGGAATCGACACCTGTAAATCGCCCGCCACTTCCGGCAGCAATCCCATAATCACGAATTCCGTGGTGCCGATGGCGAACGCACTCAGCGCCAGCGCCAGTAATGCAACAGGCATAACACACTCTCCTAAAATGTTTTGCAGGCGGGCCGCACGGCGGACGCAATGCGGTTACAACGGACGCATACCCTCATTCTTTTGAGTTGCAGGCAGGGGCAAACGAGACAATCCCGATAAGCTGGCTTAAATCAGTGATTAGAGTGAGCGATATCAGCCAACTTACCTGCAACCCAAACGATAACGGATTTTATTATTTGAACTGCGTCACATTCTGATTAAAGCACAGGCTTGGCAGCTCAACCAGCCTCTGTGCTGCAAGGCATTTTTGCTTGCAACGCAATAATCCCTGCGCGGGAAAGTGACTGCAGCTGACCACTGAGACAGATGGCACTTTTCACGCTACGCTTGATTCAGCTGTGATCGTTGTCACAGCAATTCAGCTTTCGGCGAGAAATCAATCAGTAAAGGATGGGCGCGCATTGCCGATACCTCAACCAGTTACGCGGTGATGCGGTGTCAAAAAATGCAGGGGGAACACCTATGCGATGGCTGATCGCACTGACAGTGGGTTGCCTGAGTGGCTGCTCCGTGGGTCACTACGAGTACAGCAAAGAAGCCGCAAAACGCGTCGATATGACCGTGACTGGCATTCCTACCGTGCTGGGTATTGGCGCGCTGGGCACCACCATTCCACTGACACCTGAATACAGTTTGACGGCCGCACACGTGGCGAAATACTCGATGTATCGGGTGAAAGCCTGGCATCCTGAGTGCGATATCGCCGTGGTGTATCACAAGAACACCGAACCCAATCTGCCCCCACCGTTCCGCAACAGCCATATTGGCGACAACGTCAATCTATACGGTTACAGCTTTATCTCGGCCATGCCGGTGGCCTCTAGCGGCAAGAATTTAATCAACACCACACTGGCCAATGACTGGAATAAACCAAGTTGTGTGGTGGTGGCCGCCAATGCCGGTGTAGTGAAAGGCATGTCGGGTGGTGCGGTGTACAACGCCAGCGACGATACGCTGGCGGGGGTGATTGTCGGCTATAGCAGCGCGATTGACGACAATAAAAGCGGTAAGACCTTGTATAAGGATGTGGCGCTGTATGTGCCCTATTCGCGTTTTCAGGTGTGGCTGGACAACGTCGTGAAGTCGTAATGAACTGACTTCCCTCAGCCGTTCTGTCGGGGAAGAATCAGTTATAGGTCACCATCATTTCTGCCGTTGCGGTGACGCGGCCGCTGGGCAAATCACTGCCGCCAGAACAGAGCCGCCAGACAAGTGGATGGGAATATGATTTATTTAATTGCGATCGGTAAATCTCGCCAATTTTAATTTCCGCATTGTCAAAGGTGATGCCTTGATTGGTACCGCAGCGGCCATCATAGGTGACGCCACCGAGGCTACCGGTAATATAGCCACCACCCTGATCAAGTTTCAGACGATATTTATTACCCTCGTGCAAACCGCTTAAAGCTCTAAAACGCACATTAATATTCGTATCGATGCCGCGACCAGCATCCTGGGTGCAGGTCACGCCCATATGGTGATTCACTTTTGCCAGCTCACTATCTTTTTTGAAATTCTGTTCCGCCGCGCCGAAATTAATGGTGGTCGGCGTATTGATAGTGCATTCCAGCGTGGATACACGAATCGGAATGGCGGCAGGGATTACGATGTTATAGAGCGTTCCGCCGCCTAGCGACATCGCGCGCATTATCGGAATACTGGGCGAACCCGTTTTTTGCGTGCCATCAGTGACCAGCATCCACTCGCCGCGTATTTCATAGCTTTTATTACCGGCACCTCTGAAAAAACCATAGTCTGTTTTATCAACGGGAGAAAGGCACCAGTGATAAGGGATAGAGCCGGGGCTGGTCATGCTATAGCCCAGATTCGTGGTTGCATAACTGCCTTCCGGGGTGATTTTTCCCGTCAGGATTTCATGCTGGTAACTCCCATTGCGATATCCGGTATAGCTGGCTGTTGCAGTGACGTTGGGCGCTAAGCCAATACCCTGTGCAATCGGCAACGCCCAAATACCGTTGATTTGTCTTAAATCTCCCTGAGTAGCACAGCGTAAATTAGGCCCAATCGCTGCCACGCCGGTGCTGGTAAAAGCATCACTATAGACTTGAGGCTGTGTGTCACTGACATTAATCATCAGCCCGGTCGGGAATATCCCTTTATCTTTGCCAATGGTGATTTGGCCGCTGGCGATATGCGGCTGTAAAGTGAAAAGAAGCGCTGTACCAAGTAAGCTGATTTTCACGCTGGAGCCTGTCTTTAGCTTCATGGTTTTCCCCTATTCGCACTCTGCTTTCACAATACGAATGGGGTTATTCGCGGAGGAAGCAGAAATATTCTTGAGATTAAAATTCACCTGACATTGCTGTTCTGAACGTTTACCCCATTTGACCAACAGCCTGCCCTGCTCGGGTAATCCGCTCATATACAGTTGACCGGCATCGCCGACCAGGCCGCTGTTCACCTCGCTATTCGTCACGTTAATGACGCTGGCGGTCGCACCAAAAGGAATCGACTTGTCCCGGCGTTGCAGTGTCAGTAATGCCTGATACCCCACCTTCGTAGCGAAGTTCGCTCGAACCACCGCACCTTTAGTGGGATAGACCGCCACGCTGGAATCGGTGAGATCGACGTTTTCTGGCAGGGTAGAAGGATCCAGTGAAATGTTGTTGAGCTGATAGTTGGTGAGATAAGGCACCACCGCAAAACCACGGCTGTCGGTATAGCTGCCACCGTTGCCCACTTTCGCGCCTTGAGAACCCGGCGCACTAATAATGGCCACTGAGTTGCCGACCATTTTGCTGAGCGTCAGCCCTTCTGGGTGCAAAACAAACGCGCCGTTACCGCCGAGATTCATCGATTGGCTACCGCCTGAACGGCTGTAACCGGAAGCCAGCGAGCCTTTACTTCCCGCATAAGCCAGGCTCAGTGACTGATGACTGCGTTGCTGTGGTTCGTTAGCCCAGCCCTGCATCAAGCCATAAGTCAGACGACTGTCGAGCGCATTGCCGCTGATGCCTGCCAGTTGCTGAACCTGACCACGATTATTGTGACTGGCCTGATAACTAGCATAGGTTTGACTCATGCCTGAACGGGATGAAAACAGACTGAATGGAACGGTCATATTGAAGGTTAGCGTGCGGTTCTCCGGCCAGGCGCCGTTACCTTTGGTGCGCTCAATGTTGTACGCCAGAGTGTAATTCATTCCGCGATAGCTACCGTTGAAGCCTGATGACAGCGAATTGATGACCTGGCTTCTGCCCCAGTAATCGGTTCGTGAGGTGGAGAGATAGGCAGAACCGATGGCCCCCAGGGATTGGCTGAGTCTGGCCTGAAAACTGGAACGCTGGCGATCGCGTGTCCACGGCGCCAAATCGTCATTGAGGCGAAAACCGCTGTTATTGTAATCAGCAAAACTGTAATAGCGACGAGTGGAATAGCGATAGGCCGCCAGATCAATGGCAGTGCCGGTACTCAGCAAACTTTTGGCATAGCGCAGGCGATAAGATTGCCCTTTTTGCGTGCTATTGAACCCGACAACTTTTGCATTAGAAGAGGTGATGTCGGCAGATATCGCGCCGATTGCACCGAGAGAAATGCCGCTTCCCGCCACCCATGAGTGATAGTCGCGCGATAAGAGTGCTCCGCCATACAGCGTGGTATTAAAAGGTAAGCCATAAATTGCCGTTGCCTGGACAAAACGCGCAGCCAACGTGTCATTGGTCAATCCGCCATCATAACCACCGGCGGTAACCTCATACTTCAGGCTACCGGGGCGGCGCATAACCGGTACGGTAGAGACCGGAATAGTCTGGCTGTGCACGCGACCATCAGCCTCGGTGACATTCACGATCAGGTCACCGCCCGACCCCATCTGCCCAAGGTCTTCCAGACGAAACGGCCCCGGAGCGACATACGTCTGGTAGATAATATTGTTGTTTTGCAGGACCGTGACGCGCGCGTTGCTTTGCGCAACACCCTCAACCACCGGCGCAAAGCCCCGCATCACGTAAGGCAGCATCTCATCCTGCGAGTTCAGCTTCATGCCGCGAAAAGGCACACTGTTGAACACCTCACTGGCGGTAGTGCTTTCTCCTGCCATGACTTCTGCTTTCCACGCGACAACATCACGCATGAGATAAGTATTGGCGAACTGAAATTTCTGCTGCGTCACGCTATTCCCAGTACCGAACTGACTCTGTGCGCGGTACCAATACATATTGCTGCGCACCCGCCAGGCACCATAATTAGCCCCGCCGCTTAGGTTGCCAAACAGGTTAGAGCTAGATCCTCGGTTTTCCTGCAAGGTGCGACTGCCGTTCAGGCTGTAATTCATGACAATCGCGGGAATACCGTGATCCCATTTTTCAGGTTTGATGGCGCTCAACGCGCTCGGCTGCATGGCAATTTGCGGAATACTGAGATCAAGCTGTAATGCAGAAAAATCAAACTTCACTCGCGCATGTTCAATCAGATTGCTTAATTGCGTGACGGGCTTATCCGCAGGCCAATCACGAAAAGCCGGTAAACCCTGCACGTTGACGCCCATTTTCTGAAGAAAGTCCGGCGTTAATTGCGCGACCACATCGCCACTGTTATCCGCTGCAAAAGCGATGGTGAACTGACCGACTTCATTCTGGTTAACAGCGACCGTCACCAAATAAGTCCCCGCAGGCACTTTACCGGACGTTGCAAAGGCGCTCAGATCGAGTTCATGAACATCAACGCCACTCAGTGTTAAAAATGCGGGATCAAAATAGTCTGCTGCATAAACTTCTTCGGGTTGCAGAACAAAAGCCACACTCGCCAACAGGGCAAGCAATCTGGGTTTGGGATGTTGTAATGTCATTTTTATCCGTTAACGACCGTCTCGACAGCGGCTATTTTGTTAAGGGTGAGTCCTGTTGCTTCAGTGGTGTCAGCCAGGTGTCTTCATCAATTAATTGCCAGGTCACCTGACCTTGCGTGCCGGAGGGAAAATGGTATCCGCGCTCGCCTTTGGGGGGGACCATCAGCCGCCGTTGCGCTTTATCTAAGTCGTGGCTGCCCACGCGCAGCATCGCGAAGGTGAGCCAGTAAGGCGTGGGGTTGATGGCAATCAGCTCATTGCCCTGTTTGCGAAAACGTAACGCATTCGATGCTTCTTCCACCGCATACCGCTTAAGCCCCACCGGACGAAAAAACACTTTCATACTGCTCACTACAGCCAGCGTGACGGTGTTGCTTTCAGCGTGCTCCGGCTGCGCGGGAATCGCTTTCATCGTCAGGTAAAAAACGGATTCACGATCGTCAGGTAGCGGCACATCGTTGCGTCGAATGCGCAAAGTGACATCACTGTTGGCATCCAGACGCTCTAACGGCGGAGTCGCAATAAACGGCATCAGAATATTGGCGCGATTATCGATATCCACGTCACCCGTTTGGGCATCAACCGGACGGATCAGCGACTGCAGTAACCACGCATTATCCGTTTTGTTGTAGAGGGTCTGCGTCACGCCCGACAGTGAGGTCGCGGTGAAAATGACACGAGTGTTGTAAAAGCTGATGCCAGTAGATTGAACCTCCTCTTCAGCCGCCTTCGCCGTTGGCAAAATCGTGAGATTTAAGCAAAGCAAGCCCAGCGTCATCAGAGAACGACGCAGCAGGAAAAGTGTTCTCATCATGACTCCGTGGAAGGTCTAATCGCTGACTGACAAACGGGATGTAAGCTGCCGAAATCGTTTACCGCCTGCCAGCGCACGTGATTACCACGGCCAGCAATGAGCTGAACACTGTGTGGTGCCAACATCATCGGCTGTGCATCCAGATTGTGCGTTTTCCCATCGAATGTGAGCGTGCGCAGCGTGACATGCCAGCGCGAGGGGTTTTCAACCCGAATCTGGCGGTTGTTCTGGCTGAAACGCAACAGGCAACTGGCGTTCAGCGGCGGTTCACCCACATCTGCGGGGCGGTAAAACATTTTCAGATTAAAACGCATGCTCACGGCCGTTTGCTGTGCAGCAGCACTCTGCTGCTGACTGGCGGGTATGGCCTGGATTGAGAGATAAAACACCGACTCTTTATCTTCAGCTAACGCGAGGCCCTGGGAGAGAATGCGTAACGTCTGTTCCGTGCCTGCTTCCAGACGGTATAACGGCGGCGTGATAAGGAACGGTGCTGGCTGGTTATCCTGGCTTGATGTGACGACCAGGCTTTGAATCAACCATGCTTTATCGCTGCGATTCTTCACCGTCAGCGTTTGTAACTTATCGCTTGCGTTAAAAATGACCCGGGTGTGGTTGAAACTAATGCCTCCCTTATCACCCATCAGCGCGCCAAAGGCAGTGTTGCTCAGCAACAGAAAGCTGAACGCTCCCAAAGTCAGGCAGCAAAAACGGTATCGGTTCACCTGATGGCCTCAAAGAAAATCAAGGGTGAAAGTGACGCTAGCGACCACCTGTCCCCCTCTGGCGTTAGCACACTGGGTGGTATCGCCACAGGTTAATCCGGCATAAAACGGGAGTTTTTGGTTATCAATATTTCCGCCGGTTTCCGTCAACGAGATCTCATCACTCGGGCTGAGAGCTTTGCTGGCATAAGTGGGTGCTACTGCACTGTTCACCAGCATCACCCCGATGTTTTGCGCCGTAGAGGACGAATTGCGAAAAACCCATTTATCCAGCATTTCACCCTGACCGCTGATTCTGATAATCGGGTTACTAACACCCGCAATAGTGCAGTTTTTTATCTCTAATTCGAACGGCTGTGGATTCACCAGGGTGTATGCCGCCAGCTCCGTAGCTAACGTGGTACCCAGGTTCATATGTGATCTGTCCAGGTTAAACTCGCAGGTGCCGTTCACCAGGAAAGCCGTGAAATTCAGCAACAGGGTATCGGCGTCAGAAGGGGGGAGATTCAGCGCGGCAGCCCCCAGTAGCAAGACACAGGCTCGCGTCTTACGGCAATGTTTGACTAAAGGCATGGTAGCCTCCGTGATCGTCAATGCTGACCCACTCCACTTTGCCTTTGGCATGACTGACAGGCCAGGTGTGGCTACCGAACGGTGGCAGCATCTTTTCTTCGGCATCATCCAGAGACAGGCGTTTACCTGCCACCCGAATATCGAGAAAACTGACGTAATAAGGCGAAGGATTACTGATTTTCAATCCACGGGTTTCAGCTTCAATTTTGAGATTACGCTGAGCCGATAAAGCGTCGCCCGCGAGGTTTTTCGGTCGGTAAAAAAGCTTGATGCTTTTACCCACGCCAAAGCGTGTATCCCCTTTAATCAGACGCTGGCTTCCATCATCTTCTTTATTTAGTGAGGCGGGAATCGCAGTGGTACGGAAATAAAATACAGATTCCCGATCGGTGGGCAATTCAGCCCCACGAAAACGAATACGTACCTGATGCTTGCTCTCAGCTTCCATCCGAAATAACGGTGGGGTGACATCAAAAGGTGCAGCTTGAGTTGATGCACTGAGGCGGCTTACGGAGGATTGCACCAGATAGACATTGGCATCACCGCGATTGCGTAGCGTAGCGGTAATACTGTTCGCGCCTTCAGGATAAATAAGCCGGGTAGAGTTAATGCCAAAACCCGCTGCATGGCTAATTAGCGGAGTAATAAGCATGACCAGCGAAGTCGAGAGCGGGAGCAGGAAACGAGACATGCTGAATCCTCGATAATAGCGGGCCAACTTGCACCCGCGCTTATCAATCATTAGTTGTAGTCGTACATGAACATAATTGGCGCTGAGACCATGCCACCAGTGATATTTGCCGCAGTACCGGTGTTAGCGACCAGCGCGGCGGTGAAGACCTGCGTCTGACCATTAATATCCCCGACGTTGGCATCCGTACCACCACCCGCAGCGCCTAAGAACTCCACCATACCCACTTTGTCGTAGGCTGAAATAATGTTTGCCCCGGCTTTCAACTGCACACCCGTGGTGGCGGTATCGTTGGCGTTAAAGACATCCGCATCCAGCGGCAGGGTTGGGCCCGTGACAACCAGGCCCGCTACGCCAGCTTCGGGGGCGGTCGCGCTCAGCGTGCAATTCTCCAGGCTGACGCTGAAAGTGCGCTCACTGCCTGTCACTGCGGTTTTACCCGTTGCTGGGAAGTCACTTGCGGTGTAGTTCCCCAGGTTCAGGGAGGGTTGGCTCATTTTGACATCACAGGTGCCGTGAGAAACGTTACCGATAATATCGATTTTTCCGCTGGTAGCGGCCTGAGCAGCCGTAGAAGTGACCATCATCAAAACAATGGGCGCCAGAACAGATAAAGACTTACGCATTTTTCTTTCCTTTGTGATTTATACAGGGATGAATTTCCTGCTCAAAATAAGCAGAAAAAATACAACTTAATAAGACATCTCATTTCGGGTGTCAGAATGAGTTTTAATTAATGCTGATTGCGATGATTATCGACCTCTTCATCGGGCGGTGATAATAAAGCAAACACCTATATCAAGTATTGTCATCGCACAACGAGATCGTTGTAATCGAAAGAAAATTTAACTGTAGGGGGATTACTACAAGAAGGATGAGTAAAGAAGGATGAGTAAAGAAGAATAAGTAAATAAGAATAAAAGAGAGCAGTTAATTAATGCGTAAAAAATCAACAATCCACTTTCACGAAATATATTAATGAACCAGGAAATAATAAGAAAGAGGAGATATCTTACAACCCGATACTCCCCTCTGGTAAAAAATAATCCGATGTCGGAAAAATGCGCTTACGCCGGCACCCAGGCCCCTTTTAACTGCACCTGCGGGAATCCAGCGGTCAAAATACGCAGTTCGGCATCGCGCGGGGTGTTGTCGCCCTGCCCCTGAATGCTGACGATATCCTGCGGGCAGGCGGAGAACGCCACGAAACAATCCATCTCAGCGCGCAGCACAATGTAGTCACCTGGCTTGGTCACCACCGGCAATGTTTTGAGGGTAATACCGTCCGGCTGCACCTGAATATTCATAAAAATATTCAATGACGCCAGATTGCCGTGCGGCAGCTCGACACCTAACTCACGCATGCCTTCAAACAGATTATCGTGGCAGTTGCGGTGATACTCGGTGCAGCCCAACAACTCATAACGACGCGCATCGCAGGCGGCCATGAAGGAGTCATGCACGCCCGGTGAGGTATCCGCCACCAGCGTTAAAATCGGGTGGCGCTGGCTGGTGATAAAGCTGTCACCGACTTTGGGATTGAGACGCTGGTTCCACACACGCGTCGCTTCCATACACATATATTCAGTGACGTCTTCGGCGTTGTACGCCCAGCAATCCACCACTTGCGTACCGTGCAGATTGATCACCTGCACTGCTTCCCCTTTCTTCAATCGCACCGCTTTGCCGTAGCGCGCGGGAATGGTTATCGCTTCACGATGCTGATATTCAGCCGACATAGTGTTCTCCTGATTAATGCTGCATGCCGCGACGATAGCGCGTCATGCGAGATTCAAGGCCGCGTGCCAGCCAGTCGATCAGACTGTTGAGCAGCCAGTAACAGAGCGCCACGGTGAGATAGATCTCCAGCGGCGCGTAGGTATCCGAAATCGCCTGTTTAGCGGCGTACATAAACTCCTGCACCGAGACAATCGACAGCAGCGCAGAGTCTTTGATCAACCCAATCATCAGCCCGACCAGCGGCGACAACATCTGCGGCAGGGTTTGCGGCAGCACCACATCGCGTAACTGCTCGCTGCGGCTCAGGCCCAGCACGCGACACGCTTCCCATTGCCCTTTCGGCAACGCCTCGATGGCCGAGCGGATAACCTGCGCGATGTAGGGCGCGTAATAGAGCGTCAGCGCCAGTACGCCCACTACCGGCGATGACAACGTGATGTCGTACTCCGGCAGCACAAAATAGAGCAGATAGATGACCACCAGCAGCGGCAGTGCGAGTGTTAAGCCGCTGTACAGGTTGAGCAAGCGCAACCAGAACGGCGAAGCGCGCATCAGCAGTAACGCCATCAGCCCGCCCCATACCAAAGAACAAAAGGCGGCGATGAGGCACAACTTCAATGTGGCGATCATGCCGTCACCGAGTGAAGGCAAGGAGGTCAGAATAGCTTGCCAATCCATCAGGCGATCCTCCGTTTGGCTTCCAGACGTCTTGCGGCGGCAATCAACGGCATGGCAATCAACAGATATCCCGCCGCCACTAACAACAGCACTTGCGTGGCTTCATAGGTACGCGCAATCACAATCTGCCCGGCGTAGGTCAACTCGGTCAGTGCCACCACCGATGCCAGCGGCGTGGTTTTCAGCAGAATGGTGAACTCGTTGACCAGCATCGGCAGGCTGGCACGCATCACCTGCGGGTTAATCACATACCACCAGGTCAGGAAACGGCTCAGACCTAAGGTCCGCGCCGCTTCGAGTTGCCCACGCGTGACCAGCGAACGGTTCACGCGCAATATCTCCGCCACATAGGCGCCGCTATTAAGGCCGATGGCGATCACCGCGGCCAGCATCGGCTGACCGCCGAGCCCCAAACGCGGCAGGGTGAAAAACACCACGAACAGTTGCACGATGGCCGGTGTACCGCGCATCAGGCTGACGTACAGTCGACCGATGGCGCGCCAGATCCAGGCGCGACGCAGTTGCAGGAAGCAACCAAGCTGCCCCATCACCACGCTAACCAACGACGCCAGCACGGTCAGTAGCAGCGTCATCAGCAGGCCATGTCCGAGTTCTGGCAGCGCGGCCACTACCTGTTGATCCAGCCCCATGCGTTACTCCGCGTTAAAGTCGTGCAGGTTTTCCGCTACAGACAGCAGCAGCGGTGCGGGTTGATCGTTGCCCTCGATGCCGGTGTTGCAGGCCGAGACGATGAACTGGGTGTCCATCACCACGCGACAGGTAATGCTGTCGCCGGCTTTGGTCAGGTTCGGCTCTGGCAGGATGTCGCCCGCACGTGTCAATTTGACGTGCATAAACAGGTTAATCGGGTCTGGTAGCTTCGGCACCACCATGCCCAATCGCGCCAGCTCGCCGCTCACCGCTTCCAGGCAACCTTCGCCCTGATAACCTTTTTCCGCCAGGAATGCGCGGGTGGAGGCTGGCAGTAGCAGGTCATGACGCTTCACGCTGTCTTTGCCTAATACCATCATTGGGCGGCGACGGTTGTTAACCAGACGCATGCCCGATCCGAGCAGATAGCTGTTGCTGAACACGCGAGTATGATGCACTGACAACCACACAGCCGGATCGGCAAGGCTGAAGCCAAACAGAGAGGCCACCGCGCCGTCGCCTTGAGCAGTGATGCGCAGCAACTGGCCGCGCAGCACCTTTATCGACCCAACGCTGCCCGGTTCAACCGTGACCGCTTGTGCCAGCGTGCGCTCAGCGGTCTCTTCATAACTTTCACGCATTAACAGCATGATTCATCTCCCCTGCGTGAAATTCGTCACTCACTACGATATCAATCGGCGTGACCTGCAAACCGTTGCCGGGAATGATGTCCTGCGGGCAGGACGACACCGAACAAATCAGATCGCACAGCGCTTCAAAAGTAATGCTGTCGCCTGCCTTGCTGTTAGGATCGGTGACTTCCATCCGGCCATCGGCGGTCACCGGGCCGTTCTGGAACAGGTTGAACGGCTCAGGTAACGAGAAATACGTCACGCCAAAGGCCTTCATCCCTTCCAGCAGGTTATCGACGCAGTTACGGTGGCCTTCGACCCCGAAATCGACGCTGAAACGTGTGCGATCGCAAGCTGGCACGTTAGCATCGTGGATGCCGATGCTGTCCGCCAGGATACGCAGCATCGGGCGGTTTTCACTCGACCACAGCGCGTCGCCGGGTTTGAAGAACAACGAACGCAAGTGCTGGCGGGTATGCACCGGCGACAGCTTTTCATTTAAATCATCGGCGTTGACGGCGACGAAATCCGCCGCCTGCTGCCCTTCACTGTCAATCACGGTAATAAACTGGCCCTTACGCACGCGGAAGGTTTTGCCATGGCCCGCAGGCACAGTCAGATTGCACTGGCACATAATTACTCCTGAGGAATGAAATCGCTGGCGGGCACGGTAAAGGTGGTGCCGAGATACTGCTGCTGCAGTTTGGTCAGCTCGCCATCCTTCTGCATCGCCAGAATATGGTCGCTGATGGCTTTATTCAGGCTGCCGTCTTCTTTACGTGTTGCCCAACCCATCCATTGTGAAGGACCGACTTCGCCGACCTGCGCCACTTTACCGGCGTATTTTTTCGCCACTGGCGCCAGCACTGAGATGTCGTCGTAGACGAAGTCCGCGCGTTTGGTCATCAGGGTGCTGACGGTCTGATCCAGCGAATCCACGTTGATGATGGTGATGGGTTTTTTACCCTCTTTTTTCAGCTGCTCGTTAAAGCCTTTCAGCAACTGCTCGGGCACGCTGGCGGTTTTCACTGCACCACGCAGGCCTGACAGGCTTTCCGGGCTGAGGGTTTTACCGCTGAAGGTACTGGCTTCACTTTCGCGCACCAGCACACCGTTGACGGTTTTGCTGTAAGGCACGGTGAACAGCACTTTTTTCGCACGCTCAGCGGTGATGTTAAGGGAAGAGCCTTCGGCGTTGAACGAGCCAGAAATCAGGCCCGGCAAAATACCGCTGAAGGCGGTTTTCTGAAACTCCAGTTTCACACCAAGATCTTTGGCGAAGGATTGCATGATCGCTACGCTGTAGCCGGTGATCTCACCTGAATCATTGGTGTATTCGTATGGAGGAAAGGTTGGATCGATGCCAACGGTGATTTTGCCGCTGCTTTTGATGTCACTCAGGGTGTCGGCTTGCGCCTGCGCCATGGTGCCAACGGAGAGAAGTGCGGCGATCAGCAGTGCTGTTTTTTTCATTGTGGTGTTTCCCTGGTGTTGGTGAAATGTCTTTTTCTACTGAGCATATTTTGTGCCAGTTTTTTCACCCTCCAGGTAACACCTTTGAGGTACAAGGGGTATTACTGAATAAAATCAGCGAGAAACGTATGTTTCTTTAATTTAAAATTAAGTTTCTTAGGTTTCACGAAGGCAAAAATGGACTGATAATACGGGGGAATTGCTGCACCCTTTTAGTGCAAATGCTGGCGCGCGGCGCGCCAGAACGGGGCATTATTCGAGTTCGTCGAGGGACTGGTGCAACGCTTCAACCTGCGCGAGGTAATCGTTACTGGTTTTGCCCATTTGTCGGGCCACCAGTGAACAGAGCAGATTGCAGACACCTGAGAGCGCGGCGGTGCTGTCGAACATCAGACTACTGTCGGTGTGGCAGCGCACTACCCATTGCGCGTGACGCGCCGGTTTACCGGAAAGCACGTCGGCGATATACAGCATCGGCACGGCGCGTTCTGCCAGCGCGTTCATTGCCGCTTCCAGCGCAGGCATACGCCGACGCAGGCCAACACAGATCACCACATCCTGCTGATTCAGGGCGGCGAGATGCTCCGCCAGCGAATCGCCGGGACGCGGCAACAGACGCACATCGGGATGGATATGCACCAGATCGCGGTAAATCAGCTGTGCAATGGTCTGACTGTGACGCCAGCCCATCACCACCACGCGGCGTGACTGCGCAATGGCGCTCACCGCCTGTTGCAGCTGTTCACTGTCCAGCGTGCGATAGCTGTTGACCAGGTTGGCGATCTCTTTTTCCAGGTGCTGCTGCATGATGCTGGCGAGCGGTGATGCGGTCGGCACGGCTTGCAGATAGAGCGGTGAGCCGCTGCTCTGCATGTCACGCGCCTGACGACGCGCGGCTTCATAGCTTTCGTAACCGAGATGACGGAAAAAACGCGTGGTGGTGGCTTTGGAAACGCCAGCACTCTGTGCCAGTTCGGTCGCGGTGTTCATCGCCAGCTGGCCAGGTGCCGCCAGCAGCACGTCGGCCAGCCGCTGCTCATGGCTGGAGAGTTGATCCCAGTGCTGTTGTATCCGGCCCTCTAACGTTGCCGCTTTTGCACTCATGGTGATTCCCTGAAAATAAAAAAACTATCCTGCACAGAGCGTGCCGGGTTGTCATCAGGAATTTTATTTGGAAAGGGAAATGAAAAAATCGCCGAATAAAAAAGGCCGCCATAAATGGCGGCCTCAATAGGCTCACTGCAAAGTGCGCAGGTTTTGCCTTATTTACTGCTTGGACGCAGTGCAGGGAACAGGATCACGTCACGGATGGTGTGGCTGTTGGTGAACAGCATTACCATACGGTCGATACCGATGCCCAGACCTGCAGTTGGCGGCAGGCCGTGTTCCAGTGCGGTGACGTAGTCTTCGTCGTAGAACATCGCTTCGTCATCGCCCGCGTCTTTTGCATTCACCTGCTGCAGGAAACGCTCAGCCTGATCTTCTGCATCGTTCAGCTCGGAGAAGCCGTTACCGATTTCACGGCCGCCGATGAAGAACTCAAAGCGGTCAGTGATTTCCGGGTTCTCGTCGTTACGACGTGCCAGTGGTGACACTTCAGCCGGGTATTCGGTGATGAAGGTTGGCTGAATCAGATGTGCTTCTGCGGTTTCCTCGAAGATCTCGGTCACTACACGGCCCAGGCCCCAGCTCTTTTCCACTTTGATGTGCAGCGATTTGGCAATCGCGACGGCTTTATCAAAGTCTTCCAGATCGGTCAGGTCGGTTTCCGGACGGTATTTCTTGATCGCTTCACGCATGGTGAGCTTCTCAAATGGCTTGCCGAAATCGAAGCTGTGGTCACCGTAAGGCACTTCAGTGGTGCCCAGCACATCCTGCGCCAGAGTGCGGAACAGGCTTTCAGTCAGTTCGATCAGATCTTTGTAATCCGCATACGCCATATAGAGTTCCATCATAGTGAACTCTGGGTTATGACGTGGTGAAATACCTTCGTTACGGAAGTTACGGTTGATCTCGAACACGCGATCGAAGCCGCCGACGACCAGACGCTTCAGATACAGCTCCGGTGCAATACGCAGGTACATATCGATGTCGAGCGCATTGTGATGGGTGATGAACGGACGGGCTGACGCGCCGCCAGGGATCACCTGCATCATCGGCGTTTCCACTTCCATAAAGTCGCGATTCACCATGAACTGACGGATGCCGGCCATGATTTTTGAGCGCACTTTAAAGGTGTTACGTGATTCGTCGTTAGAGATCAGATCGAGATAACGCTGACGATAACGGGTTTCCTGATCGGCCAGGCCGTGGAATTTATCCGGCAGCGGACGCAGCGCTTTGGTCAACAGACGCAGTTCAGTGATGTGGATCGACAGCTCACCGGTTTTGGTCTTGAACAACTTACCGCGCGCGCCAAGGATATCGCCGAGATCCCACTTTTTGAACTGCTCGTTGTAGACGCCTTCTGGCAGATCGTCACGTGAAACGTAGATCTGAATCTGGCCGCCAACGTCTTGCAGCGTAGCAAAAGAGGCTTTACCCATGATGCGGCGGGTCATCATACGGCCGGCCACGCTCACTTCAACGCCGAGCGCTTCCAGCTCTTCGTTCTCTTTCGCGTCATAGCTGGCGTGCAGCAGATCTGACGTGGTATCGCGGCGGAAATCGTTAGGAAACGCGATGCCCTTTTCACGCAGCGCGCTGAGTTTTTCGCGACGCGCTTTCAGTTCGTTGTTTAACTCAAGGGCGGCATCAGCGCTCTGCGGTTGTTGTTCAGACATGTCGGTTCCTTATAACCCTGCTTTTAAACTTGCTTCAATGAAGCGGTCGATGTCGCCATCCAGCACCGCCTGGGTGTTGCGCGTCTCTACGCCGGTGCGCAGATCTTTGATACGCGAATCGTCGAGTACGTATGAGCGAATCTGACTGCCCCAGCCGATATCGGATTTGTTGTCTTCCGCGGCCTGCTTGTCAGCGTTTTTCTTCTGCATCTCATATTCGTACAGCTTCGCACGCAACTGCTTGAAAGCCTGATCTTTGTTCTTGTGCTGTGAACGGTCATTCTGGCACTGCACCACAATGTTGGTCGGCAAGTGGGTAATACGCACTGCAGACTCGGTTTTGTTAACGTGCTGGCCACCCGCACCCGAGGCACGGTAAACGTCGATACGCAGATCGGCGGGATTGATGTCGATATCGATGTTGTCATCCACTTCCGGGTAGATAAACACCGAACTGAATGAGGTATGACGACGGCCGCCGGAGTCAAATGGACTCTTACGCACCAGGCGATGGACGCCAGTTTCGGTACGCAGCCAGCCAAACGCGTAGTCACCGATGATTTTAATGGTGGCGGATTTGGTCCCGGCCACTTCACCGTCTGACTCTTCGATAATTTCGGTTTTATACCCTTTGGCTTCCGCCCAGCGCAGGTACATGCGCAGCAGCATGCTGGCCCAGTCTTGCGCTTCGGTGCCGCCAGAACCGGCCTGAATATCCATGTAGCAGTCGGCGCTGTCATACTCGCCTGAGAACATGCGGCGGAATTCGAGTTCGCCCAGCTTGGCTTCTAAACCATCCAGCTCGATAACGGCTTCGTTGAAGGTCTCTTCGTCATCGGCTTCCACCGCCAGATCCAGCAAGCCCTGCACATCTTCCAGGCCCTGACGCATGTGATCTAAGGTTTCTACTACCGCTTCCAGCGAAGCGCGTTCTTTACCCAGCGCCTGCGCGCGTTCAGGTTCGTTCCAGACGTCAGGCTGTTCCAGCTCGGCGTTTACTTCTTCGAGGCGTTCTTTCTTGGCATCATAGTCAAAGATACCCCCTAAGAACGTCGCTGCGCTCAGTGAGGTCTTGAATACGATTTTTGACCGGATTAATTTCAAACATGGCTTTTCAGTCTTTTTTGACGATTCGGTGAAAGGAGATAAAAAGTAACGCGCTAGTTTACCCGAAACTGCGCGTACTTTGTAGCATTGCAGGTATACGTGATAGCGCAACAGAATAGGTTTTTATGCGCCCAAAGGGATTCGGTGACCAACAATGGCGAGCCAGGGTCACTCGCAGCAGGTTACCGGGTGCGCTTTTACACGCACCCGAATGAATGACGCGGTTATACCGGCCAGATATGGTCGATAATCAGTTGAACCGAGCGGTTGCCACGGTATTCGTTGATATCGAGTTTGTACGCCAGCTTCACCTGGCGCACGCTGGTATCCGGCCACAAGGTAGTATCAACGTTAAACGCGATACCATCCAGTAGCGGTCCGCCGCCCAGTGGCTCAATCATGACCTTCAGGTGACGCTCGCCCACCAGCTTTTGTTGCAGCAGTTTGAACTGGCCATCAAACACCGGTTCCGGGAACGTCTGGCCCCACGGACCGGCTTCACGCAGCATTTCGGCGGTGTGCAGCGTGAACTCCTGTGCGTGCAGTTCGCCATCAGACCAGATCACGCCCTGCAGCGCTTCGCCATCCAGCCATTCGTCGATCAGCGCAGCAAAGCGCTCGCGGAACAGTTCGTATTTTTCGGTTTCCAGCGACAGGCCCGCCGCCATCGCATGGCCCCCAAACTTCATCATCATGCCGGGATAGAGCGTATCGAGACGCTCCAGCGCATCACGTAAATGCAAGCCGGCAATCGAACGACCCGAGCCTTTTAGCGTGCCATCGCCGGCTGGGGCGAAGGCGATGACCGGACGATGGAAACGCTCTTTCAACCGTGATGCCAGAATACCGACCACGCCCTGATGCCATTCGGGATGATAGAAGGCCAGCCCCAGCGGCAGATCGGTGTGCTGGCGTTCCAGCTCATCGCACAGCGCCAGCGCTTCGCTCTTCATGCCCTGCTCAATCTCTTTGCGCGTCTGGTTCAGCGCATCAAGCTCGTTGGCAAGCATGCGCGCCTGCGCAATGTCTTCGGTGAGCAGCAGAGCCACGCCGACCGACATATCATCCAGTCGACCGGCTGCATTGAGGCGAGGCCCGACGGCAAAACCGAGGTCGCTGGCCGCCAGTTGACGCGCATCGCGGTTGGCGATCTCCAGCAGCGCGCGGATACCCGCCCGGCATTTTCCGGCGCGGATGCGGCTCAAGCCCTGCCACACCAAAATGCGGTTATTGGCATCCAGCGGCACCACGTCAGCCACCGTACCTAGCGCGACCAGATCCAGCCACTCCGCCAGATTGGGCTCGTTTCGGCCATCACTAAACCAGTTCTGCAAACGCAGGTGCGCACGCAGCGCCAGCATCAGATAAAATGCCACGCCCACACCCGCTAACGAACGCGAAGGGAATGCGCTGTCATTGAGATTCGGGTTAACGATCGCTTCCGCTGCTGGCAACGTTTCGCCAGGCAAGTGGTGATCGGTGATCAGCACGGGAATACCGTGCTGATGGGCGGTTTCTACGCCTGCATGAGAAGAGATGCCGTTATCCACGGTGAGAATCATCTCCGCACCGCGCGCACGTGCCTGTTCGACCACTTCAGGACTCAGGCCGTAGCCATCCTCAAAGCGGTTTGGCACCAGATAATCGACGTTTCCGCCCATGCTGCGCAGCGCTAAGACGGTTAATGCGGTGCTGGTTGCGCCATCGGCATCAAAATCACCGACCACCACAATACGGCGGCCCGTTTCCAGCATCTGATGCAGTAAGGCTACCGCTTGATCGATGCCACCCAGGGTTTGCCACGGCAGCAGATGTTTTGCACCACGCTCTAGCTCATCGGCCTCTTTGACACCGCGTTGCAGGTATAAACGGCGCAGTAACGGGGGTAAGGTATCAGGTAAGCTGGCGTCAGCCTGAATTTCACGCCGACGCAGTTCGACAGAATGCATCACTGTGAATTAACCGCCCCGCTTCTGACCATCAAGAACTTGTTTGAGCTCCTGCGGACCTTGATAGCCCGGGATCATCGCGCCGGTATCGGTGAGAATCGCTGGGGTGCCCTGAATGCCATACAGGATGCCGAGTTGGTAATGCTTATCCAGATCGATCTTACAGGTCGCTGGCGCATCCATTTGCGGTACATCGCCCTTCATCGCGGCATCAAAGGCCTTGTTGCGATCGGCACTGCACCAAACGGCGCGCATGGCTTTTTCCACCTGGCCGTGTAAACCTTCACGCGGGAATGCCAGGTAACGAACGGTGATGCCCAGCGCATTGTAGTCGGCTATCTGCTCATGCAGCTTGTGGCAGTAGCCACAGGTGATATCGGTAAACACGGTAATCACATGCTGCTCTTTTGGCGCTTTATAGACGATCATTTCCGGCGCCAGCGCGTTCATTTTTGTGTCCAGCAGTTGGTTAGTCACGTTCACCGGCTGTGCACCGCTGACATCGTACAGCGGGCCCTGAATCATGTGTTTACCATCTTCAGAGACGTACAGCACACCGCTCTCGGTCAGCACGGTTTTCATGCCTGGCAGCGGTGAAGGCTGAATTTCCGTCTGCTGCAAACCGAGTTTTTTCAGGGCTTGCTGAATGGCGCTGTCATCGGCATGAGCCAGACCGGCAAAGGCGCTGACCAGCAATGCCAGCATCGTTAACTGTTTTTTCATCTCAATTCCTTGTTGCCGCGGTTCAAGCACGCGGATGATGCTGTTGATGTAACTGACGCAGGCGCTCAGTTGCCACATGCGTATAAATTTGGGTGGTGGAGAGGTCGCTGTGTCCCAGCAACATCTGTACGACGCGCAAATCCGCACCGTGGTTCAGTAAATGTGTGGCAAATGCGTGGCGAAGCACGTGTGGTGATAGCTTTTCGCTGTCGATACCGGCAAGGGTGGCATAGTGTTTGATGCGATGCCAGAAAGTCTGACGCGTCATTTGTTGCGCGCGGTTACTGGGGAACATCACATCCAGTGTTTGCCCATTCAACAACCACGGCCGACCGTGCGCCATATAGTGCTCCAGCCAGTAAATCGCTTCTTCACCTAATGGCACAAGTCGCTCTTTATTACCTTTACCAATCACACGCACCACCCCCTGACGCAAACTGATGTCGCTGAGGGTTAAGCCTACCAGCTCCGAAACACGTAAACCGGTGGCATACAGCAGTTCCAGCATCGCTTTGTCACGAAGCTCAAGCGGCACATCAATACTCGGTGCCTGCAGCAGACGTTCTACCTGGTTTTCACTGAGGTCTTTTGGCAATCGCTGCGGCAGTTTGGGCGCGGAGAGCAGTGCGCTGGGGTCATCACTACGCAGCTTTTCACGATAGAGGTATTGAAACAGACGGCGCATCGCGCTGAGCGTACGCGCAGAACTGGTGGCCTTGTAGCCGCCTTCGACGCGTTCGGCGAGAAACTGCTGCAGGTCAAGCGCTTCCAGCGTCAGCAGCGTGCGTTCGTGGTGGTGTAACCAGCCGGTGAGCGTTTGCAAATCCTGGCGGTAGGACGCAAGGGTATTTTGCGCCAGGTTACGCTCAATCCAGAGCGCATCCAGAAATTGTTCAATCAGATCGCTATCCTGCACGGTTCCCCCCAAACACGTGTGAAATCGTGCTCATTATGCCTGAAAGTCACCTGCTTCTGGTACAATTGCGCCAAAGTGAGTTTCAATCAGAGCATTAATTGCATGAATATCGGTCTGTTTTACGGTTCAAGTACCTGTTACACCGAGATGACGGCGGAGAAGATTCGCGATTTTATCGGTGAAGAGTTAGTCACGCTGCACAACCTCAAAGATGAAGATCCCTCGCTGATGGAGCAGTACGATTTGCTGATCCTCGGCATTCCCACCTGGGATTTTGGTGAGTTGCAGGAGGACTGGGAAGCGGTGTGGCAGCAACTGCCTGCGCTGAATTTGCAGGGAAAAATTGTCGCGCTGTACGGCATGGGCGATCAGGCCGAATATTCAGAATGGTTCTTAGATGCACTCGGCATGTTGCATGAGTTGCTGCAGCCAATGGGCGTGCAGTTTGTCGGTTACTGGCCGCTGGAAGGCTATGAGTTTGCCAGCAAAAAGCCTCTCACGGCTGACGGCACCCAGTTTGTCGGCCTGGCACTCGACGATGTGAATCAGTTCGAGCTGAGTGAAGATCGTGTCGAACAGTGGTGCGAACAGATTCTGACGGAAACGGCCGCACTGCTTTAACGCGGCACATCTCTGTCACGCAGAAAACAAGCAGGCGCGCAGTGAGCGCCATGCATAGGGCGGCAGGTTATCCATCATCAACCACAGCCGCCAGCGCTTGCCCTGCTGATTTTGCAACGTCAACAATACGCCAAAAGGCAACCAATCTGCCTGCCGCGCTAATTGCCAGCGCATTCCACGCCAATGCCAGTCACCCTGTTCATCCAGCCCTAAGCGACCGGTGCGCTGCCTGAGCCGACGTTCATTGCGCCCGCACTCCAGCAGCATCAGAATCAGCAGTGGGGCTTGGCCCCACACCACGCCCTCGGGCCACTCAAGACTCAACAGCCAAACGGTGACCAGCACATACAGCGTCACGTTAAGCGCCCGAGCGCTGCGTGACGGCTGCACATCACATTGGAACCGGTCCGCGTTCACGGTTGCGCTGCTGAATCAGTTGCACCATGCGCTTGAACTCTGGGTCAGCGGGTTCGCCGTGGTTCATCAACCAGTTAAACAGGTCAGGATCGTCACTCTTGAGCAGGGCGATAAACACCTGCTTATCGGTGTCAGTGAGCGAGTCATATTCGTATTTGAAGAACGGCATGATCGAGACATCCAGCTCCAGCATGCCGCGACGGCACGCCCACTGAACGCGAGCTTTATCATGAATTTCCATGTGTCTTTTTTCCATGGCTGAAAACAGTGGCGCTCAGTGTACCTGCTTTTTTCTCTGCCTGCAGGCGCAGCGCTGAATGCTGCGTGATATTGCGCACAACAGTTCTACCCATTGCAGGGTTATCACGCGATTTGTGCGCCAGATTAGGTAAACAGGTTGCAAAGCAGCACTGCTCTTTTAACATTGGAAGCAATATTGTTATTAATCAGGACGCACCCATGCCGATTTTCACCCTTCCGCCACGCCAGCCAGTTGCGGCATCACGCCTGCCATTAACCCTGATCTCCCTCGACGAGTGGGCGCTGGTGTCAGTGCAGGGCAAAGACAGTACGTCATATCTGCAAGGCCAGGTCACTTTAGATGTTGCAGCAATGGACGCCACCCAGCATCGTCCGGCAGCCCATTGCGACGCAAAAGGTAAAATGTGGAGCAACCTGCGTCTGTTCCACCGCGGCGAAGGTTACGCCTACATCGTTCGCCGCAATCTGCGTGAACAGCAGCTTAACGAACTGAAGAAATATGCGGTGTTCGCCAAAGTCACCATCGCTGCCGATGATGATGCAGTGCTGCTGGGTGTGGCCGGTTTTCAGGCACGCACGGCACTGGCTGATGTGTTTGCCACCCTGCCGGATGCAGAAACACCGGTGGTACAACATGGCGAGAGCACGCTGTTGTGGTTTGAACACCCCGCCGAACGTTTCCTGCTGGTGACCACGCTGGCTCAGGCAGAAACGTTGAAAGAGAAGTTAGCCGGTGCTGCACAGTTCAATGACAGCACGCAGTGGCTGGCGCTGGATATTGAAGCGGGCATTCCGGTGATTGAAACCGCCACCAGCGCGCAGTTGATTCCGCAGGCAACCAACCTGCAGGCGCTGGATGCGATTAGCTTTAAGAAAGGCTGTTACACCGGTCAGGAGATGGTGGCGCGAGCTAAATTCCGCGGGGCCAATAAGCGTGCGCTCTACTGGCTGGCGGGTAGCGCCAGCAAAGTACCGCAGGCTAACGGTTCCATGGAGCTGCAGATGGGCGACAAATGGCGTCGCACCGGCACCGTATTGAGCGGTGTGCAGCTGGACGACGGCAGCGTTTGGGTACAGGTGGTGATGAACAACGATCTGGAGCCAGACAGCGTGCTGCGCGTGGAAGGTGATGAAGGCGGGAAGCTGACCATTCAGCCACTACCGTATTCCCTGGTCGATTGATTTGCCTTTCTGGTGCGCATTCATGCGCACCTCTGGAAACCCCGCATGCTTCTCCCGTAAAGTCGCTATTTATGGCGACTTTGCCGAAAATCACACCCGGTTGATGACGCCTTTTACAGCGACCTGGCCGGGTATTCCATCCAGTTGATGGCGCTATTTATGGCGACCAGGCCGATTATCACACCCGGTTGATGGCGCCATTTACGGCGACCTGGCCGGGTATTCCATCCAGTTGATGGCGCTCTTTATGGCGACCAGGCCGATTATCGCCCCCGGTTGATGACGTCATTTATGGCAACATGGCAACATGGCAACATGGCAACATGGCAACATGGCAACATGGCAACATGGCAACATGGCAACATGGCAACATGCTTAGGCTACATAAAAGTAGATCGCACAGAAGTGTAAAACGCTGCCGCCGAGTACAAATCCATGCCAGATAGCGTGGTTATAAGGGATTCGCCGCGAGACGTAGAAGATTACTCCCAGCGAATAGACAATCCCGCCCGCAGCCAGCAACCACACACCTCCGGCTGACAGCTTGGTCGCCAACTGATAAATCACCACCAGCGACAGCCAGCCCATGCTGAGATAGGTGACCAGCGACAGCGCTTTAAAGCGGTGGGCAATCGTCAGTTTGAAGATGATACCTGCCAGTGCCAGGCTCCAGATCACCACCATCAATCCTTGCGCCAGCGGAGATTTCAGCCCCACTAACAGGAAAGGTGTATAGGTGCCTGCGATCAGTAAATAGATTGCGCAGTGGTCCAATTTCTTCAGCCAATATTTCGCTTTCTGGTGCGGAATGGCGTGATAGAGCGTTGAGGCGAGAAACAGCAAAATCATGCTGCCGCCATACAGGCTGTAACTGGTGATGGCGGTGACATCAGCGCGCATGTCAACGGCTTGTGTTAACAACAACACCAAACCAACAACGCCGAAAATGCAGCCGATCCCGTGGCTAATACTGTTGGCGACCTCTTCGGCTACCGAGTAACCCTGAGCAAGTATTCGATTCTGTGCCATGCGCTAACGTCCTGGAAAACGGGTTAAGAACTGTGTTTTTAATCAACATCAGGGTAACCGGGAAAAATTTCAGAGTACACATGTACGCTAAAATAATTCTATGACAGGCGTGTGACAAATAGCCGATGGCAGCGCTGTCGATCACGCCGCCTCAGTGTCAAATAGTCAATCAGAAGATTAGCGACCACCTGCCGCATCAATAAAGGTGCCGGTGACGTAAGAAGCGGCATCACTTGCCAGCCAGATAATCGCAGCGGCGATCTCTTCAGCCTGACCACCGCGCTGCATCGGCAGCGAACGGGCTACACGATCGACTCTGCCAGGTTCACCCCCATCGGCGTGCATCTCGGTATAGATTAAGCCCGGCCGCACGCTATTGACGCGAATGCCCTGCGCCGCCACTTCCAGCGATAAGCCTTTAGTCAGCGTGTCCATCGCCCCTTTTGACGCCGCGTAATCAACATATTCGCCCGGCGCACCGAGACGGGCAGCCGCTGAGGAAACATTGATTATCGAACCGCCCTGCCCGCCGTGTGCTGTACTCATGCGCTTCACCGCTTCCCGACAGCAGATAAACGTACCGGTGACATTGGTGGCGAACACGCGCTGAATACGCTCAGCATCGAGATCTTCCACGCGACACTGCGTAAACAAAATCCCGGCATTGTTGACCAGCACGCGCAGGTTGCCTGCCTGCTGATCAAGCTGCTGAAACATGCGCACCACTTCCGCTTCAATGGCGATATCGGCCTGTAAGGCGAATGCACTGCCGCCCAGCGCTGCAATCTCTGCCACCACCTGCTCTGCCTCAGTAACGCGCTGGCGATAATTGACCGCAACACGATAGCCCGCCTGCGCCAACATCACTGCTGTTGCGCGTCCAATGCCACGGCTACCGCCAGTGACTAATGCCAGATCCATGTTGCCTCCAAAATAGAAAAAGGGCCGATTTCTCGGCCCTCAGAATAGGTGTTCAAAAAGTGTTTAGCCAAAAATAATTTAAGTTGCACAAGGCAGCTGGTCCCACTCTTCCCGGCAGTCCACAGTAGTCCGTGAACGGGATAAATGGGAGCGATCAACGCCATGGCAGCCCCCAACACAATCTTTAAATTACTGGTATTCGCTCATTGGAACACAGGAGCAGAATACATTGCGGTCGCCAAACACATCATCCAGACGTTTCACCGTTGGCCAGTATTTGTTGGCGCTGCCTGCCGGGAACACCGCCAGTTCGCGGGTGTACGGATGCGCCCACTCGCCAACGATCTCCATCTGGGTATGAGGTGCATTCACCAGCGGGTTATCCTCAGCGGGCCATTCGCCGTCGGCTACGCGGTCAATCTCCATGCGGATGGAGAGCATCGCATCAATAAAGCGATCCAACTCGATTTTGCTTTCGGATTCCGTTGGTTCAACCATCAGCGTTCCGGCCACCGGGAAGGACATGGTTGGCGCGTGGAAGCCGTAGTCGATCAGACGTTTGGCAATATCCAACTCGCTGATGCCGGTCTGCTCTTTCAGCGGACGAATATCGAGAATACATTCGTGCGCCACGCGACCATCGCGACCTGCATACAGAATTGGATAAGCGGATTGCAGACGGCTGGCAATATAGTTGGCATTCAGAATCGCTACCGAACTCGCCTGCTTCAGACCTTCCGCACCCATCATGCGAATGTACATCCAGCTGATCGGCAGAATCGAGGCGCTGCCAAATGGCGCGGCGGATACCGCGCCCTGCTGTGTCAGCACGCCATCGATTTGCACCACGCTGTGGCCCGGAACAAATGGTGCCAGATGCGCTTTCACGCCAATCGGTCCCATACCTGGACCACCACCGCCGTGTGGAATGCAGAAGGTTTTATGCAGGTTAAGGTGCGAGACATCGGCGCCGATGTAACCTGGCGTGGTGATACCCACCTGTGCGTTCATGTTGGCACCGTCCAGGTAAACCTGACCGCCATACTGATGCACGATCTGGCACACTTCACGAATGGTTTCTTCGTAAACGCCGTGGGTTGAAGGATAGGTCACCATGATGCATGACAGTTCATCGCCAACCTGAGCGGCTTTCTCACGCAGATCGCCGAGATCGATGTTGCCTTGTTTATCACAGGCCACCACCACCACTGCCATGCCCGCCATCTGTGCAGATGCCGGGTTAGTGCCGTGTGCAGAACTTGGGATCAGGCAGACATTACGTCCCCCTTCATTGCGGCTTTCGTGGTAACGACGAATCGCCAGCAGACCGGCATACTCACCCTGTGCGCCAGAGTTGGGCTGCATACAGAGTGCATCGTAACCGGTGAGCTGCACCAGCCACTGTGACAGCTGGCCAATCATCTGCAGATAGCCTGAAGCCTGTTCCGCCGGGCAGAATGGATGCAGTTCAGCAAACTCTGGCCAGGTAATCGGGATCATTTCGGCAGCAGCGTTGAGTTTCATGGTGCAGGAACCGAGCGGGATCATTGCCTGGTTCAGTGCCAGATCCTTTTTCTCCAGGCTGTGCATGTAACGCATCATCTCGGTTTCGCTGTGATGACGGTTAAACACGGGATGGGTCAGGAACTCGCTTTCACGTGACATGCCTGCCGGAATAGCACTGTTTTCTGCGGCTACGCTGGCATCCAGGGCATCAATTTCCTGACCATGTGCATCACCCAGCAGAATCGCAAACAACGCCTGCACGTCTTCACGTGAGGTGGTTTCATCCAGCGTGATACCCACACCGTTAAGCACGTCACTGCGCAGGTTAACGCCAAAGCTCAGCGCACGATTCAGCACTTCCGCTTTATCGGCTACCTCAACGGTTAAGGTGTCGAACCAGCTGTTGTGGCGTAGCTTCAGGCCACCCTTTTTCAGACCCGCGGCCAGAATACTGGTCAAACGGTGGATGCGCGAGGCGATACGTTTCAGGCCCACTGGACCATGATAAACCGCATACAGACCGGCGATGTTCGCCAGCAGCACCTGAGAAGTACAGATGTTGGAGTTGGCTTTCTCACGACGGATATGCTGTTCACGCGTTTGCATCGCCATGCGCAGCGCGGTGTTGCCTGCGGCATCGCGCGAAACGCCAATGATACGGCCCGGCATGGAGCGTTTGTGCTCATCGCGGCTAGCGAAGAAGGCGGCGTGCGGACCGCCGTAACCCATCGGCACACCAAAGCGCTGAGCGGACCCGAAAACGATATCAGCGCCCTGCTTACCTGGCGCTTCTAACTGCACCAGCGCCATGAAATCGGCAGCCACGCTTACCACGACTTTACGGCTTTTCAGCTCGGCAATCAGTGAACGGTAATCATGCACTTCACCACTGGTGCCCACTTGCTGCAGCAGCACGCCAAACAGGTCGTCGTGATCCAGCGCTTTGCTGGCGCTGTCGATGATCAGTTCAAAACCAAAGGTTTCTGCACGCGTGCGCACCACATCCAGGGTTTGCGGATGGATGTCTTCTGCGATAAAGAATTTACCGGCATTTTTCAGTTTGCTGACGCGCTTCGCCATCGCCATCGCTTCGGCAGCTGCGGTGGCTTCATCAAGCAGTGAAGCAGAGGCGATATCCAGCCCGGTTAAGTCCAGCGTCAGGGTCTGGAAGTTCAGCAGCGCCTCAAGGCGGCCCTGTGAGACCTCTGGTTGGTACGGGGTGTATGCGGTGTACCAACCTGGGTTTTCCAGCATATTACGCAGGATAACCGGCGGAGTGATCACGGCACTGTAGCCCATGCCGATCCAGGATTTGTAACGTTGGTTCTGACTGGCAATGGCTTTCAGCTCTGCCAGCGCTTGCTGTTCGGTCGCGGCATCACCGACCGCAGGCGGGCCTGGCAGTTGGATATCGGCAGGCACGATGGCGCTGATCAGTGATTCCAGAGAGCTGGCACCAATCGCTTCCAGCATGGTGGCCTGCTGCGCGGGTGTAGGACCGATATGGCGCTCAATGAAAGCACCGTTATGTTCAAGCTGGCTGAGAGTCTGGGTCATTTGCAGTAAATCCTGAATCGGGCTGGGTTACAAAAACGGCATTAAATCAGGCAGATAAAAAAGAAGGCGCTGCAGTGCAGCACCTTCGATGACTACCGGTTACTCGTCGATAGCGCCTTTGTAGGCATCGGCGTCGAGCATAGAATCAAGTTCTGAAATGTCGCTGGCTTTGATACGGAATAACCAGCCCGCTGCGTACGGTTCGCTGTTGACCAGCTCCGGTGCGTCGGCCAGTTCTTCGTTCACAGCAACGATTTCACCGCTTAGAGGGGCATAGATGTCTGAGGCGGCTTTCACCGACTCCGCGACGGCGCAGTCATCACCGGCAGCGAAAGTGGCGCCCACATCAGGCAGATCCACAAACACCATATCGCCCAGCAGTTCCTGCGCGTGTTCAGTGATACCCACAGTGAAGGTGCCATCGGCTTCTTTACGCACCCACTCGTGACTATCGCGGTATTTCAATTCATTAGGCACATTGCTCATCGCCATTTCTCCTGAAAAATTACTGAGCGACCGGTTTACCGGCGCGAACAAAAATCGGTTTAGTGACTTTCACCGGCATTTCACGATTGCGGATCTCTACAATCGCTTGCTCACCAATGCCCGCTGGCACACGTGCCAGCGCGATGCTGTAACCCAGCGTCGGGGAGAAGGAACCACTGGTAATAATACCCTGCTGTGGCTGACCTTGTTCATCGGTGAAACGCACCGGCAAGCCGTTTCGTAACACCCCTTTTTCGGTCATGATCAAACCCACCAGCTTTTCAGTGCCATGTTCACGTTGCGCTTCAAGCGCCTCGCGGCCGATGAAATCGCGATCGGCAGGTTCCCAGCTCACCGTCCAACCCATGTTGGCCGCTAGCGGTGAAACGCCTTCATCCATTTCCTGACCGTACAGATTCATCCCCGCTTCCAGGCGGAGCGTGTCACGCGCGCCCAGGCCAGCCGGTTTGACGCCTGCCGCCAGCAGTTTCTGCCAGAAATCGGCCGCTTCACTGTTCGGCATCGCAATTTCATAACCGGCTTCACCGGTATAACCGGTGGTGGCAATGAACAGGTTTTCGCTTTGCACACCAAAGAACGGTTTCATGCCTGCCACCGCTTCACGCTGCGCCGCAGTGAACAGCGTCTGTGCTTTCTGCTGCGCTTGCGGACCTTGAACGGCAATCAGCGCCAAATCGTCACGTTCGGTGAGTTCGACACCAAACGGCTGAGCGTGCTGTTTGATCCACGCCAAATCCTTCTCACGCGTCGCGGAGTTCACCACTAAGCGGACAAAGTCTTCGGTCATAAAGTAAACAATCAAATCATCAATGACGCCAGCCGAAGCATTCAGCATGCCGGTGTAGAGAGCTTTGCCGGGTTGCGTCAGTTTGGCGACATCGTTGGCCAGCAGATAACGCAGGAATTCACGGGTGCGGACACCGCGCAGATCGACGATGGTCATGTGGGAAACATCAAACATACCGGCATCGTTGCGCACGACATGATGCTCATCCATTTGCGAGCCATAATGCAGTGGCATCATCCAGCCATGGAAATCCACCATGCGCGCACCGCATGCCTGATGCTGTTCGAATAGAGGCGTTTGCTGAGTCATAACCATCCTGTGAAAACAAGTGAGTGTGACGCGCCTGCGCCGCCTGTACAGGCAGACGCAAACGTTCTCTTTGTGCTGAAGTTACCACTGAACGCGGCGATTAACCATAAGGAAAACGAGGGCGAAACAGTATCACCCCCTTAGCACGTACCAAACCCAACCCAGCACAATTCACTGCATTTTTGTGATTAACTACGCATAAAATACAATTAAGAACGATAAATACAGCCTGATAATGGAACACACGCCTCAGTACGACAAAAAGGTCCGGCGAACCCGCGATATCATCATTAGTTAAAGTAATGCGAATTGACGAGTAAAATTAGAATAAATCAAACGAGGCGCAATTTGAGTGCAGAGACGCACCAGAGCAGTGCATAGGGTGAAAAAGCCATTTGATGTGCGCTTGTCCGAACACAGCCTGCAACGTCCCAGCGCAGACGTAGCGGTCACTTTTAGGAGCGGCTTTTGGTATGACGAGACAGTGAACCATGCAAAAAAAATGGCGCCTGAATCGGCGCCATTTGAAAAGAATTTAACGAATCCAGCTGGGCATATCATTGAGCCCCATGGCCTGCTTCAGCATCATCGGTTTTACGCCTGGCAGTGTATCCGCCAGTTTCAATCCCACATCACGCAGCAGCTTTTTCGCCGGATGGGTCCCCGCAAACAGCTCACGGAATCCTTGCATGCCGGCCAGCATCATTGCCGCACTGTGCTTGCGGCTGCGCTCATAACGGCGCAGATAAAGGTGCTGTCCGATATCTTTGCCTTCCTGATGCAGGCGACGAATTTCACCGATCAGTTCTGCGGCATCCATAAAGCCAAGATTGACGCCCTGCCCGGCCAGCGGATGAATGGTGTGTGCGGCATCGCCCACCAGTGCCAGGCGGTGTGCGGCAAAGTTACGGGCATAGCGCGCCATCAGCGGGAAGGTTTTGCGCTCGCTTTCGGCATGGCACAAGCCGAGGCGCATATCGAAGGCGACCGACAAATGCTGGTTGAACAGCGCTTCTGGCATCGATTGCACCCGCGCCGCTTCCTGCGGCGACAATGACCAGACAATAGAACAGAGATGCGGGTCCTGCATCGGCAGGAACGCCAGAATACCATCGCCATGGAACACCTGACGCGCAATCGCATCGTGCGGCATATCGGTGCGAATATTGGCAACCAGCGCATGATGATCGTAATCCCAGAAGGTCATCGGGATATCGGCTTTATCGCGCAGCCAGGAGTTTGCGCCATCCGCGGCAATCAGCAGGCGCGCACTCATCATGCTCCCGTCCTGTAAAGTGACGAACGCTTCGTTGTCGCCAAAGGCTACCTGCTGCAACTGCGCAGGGGCAAATAAGGTGATATCGCTGCACTGACTGGCGCGCTGCCACAGTGCGCTGTGAATCACTTCGTTTTCAATAATATGACCGAGATGGGATAAGCCTTGCTGCTCATCATCAAAGCTGATGGAACCAAAGCTGTCTTGATCCCACACTTCCATGCCGTGATAGGCACTGGCGCGCAACGCCAGGATGCTGGACCAGACATCCAGTTTTTGCAGCAGACGTTCGCTGGCAGCGTTGATCGCCGAGACGCGAATCGATGCGGCGCTCGCTGGATCAAATTGTGGCTCAGGTGCTTTCTCCAGCACGGCAACGCGCAGACCGCTGCCCTGTAATCCGCAGGCAACGGCCAGACCTACCATACCGCCACCGGCGATAGCCACATCAAATGTTTGCATTGCTGCCCCTTAATTCATGCTTAACGCTTTACCCAGCCGAGCGTGCGCGCGGCAAGTGGGTTTCGCAGCCATGGCAGATGGTCCATTGCCACCAGCCCAAGATTTCTTCCCGCCACCAAGGGCGCATAACGATTGGCAAACAGCCGCACCAGGCCATCGGTCACGCCGATTGTCGCGGCGCGATCCGGTTGACGACGTGCAGCGAAGTGCTGCAACACGCCATAGCTGCCCACATCCTGCTGCTGACGATGTGCACCTGCCAGCGTTTCCGCCAGCGACATCACATCGCGCAGTCCCAGATTAAAACCCTGGCCCGCAATAGGATGCAGCGTTTGCGCCGCGTTGCCCACTAGCGCCAGGCGATGCGCTACCTGACGCTCTGCGGTTTGCAGCGCCAGCGGATACACTTCACGCTGGCCGGCATGGGTGAAACGCCCTAAGCGCCAGCCAAACGCTTGCTGAAGCTCGTGCAGGAAGGTCGCATCATCCCACTGTTTAACTGTCGCTTCTGCCTCGACGGGATGACACCACACCAGCGACATGCGATTGCCAGACATCGGTAATAGTGCCAGCGGGCCGTGCTCGGTGAAGCGCTCAAAAGCACGCCCCTGATGCGGTTGCTGCGTGGTGACGTTGGCAATCACCGCTAGCTGCTGGTAATCGTCCCGCTGCCAGGTCATGCCACATGACGCCGCAAGTGGCGAACGTGAGCCATCGGCTGCCACCAGCAACGCGCCCTGTAACCGCTCGCCGCTGTTGAGTGTCACCGTGACAGACTCTGCTGTGCGCTCCACCGTCGTGACGTAATCCGGGCAGCGCAGCGTCACTCCTGGCGCACTTTTCAGACGCTGGAACAGGCGCTGTCCCACATCAAACAGCTCAACCACCTGCCCCAGCGCTGGGACCTGATAATCATCCGCCTTGAGCTGCACAAAACCGGTGTGGCCACGGTCAGAGACGTGAATATCCGTGATTGGCGTGCCGCAATCTGCGAGCGAGCGCCATACATCGATATCCGCCAGCTGCTGACAGGTGCCCGCCGCTAACGCAATCGCTCGGCCGTCGAAACCAGGATGTTTGCGGCTATCCGGCAGGCTGCGCTCAATGAGCGTGACGGGCAGCTGGCCTTGCGTCAGATGCGAAATCGCCAGCGCCAGGGTTGCCCCGGTCATACCGCCGCCTGCAATCAAAATGCTCATGCGTGGCGTGCCGCTGCCATCAAGGCTTCAATCGAATCGGCATCTTTCACGACGCTGTCGGTCAGGTTTTCGTTGCCGTCAGCGGTGATCACGATGTCATCTTCGATACGGATACCGATACCGCGATACTGCGGTGGGACTTTCGCATCCGGCGCGATGTACAGACCCGGTTCAATGGTCAGCACCATACCCGGTTCGAGAATGCGATCACGGCTTGGTGTACCGTAATGGCCGACGTCATGCACATCCAGCCCCAGCCAGTGACTCAAGCCGTGCATGAAGAACGGGCGGTGCGCCTGCTCTTCGAACAGCGTATCGATATTGCCTTCCAGAATGCCGAGATCGACCAGACCGGTGATCATGATGTGCACCACTTCGTCATTGACGTCGTGGATGCTGACGCCAGGGCGGAACATCGACAGCGCTTTGTACAGCGAGGCCAGCACGATGTCGTAAATCTCGCGCTGAGGTTGCGTGAATTTGCCATTAACCGGGAAGGTGCGGGTAATGTCACCGGCATACCCGTGGAATTCACAACCCGCATCAATCAGCACCAAATCGCCATCGCGCATTTCACTTTCGTTTTCGGTGTAATGCAGGATGCAGCCGTTCTCACCCGATCCCACGATGGTGTTGTAAGAAGGGAAGCGTGCGCCGTGGCGATTGAATTCATGGTGAATTTCGCCTTCGAGTTGATACTCCAACATCCCCGGACGGCAAGCTTGCATCGCACGAGTATGCGCCAGCGCACTGATTTTTCCCGCACGGCGCAAAATCTCAATTTCGGCTTCGCTTTTAAACAGGCGCATATCGTGTACCCACGGACGCCAGTCGGTGACGGTAGCAGGCGCGCTGAGATTCTGACGGAAGCCACGGCGCAGTTTTTCCAACGCGCTGAACACCAGTTGGTCAGCTTCTGCGTACTCCCCCTGAGCATGATAAACCACATCAAGCCCGTTGAGCAGCTGATGCAATTGCTCACCGATGTCATCCCAAGGTAAAGCACGGTCAACGCCAAGCTTAGCGGGTGCGGCATCTTGCCCCAGGCGGCGGCCAAACCAGATCTCTGCGGTAAGGTCGCGAACACGATTGAACAACACGCTATGGTTATGCTTGTCATCACTTTTGATCAGCACTAACAGCGCCTGCGGTTCATTGAACCCGGTGAAATACCAGAAGTCGCTGTTTTGGCGGAAGTTGTATTCCGTGTCGTTGCTGCGGGTCACTTCAGGTGCAGCGAAAATCAAAGCGGCGCTGCCAGGTGCCATACGGGCAATCAGCGCCTGACGACGTTGCTGGAAAGTATCCAGTGTAATCATGTTTGCACTCCCTGTTGAAACGGGCACCACGCGCCCGCAATAACGCACTTAGTGTAACGTTGGCTTTTGCACTTCCGGCGCAGTTGGCGTGTGCTGACGAGTGAATGTGTCATGGCAAAGCAAGGCCGCCACGCGCACATACTCAATCACTTCTTCCAGCGACTGCTCCAGCTCTTCCTGATCTTCATCTTCGTCGTAACCGAGTTGCGCGATGGTGCGCAGATCGTCAATCGCTTCACCGGTTTCGCCGGTCACTTTATCCAGCTTCGGCTGCGTGACGCCTAAGCCGAGCAGGAAATGGTTGACCCAGCCCGCGAGCGCATCCGCGCGATCGAAGACGGTGATGTCATCATCTTCCGGCAGCATCAGTTGGAACATGAAACCCTCATCTTCCAGCGTATTGCTCAGATTTTCATGCAGCGCCTGCAGCGGCTGTGACAAGCTTTGTGAAAACGCCATGCCGTCGTTGGTGAGGTCGTGGATCTTGGTTTTCCAACTGGCGTCTTTGTTGCCACCACACAAAATACCGGACAGCAATCCGTGCATTTCGGCTGGCGTCATGCCCACGCCCTGCTGAGAAAGGGCTGCGGCTAGCGCGTTGTAACCAGGAGTTTCGTTCTGTAAAGACATAGGCTTTGGTCGTCGTTGGCAGAATAAGTTCGTGTTATGCTACCACCAGGTGCCTCAGGGTTTCCAGAAAAGGGGTTGTAACTTATATCGCGGCTCTATATAGTTGCGCACCTCCCAACCCATTGACAGGTAAGGGAGATGCGAACAGAGTAATCAGTCAGGATGGTGGCATGTCTGCACAACCGGTAGATATTCAGATTTTTGGTCGTTCATTGAGAGTAAATTGTCCGCCCGAACAGCAAGATGCGCTGAATCTGGCTGCAGAGGATCTCAATCAACGGTTGCAAGATTTAAAAGTTCGCACTAGAGTCACCAATACAGAGCAACTGGTGTTCATCGCCGCCTTAAACATCTGCCACGAGCTGGCACAGGAAAAAGGCAAGACGCGCGACTATGCAGCAAACATGGAACAACGTATCCGCATGCTGCAGCAGACCATTGAACAAGCATTAGTTGAGCAAGGTCGCATAACTGATCGCCAGGGCCCTAAATTCGAATAACACTTCATGGTACTCGTGTTAGAGTGACGGTGAAGTCAATTTTCTCTGAGATGTTTGCAAGCGGGCCCGTCCCCTGAGCCGATATTTAATACCAACAGAATGTGACGATCCACAATTTGTGCGCATGCTCGGTCCGTCCGAGAAGCCTAATAATTGTGACGGCATGTTCACCTTGAACCATGGGTTCAAGGGTTACAGCCTGCGGCGGCATCTCGGAGATCTCCTCTTTAGTCCCCTTCGCCAGAGACTTATGTTTCAGCAAGGCGGCAAGCAAATGGATCCCAATCAGCTTAACGAATTGAGTGATTGGGGTGCATGAGCGCAGTTAGTCCCCTGTACCTGAAGTATGACGAGAATCTCCCGCTTCGCATGATATAGTTGGCCAAATTGCCGACTCTGCCGGGGACATCATGACCGCACCTTCCCTACTTGATCGCCAGGACATCCGCCAGCATGTGCGCCATCTGCGCCGCAACCTTACGCCTGAACAGCAGGAGCAAGCTGCCGATCTGCTCGCCGAGCACGCTATTAACTTTGCCCCTATCGCTAATGCCCAACGCATCGCGCTGTTTTTATCTGTCGATGGCGAAATCAACACCCGCCCGCTGATTGCCAAGCTGTGGCAGCAGAAAAAGCAGGTTTATTTGCCGGTACTGCATCCTTTTGCTCCCGGGCATCTGCTGTTCCTGCGTTACACGCCTGAGACGGCACTGGCCCCAAACAAATTGCGCATCCCTGAACCGCCGCTGGATATCACGCAGATGGCCACACTCGATCAGTTGGATGTGATGCTGGTGCCGTTAGTGGCATTTGACCACCAGGGTCAGCGATTGGGGATGGGGGGAGGTTTTTACGATCGCACCCTGCAGCACTGGCAGCAGCATGGCTTTTTACCGATGGGCATTGCGCACGATTGCCAGCGCGTTGAGACATTGCCAGTCGCGGCATGGGATGTCCCCTTGCCTGCTATTTTAACGCCGTCAAAGCTGTGGCAGTGGGATAGCGCCGAACGATAAAACAAAGGGCGCCAATTGAGGTGGCGCCCTGAGCAATCAGCAAGATGAACGGGCACGCAAGGTGCCCTGAATCATCAGTACAGCAGGCGGGCGCGAATGGTGCCCGGAATCGCTTTCATCAGCTGCAGCGCTTTTTCCGCCACATCTTCTTCTGCATCGATATCGATAACCACATAACCCATCACCGGCGAGGTCTGCAGATACTGAGCGGCAATGTTGATGCCCTGCTCGGCAAAGATCTGGTTAATCGCGGTCAACACGCCTGGACGGTTCTCATGGATGTGCAGCAAGCGGCTGGCGCTGGCGGCATGCATCGGCAGGGACACTTCCGGGAAGTTAACGGCAGACAGCGTAGAACCGTTGTCAGAGTATTTCGCCAGCTTGCCCGAGACTTCCAGGCCGATGTTTTCCTGAGCTTCCTGAGTGGAGCCCCCGATATGTGGCGTCAGGATCACGTTATCAAACTCGCACAGCGGTGAGTTGAACGGATCGCTGTTGGTCGCTGGCTCAACCGGGAAGACGTCGATGGCCGCACCGGAGAGATGCTTGTTCGCCAGGGCGTTGCACAGGGCTGGAATATCAATCACGGTTCCGCGTGCGGCGTTAATCAGCAGTGCGCCCGGCTTCATCAGCGCTAACTCGTCTGCGCCAATCATATTCTGCGTTGAGGCATTTTCTGGTACGTGCAGGCTGACCACGTCGCTCATGTTAAGCAGATCCGACAGGTGACGAACCTGAGTCGCATTACCCAGCGGTAATTTGGTCTCGATGTCGTAGAAAAACACGTGCATGCCCAGGCCTTCTGCCAGCACGCCAAGCTGCATCCCGATATGGCCGTAGCCAATGATGCCCAGCTTCTTACCACGCGCTTCGAACGAGCCGTTCGCCACTTTGTTCCAGATACCACGGTGTGCTTTGGCGTTTGCTTCAGGGATCCCGCGCAGCATCAGCAGCATTTCGCCGATCACCAGTTCGGCTACCGAACGGGTGTTAGAGAATGGTGCATTGAAGACCGGCACACCGCGTTTTGCAGCAGCATTCAGATCAACCTGGTTAGTACCGATGCAGAAGCAGCCTACCGCGACCAGCTTTTCGGCCGCCGCAAAGATCTCTTCGGTCAGTTGGGTGCGGGAACGGATACCAATGAAGTGCGCATCGCGGATGGAGGACTTCAGCGACTCCGCATCCAGTGCCCCTTTATGGAATTCGATGTTGGTGTAACCCGCAGCACGCAGATTATCCAGTGCACTCTGGTGAACGCCTTCCACCAGCAGGAACTTAATCTTGTCTTTTTCCAGTGATACCTTTGCCATTTCCCGACCCTATTCAGAATTCAACGAGGACTACCATAAGGTAGCCTTCTGCCAAAATATCAAAAATTTCGAGCGCGGCAATACAAACGATTGCCTGACCGCCAGCACGCGCCCACGTTGAGGCAGCACAAAGCCGTACAAAATCGTGGGATGCGAGTGCGCCGAAGTACGAACCTGCTGTTGATGAATCTTTTGTGACATAAGTCACCAAATTTCACCCCAGCAAGAAAAGATGTTTTGCAGATGGAAATAACCGGCGCAGCACACGCGCCGGTGAGTACGCTATCAGATCAATAAGTGATGGTTTTCACGCCATCTGCTGTGCCGATTAAGGCAACATCAGCGCCACGCGCGGCAAACAAGCCAACGGTGACCACGCCCGGCAGTGCATTGATGGTTTTTTCCAATGCAATCGGGTCGAGAATACGCAGATTATGCACGTCGAGAATAATGTTGCCGTTGTCGGTCACCACATTCTGACGATACTCAGGTTGGCCACCCAGCTTCACCAGTTCACGCGCAACAAACGCGCGCGCCATCGGAATCACTTCCACCGGCAGCGGGAAATTGCCCAACACGTCCACCTCTTTGGAGGCATCCGCAATGCAGATAAACTTTTTCGCCACGGCTGCGACAATTTTCTCACGCGTCAGCGCTGCGCCGCCGCCTTTGATCATCTGCATCTGTGGATTAATCTCGTCCGCGCCATCAACGTACACCGACAGCTCATCGACGTTATTCAGATCAAAAACCGGAATTCCCAGGGCTTTGAGTTTTTCCGTCGAGGCTTCCGAACTGGAGACCGCGCCTTCAATTTGATCTTTCATGGTGCCAAGCGCATCAATAAAATGCGCCGCTGTTGAACCGGTGCCAACGCCAACAATGGTGCCGGGTTGCACGTATTGCAGTGCTGCCCAACCAACCGCTTTTTTCAGTTCATCCTGGGTCATGGTATGTTTAAAACCTGTGCGACATCGAAGTGCGCGTAGTATAAAACAAGGCGTCGTGAAAATGCGCGGCTGTTAACGCATCGATTTAAGCCTTTGGAAGCCAGCCCGCAAAAATCCGCCGCAGCACAATATGACAGTTTTGTGGCATAGTACTTTCCATCCTGAACGAGAGAGAACAACAATGAAACGCCCGGATTATCGAACGCTTCAGGCGCTGGATGCTGTGATTCGCGAGCGCGGTTTTGAGCGTGCGGCCCAAAAACTCTGCATCACGCAGTCTGCGGTGTCACAACGCATTAAACAGCTGGAAAATTTATTTGGTCAGCCGCTGCTGGTGCGCACCGTGCCGCCGCGTCCGACCGAGCAAGGACAAAAACTGCTGGCGCTGCTACATCAGGTGGAGTTGCTGGAAGAAGAGTGGCTGGGTGATGACAACGGCGGTACTACGCCACTGCTGCTGTCACTGGCGGTCAACGCCGACAGTCTGGCGACCTGGCTGCTGCCTGCACTGAAAGACGTGCTGGCCGATTCGCCGGTGCGCCTGAATTTGCAGGTAGAAGATGAAACCCGTACCCAGGAACGCTTGCGTCGCGGTGAAGTGGTCGGCGCTGTCAGTATCCAGCCGCAGCCGCTGCCGAGTTGTCTGGTGGATCAGTTGGGTGCTCTGGATTATCTGTTCTGCGCGTCGCCAGATTTCGCTGCACGCTACTTCCCGAATGGCGTCACGCGCTCTGCTTTGTTGAAAGCCCCAGCGGTGGCGTTTGACCATCTGGATGATATGCATCAGGCGTTTTTACAGCAGAACTTCGATCTGTCACCGGGCAGCGTACCGTGCCACATCGTTAACTCGTCGGAAGCCTTTGTGCAGTTGGCGCGTCAGGGTTCAGTGTGCTGTATGATCCCACACTTACAGATTGAGCGAGAACTGGCGCAAGGTGATTTGGTGGATTTGACGCCAGGCCTGTACCAGCGCCGCATGCTTTACTGGCACCGCTTCGCGCCAGAGAGCCGTTTGATGCGCAGCGTGACGGATGCGTTGATCGCACACGGTCATCGCGTGTTGCGTCAGGATACGGCGGCGGCATAAGCCTAAATGCAGATTGGCGTAGCGGCTTAATTGATTACGTAAATGAACGGCAGTTTCACCGCCATTTAGCGCGATCAATCGCGCCGCTACGATTCAACACATCAGATTACTGAGCGGTATTCGGCTTGATCTCGAACACCACATCAACCTGATCGTCAAAGTGAATGCTCTGCTGCTCATAAGTCTGCTGCGCGGTGGTATCCGCAGGGGCCGCAGCCGCTTTATACATACGCGCCATTGGCATTGGCTGATAGTTCGCCACGTGATAGCGGATACTGTACACCGGGCCCAATTTCGCGTTGAAGCCTTCTGCCAGTGCACCGGCCTGCTGAGTGGCGTTAGCAATCGCGGCTTTGCGCGCCTGATCTTTATAGGCATCGGCATTCGCTACGCCCAGCTCCACCGAACGGATTTCGTTCAGGCCAGATTTCAGCGCACCGTCCAGTAACTCATTCAGTTTATCCAGCTGACGTAACGTCACCTGCACCTGGCGCACCGCACGATAGCCTTTTAGTACCGACTTGCCTTCTTTGGTGTAGTCATACTCCGGTTGCGTGCTCAGGTTTGCCGCATCAATATCTTTCTTCTCGATACCGTTCTTTTGCAGGAAATCGAAATATTGCGCCACGCGGTCATCAGCTTGTTTTTTCGCATCTGCCGCATCTTTCGAGGAAACATTCACCACGATGGAGAGTGTCGCGATATCAGGACGGGCATCTACGCTTGCCTGACCAGAGGTGACGACATGCGGGCCATTCGGGACTTCACCCGCTTGTACCATCGCTGACATTACGCCCGTGCTCATTACGGCGGCCAGCGCCAGTGCTTTCAATTTCACGAAAGTCCTCCTTGAAGGTTCAATTTACAGGTCGCCACTATGGCTAAACCTAAAACACATTACTATGCGTGATGGTCTGAGTTTGAAATCACCAAAAAGTTCGGATAACGACGGTATTAACGTATCCGCGATCGCAAAACCAGGTTAACGGATTCGCGGAAATTTTGCCTTGGTGTTTCTATTAAAGAAACAATTCTAGCCTTATGGGGAGTTGTGGTATGACAGAGCAGCCAATTAGCCAAAGCGCCATTGCCGTCCGCGCCGGACGGACGCGATTCCTGATGCTGGGTCTGGTGTTTATCAATATCATCATCAACTACATGGATCGTACCAATCTCTCTGTGGCCGCCACGCAAATGGCCGGCGAATTGCGCTTTACGCCAATGGAGATGGGGTTGATCTTCTCAGCATTTGGCTGGATCTACGCTGCGCTGCAGATCCCCGGCGGCTTTCTGATCGATCGTCTCGGCGCGCGTCTGGTGTATGGCGTGGGCCTGTTTGCCTGGTCATTAATCACAGCCCTGCATGCGCTCGCCAACAGCTTCGGTGCGCTGTTTGGCTTGCGCCTGGGCGTCGGTGCCTTTGAAGCGCCGGTAATGCCTTCGAATAACCGCGTGATTTCCAGCTGGTTCCCGGAACAGGAGCGTGCCAGCGCCATCGGCATTTACTCCTCGGCCCAGTTTGTGGGACTCGCCTGCATGACGCCGCTGCTGTTCCACGTACAGGATGCGTTTGGCTGGCGCGGTCTGTTTCTGATTACCGGTGTGGCCGGGATGATTTGGGCGTTGGTGTGGTATCTGCTTTACCGTGAGCCACATGAGCATAAAGGCGTGTCAGAAGCCGAATTAAACTATCTGCGCAGCAACGGTGCCTTACTCGAGAGCCGTCAGCACACGCAGCAGCCGAAGGCCCGCTGGGCCGATCTGGCACAAATGTTCCGCAGCCGCAAACTGGTGGGTATCTATATCGGCCAGTTTACTATCTCAGCCACTTTTTGGTTCTTCCTCACCTGGTTCCCGACCTATCTGGTGGAGTATCGCCATATGGGCTTCATTAAAAGCGGCTATGTGGCTTCCGTGCCCTACTTCGCCGCTTTCTGTGGCGTACTGCTGGCAGGTTTCGCTTCGGATCGCATGATACGGCGAGGCGTGTCGCCCAGCGTGGCGCGTAAACTGCCGGTCATCCTTGGCCTGTTCCTGACACTGTTTATTCTTGGCGCCAATTACACCGACGACTCCACGCTCATCGTGCTGTTTATGTCGCTGGCGTTTTTTGGCAACGGCCTCGCGACCATCACCTGGGTATTTGTCACCGCACTGGCACCTCGCCATCTGATTGGCTTAGCGGGCGGCGTATTCAACTTCACCGGCGCGCTTTCCGCTATTGTGGTGCCGATTGCCATTGGCGCGCTGATCGATGGCGATAATTTCGCGCCAGCACTCGGCTTTATTGCCGTGCTGGCGGCGATAGGCATTTGCAGCTATCTGTTCGTGGTTGGGAAAATCGAGCATGTCAGCGCGCACTGATCAGCACTTGCGCCAGCGACTGCAACTGCGTCACCCGCTGCTGCAGATGTGCATCGTCGGCCTGCCAGATTTTGGCGAACGCCAGCGCAGCGCGGTTGTTATTGATTGGCTGCGCCATGCTGATTTCGCCGTCATCACGGTGCCAGATCAAATGGTTTGCGTCACGCTTACGCGCCAGCAACGGCGCCATTTGCGCCCACTGTTCGTCGGTAAATCGTGGACGCAACTGCTCATCACTCTCTGTCGCCAGCAGCGACACACCAATCACCGACTGCCACGCCGGCAGCATGCGGAAACCGGCCAGCGCCTGGCTGGCACTGGTGCGCTCACCCGGTTCGGAGTGCCAGATGTAAATCACCTGATCCTCCCACAGCACGCCCAGCGCCACCACGATGTCGCGCGGCGCGTGTGCTTCCAGTTGCGGCAGCGCCTGGGCAAACAGCGAGGAGCCGCGAATCGCCTGCGCCGCCAGAGCATGAATCCCTGGGCCGGGCAAATAGCGGCGGTGTTCGTCCTGAATCGTCAGGCCAATCGAGGCCATGGTCATCAGCAGGCGGTTAACGCGCGTGCTGTTCATGTCCATCTGTCGCGCCAGTTCACGGCAGCCCACGGCTTTATCGCTGGAAACCAAATACTGCAAGCAGCGAATCCCATCAATCAGGCTTTGGTTGGGTTGAGAAGACATAGTTCACCCTGTGGCGCTCAAAACTCCAATCTTAGCTTCAGCATGACAGGAAGCAAATGATGCAGACTTTCTCTTCGCAAAATGCGCGCCACTTCCCAGAGCAAAAGTTACAGGCCGATCTGCTGGTGGCGGGCGGTGGGCTCGCGGGCGTGTGTGCCGCACTGGCCGCCGCGCGTGACGGATTGCAGGTGGTGTTGGTTCAGGATCGCCCGGTGCTGGGTGGCAACGCATCGAGTGAAGTGCGGTTATGGGCCAACGGTGCAACATCGCATATGGGTAACAACAACCGCTGGGCGCGCGAAGGCGGCATCATGGGCGAGATCATGGAGGAAAACCTGTGGCGCAACAAAGAGGGCAATCCGGTGCTGTTCGATATGGTGCTGCTGGATTTGGTGCAGTCACAACCCGGTCTGACGCTACTGCTCAACACGGTGGTCAGCGATATCACGAAAGAAGGCCGCCGCTTACAAGCCGTTCAAGCTTTTAACGCCATTAATCAGACACGCTACCACGTCAACGCCAGCCAGTTTATCGATGCCAGCGGCGATGGCGTGCTGGGATATCTGGCGGGTGCCGCGCATCGTGTGGGGGCGGAAACTGTTGAAGAATTTGGCGAAAAGATGGCGCCAGGCGAACATTTTGGACACAAACTCGGCCACTCAATCTACTTCTACACCAAACGCACTTCGCAGCCGGTTCGCTTTGTCCCGCCCTCTTTTGCGCTTAAAGAGATTACCGCCATTCCACGTTACAAACGCCTGACCTCCGATCTTAACGGCTGTGATTTATGGTGGCTGGAATGGGGCGGACGGCTCGATACGGTGCACGAAAGCGAAACAATCAAATGGGAGCTGTGGAAAATTGTTTGGGGCGTGTGGGATTACATTAAAAACTCCGACGAGTTTCCGGATGCCGATACCCTAACCATCGAATGGGTGGGCCTGATCCCCGGCAAGCGCGAAAGCCGTCGCTTCCTCGGTGACACGTTACTGTGTCAGCAGGACATCATTGAACAGCGCGATCACTACGACGCCGTTGCCTACGGCGGCTGGTCGATTGACCTGCATCCCGCCGATGGCGTGTACAGCGAGCACAATGGCTGCCGCCAGTTCCACAGCAAAGGCACCTACACCATTCCATTTCGTGCGCTATACAGCCAGTCGCTGGATAATCTGCTGCTCACCGGTCGTTTAATCTCAGCCACCCACGTTGCCTTTGGCAGCGCACGGGTGATGTGCACCTGCGGCGTGTTGGGTGAAGTGGTGGGACGTGCGGCGACCATCTGTCATCAGCAGCAATTCACGCCGTCGCAGCTGGCGCAGCCAGATCGCGTCACACAGTTGCAGCAGCAACTGCTGCGTCAGGGGGCGTTTATCCCACGCCATCCATTGCTGAGTCCGGCCCGCAATGCGCAGATCGAAGTCAGCAGCACTCTGCAGCTTAGCAATCTCCCCGCCGATGCCGGTTGGCAGCCGCTGCAATCGCGCTGTGCTCTGCTGCTGCCATTAAAAGCCGGTGAACGTTTACCTGCGCTAACCGTGCAACTGCGTGCCAAACAAACGCAGAAGATGCAGGTTTCGCTGCTCAGCAGTGACAATCCGGCCAACACTTGCGGCGATCGTCACATCGCCAGCCAAACACTCACGGTTAACGATCAGGGCAATTACCGCCTGATTTTTGATTACCGTGCAGATTGCGATCGTTATCTGTTTATCGCCTTTGAAGAAAATCCGGCGATTGAAGTGGCCCTCACTCAGCAGCGTCTGCCCGGGGTCATGATGGTGTTTAACAGCCTCAATCCACGCGTCGCCAAACGCACGCGACAGATTAACGATGGCGATTACGGCGTCGATGAGTTCGATTTCTGGCTGCCGCGCCGCGTGCCGCATCAAATCCTGTTCGCCTTCACGCTGGAGACGCCGTTAAAACTCTGGCATCGGGACTATCTGCTCAACGGCAAATTGCGTCCGGAGCAGCACACCAACTGCTGGGTGCCGGCACGGGATGACGCTCAGCCAACGGTTATTTGGCGCTGGGAACAGCAGCAACACGCTCGCCAAATCACGCTGTTGTTTGATAACGACTTTGACCATGCAATGGAGACGGTACAGATGGGGCACGCACAAGCGGTCACGCCGCACTGCACCACGCATTATCGTCTCTGGCTGGATGAAGAGTTACTGATTGAAGTCGAAGAAAACCATCACTCGCTCTGCCATCACGCCGTACCGCAGGGGGTGAGTTTCCGCCAGATTCGTTTAGAGCTGCTGGCCAGTGCGGGCGCGCTGCCCGCACTGTACGGCTTACATCTGCATCAGAACGCGGCAATACCCTGACGCGCCAGCTGGATAGCGATAAACCACATCACGCCGCCCACCAGCAGATTGATGATACGCTGCGCACGCACGGTGCGCAGACGCGGTGAAAGCCACGCAGCTAACAGCGCCAGGCCAAAGAACCAGATAATTGAAGCACTCACCGTGCCCAACGCGAACCACTGACGCGCTTCGGTAGAAGGAAGCTGACTGCCGAGGCTACCCAGCACCACAAAGGTATCAAGATAGACGTGCGGATTGAGCCAGGTCACCGCGACGATGGTGGCAACGATGCGCCAGCGACCTTGCTTCAGCGCGGCTTCAGTCGCTAACGTCACATCGCCCTGCCATGCGCTGCGTAGTGCGCCCCAGCCGTACCACAGCAGAAACGCCACGCCCGCCCAGGTGATCAGCATTAGCAGAATCGGGGACTGATTCAGCAGCGCGCTACCGCCAAAAATACCGCCGCAAATCAGCACAACATCGCTCAGCGTACATAACCCTGCGGTCATTAAATGGTAGTGGCGTTTAATGCCCTGATTCATCACGAATGCGTTTTGTGGGCCTAATGGCAGAATGAGTGCTGCCCCAAGGGCAAGTCCTTGTAAATAAACAGATAACACGATGGCGGTCCTGAGTGACGAGATAATGCGATGCAGTATAGTGACGCGAGGATATTAGTGGAAATTGAAAGATTTAATCGGGTATTAGAGAAAGTAATAAGATTGATATCAATAGCGAAGTGATGGCGACGAGTGCGCTTTCGGTCGCCATAGATGATGGCCCTTTAGGGATATGACCGGGTTTTGTGGGGTGCACATCAGATGTGCACCACCACTCATTGATTACTCCGCGCGCTCAGGTTGCTGTTCGTTCTTCACCTGATGAAGATGCACGTCCATCTGCGGATAAGGGATGCCGATACCGTTCGCGTCCAGCGTACGTTTGAAGTTCTTCAACAGATCCCAGTAGACGTTTTGCAGGTCACTGCTCTTGCTCCAGCAACGTACGACAAAGTTGAGTGAAGACGCAGCCAGCTCGTTCAGGCCGATCTGAATACCCATGTCTTTCAGCACGCGTTCATCGGCCTCAACCACTTCCCTGAACAGCGCGATGACCTGATCGACATCCGCGTCGTAGGCCACACCGATAATGAATTCATTACGGCGAATCGGCTCACGGGAATAGTTAACGATATTACCCGCAATCACCTTACCGTTCGGTACCACGACAATTTTACCGTCCGCGCTCTTCATGGTGGTGGAGAAGATCTGCACGTTCTGCACCGTTCCCATCACGCCACCGAGATCCACGAACTCGCCAGTTTTAAACGGACGGAAGGTCACTAGCAGTACACCCGCGGCAAGGTTGGACAGCGAACCCTGCAGGGATAAAGCTAAGGCCAAACCCGCTGCACCCAGTACCGCAATCACCGATGCGGTTTGCACCCCAACGCGGCCCAGCGCAGCAATCAAGGTAAAAGCAATCACGCCATAGCGCACCAGCGCCGAGAGGAAATCTGCGACTGTGGCATCGATATGACGCGCCACCAGCACGCGGTTGATGCCTTTCGAAATAATACGCGCTGCCATCATACCGATCACTATGATGACAATCGCCGCAGCGATATTGACGAAATAGCTCAGGATCAGTGCCTGATTTCTTACCAGCCAGCCGCCAGCGTTGTTAATGCCGTCAACGACATTTAAGTCTTCCATTTGTTAGCCCTGTTGTTGAGTTTCCCGCAGGAAAATGCAAAAACGGCCAGATTAACTCCGGCACTCCCGTGTACAAGGGTAAACAAAAATGGCATGAAGCGCCAAAGATGGCCTGAATTTCCTCACTATTCCGAATTGAATGCATAAAAAAAGGCCCTTTCGGGCCTTTTTTGTACTGTAAGGAAAAATTACAGCACGTCGACAGCGTTAAGCTCTTTGAAAGCCTGCTCTAAACGCACAACCATTGAAGCCTGTGCAGAACGCAGCCATACGCGTGGATCGTAGTATTTCTTGTTCGGGCTATCCACGCCATTTGGGTTACCCAACTGGCCTTGCAGATAGTCTTCGTTCTTTTTGTAGTACTGCAGGATGCCGTCCCAGGTCGCCCATTGGGTATCGGTATCGATGTTCATTTTGATTACGCCGTAACCAATTGACTCTTCGATTTCTGCAGCAGAAGAACCTGAACCACCGTGGAACACGAAGTCCAGCGCGTTGTGCGGCAGGTTGTGTTTCTTGGTGACGTATTCCTGAGAATCACGCAGGATGGTCGGGGTCAGTTTCACGTTGCCTGGCTTGTACACACCGTGCACGTTACCGAAGGAAGCCGCGATGGTGAAACGTGGGCTGATTTTGCTCAGCTCGGTGTACGCGTAATCAACGTCTTCTGGCTGGGTGTACAGCGCAGATGCGTCCATGTGGCTGTTGTCCACGCCGTCTTCTTCGCCACCGGTGCAACCCAGTTCGATTTCCAGCGTCATGTCGATTTTCGCCATGCGCGCCAGGTATTTAGAAGAGATCTCAATGTTCTCTTCCAGTGACTCTTCTGACAGGTCGATCATGTGAGAAGAGAACAGTGGCTTACCGGTTTTCTTGAAGTGCTCTTCACCGGCATCCAGCAGACCGTCGATCCACGGCAGCAGTTTCTTGGCGCAGTGGTCGGTGTGCAGAATCACTGGCACGCCGTACTGTTCAGCCATCAGATGCACATGGTGCGCACCCGCGATAGCGCCGAAGATTGCCGCGCCCTGTGGCTTGTCGGTTTTGAAACCTTTACCGGCGATGAAGGCAGCACCACCATTGGAGAACTGAACGATGACCGGCGCTTTAACTTTGGCCGCAGCTTCCAGTACCGCGTTGATGGAGTCCGTGCCGACGCAGTTAACTGCAGGCAGAGCGAATTTGTTTTCTTTCGCTACTTGGAAAACTTTCTGAACGTCATCACCAGTGACAACGCCGGGTTTTACGAAATCAAAAATTTTAGACATGGTTGTGTCCTGTTTCGTTACCGTTCATCCCACGAGGGGACGTCGATTTTTTGCCCAGGATGGGCAAGCCTTCAGACGGCGCCGAAGCGCCGTCCCCAAAAATTACTGCTTAGCGCGCTCTTCCAGCATCGCTACCGCTGGCAGTTTTTTGCCTTCCACGAACTCGAGGAATGCGCCACCGCCGGTAGAGATGTAGGAGATCTTGTCTTCGAGACCGAACAGGTCAATCGCTGCCAGGGTATCGCCGCCGCCCGCAACAGAGAACGCGTCGCTGTCTGCAATCGCGTTCGCCACGATTTCGGTGCCTTTGCGGAAGTTCGGGAATTCGAACACGCCAACTGGACCGTTCCACAGGATGGTTTTTGCTTCTTTCAGCAGTTTTGCCATCGCCAGTGCGGTTTCGTCACCGAAGTCCATAATCTCTTCGTTATCCGCCACTTCGGAAACCTTTTTAACGGTTGAAGGGGCAGTTTCAGAGAATTCCGTTCCTACGCGAGAGTCGGTTGGAACTGGGATGCCGTGCTCGTCACGCAGCTTTTTCGCCGCTTCAACGAAATCTGGTTCGTACAGTGATTTACCAACTTTGTTGTCGATAGCCACGAAGGTGTTAGCGATGCCGCCGCCGACAATCACGGTATCCGCGATTTTCACCAGAGACTGCAGCACGTCGAATTTGGTAGAGACTTTAGAACCACCCACAACGGCGACCAGCGGACGCTCTGGGTTGCTCATCACTTTACCCAGCGCTTCCAGCTCAGCAGACAGCAGCGGGCCAGCACAAGCGATCGGTGCGAACTTGCCCACACCGTGGGTAGAAGCCTGCGCGCGGTGCGCAGTACCGAAAGCATCCATCACGAAGACATCGCACAGTGCGGCATACTTCTTCGACAGAGTCTCTTCGTCTTTCTTCTCGCCTTTGTTAAAGCGAACGTTTTCCAGTACCACCAGCTCACCTGCGCCGACTTCAACGCCGTCGAGGTAGTCTTTCGCCAGGGTAACGGTGGTGCCGTTCAGTTTGTCTTTCAGGTAGTTAACAACAGGCAGGAGGGAGAATTCTTCGTTGTATTCACCTTCGGTCGGGCGACCCAGGTGAGAGGTAACCATCACTTTCGCGCCCTGTTTCAACGCCGCTTCGATGGTAGGCAGAGAAGCACGGATACGTGCATCTGACGTCACTTTCCCTTCTTTCACTGGCACGTTGAGATCGGCACGGATCAGAACACGCTTACCAGCAAGATCCAGATCGGTCATTTTAATTACAGACATGGTGAACCCTCTCGTTGATTCTCATAAGTTTTGCCAGACGCAGTCCGCGTCTTACCTGAAACCGCTTGCGGCCATTGCTAACGTGGTGTCGATCATGCGGTTAGCAAAGCCCCATTCGTTGTCACACCAAACCAAGGTTTTGATCAGGTGATGACCACTGACCCGCGTTTGTGTGCCGTCCACTATGGCACTGTGCGGATCATGGTTGAAATCTACTGAGACTAACGGTAATTCCGTATAGTCAACTATACCACGAAACGCCCCTTCTGACGCGTTTTGCAGCAAGGCATTGACCTCACAAGCCTTCACGGCTTCGCGTACTGAAACGCTCAAATCAATGGCTGTCACGTTGATCGTGGGAACACGGACAGCGATGGCTTCGAAGCGGTCGTTAAATTTCGGAAAAATACGGGTAATGCCCGCAGCAAGACGCGTATCCACCGGAATGATCGATTGGCTGGCGGCACGGGTACGGCGCAGATCGCTGTGATAGGCGTCAATCACCTGTTGGTCGTGCATCGCCGAGTGAATCGTGGTCACGGTGCCTGACTCAATTCCGAAGGCGTCATCCAGCAACTTGATCACCGGAATAATGCAGTTGGTGGTACAGGATGCGTTGGAGACAATGCGGTCAGTTTGTTTAAGAGCTTGTTCGTTAACGCCGAACACCACGGTGGCATCCAAATCATTACCGCCCGGATGCGAGAACAACACTTTCTTCGCGCCCGCCTGCAGATGCGCTTCGCCATCGGCGCGGCTGCCGTATACCCCGGTACAATCCAGCACGATATCGACATTCAGTTCCTGCCACGGCAGTGTATCAATATCGGCCAGATGCAGAATGCGGATGGTGTCGTCGCCCACGAACAGCTGATCGCGCTCCTGGCGCACATCCCAGGCAAAGCGGCCATGGCTGGTGTCATACTTCAGCAAATGCGCCATGCCAGTGGCTTCAGCCAGCTCGTTGATCGCTACCACGGTGATCTCAGCGCGGCGGCCGGTTTCGTACAAAGCACGCAGTACATTGCGTCCGATACGACCAAAACCATTAATTGCTATGCGAACGGTCATCTCACTTCCTGCAACAACAGCCCAAAAAAACGTGCCAAATACCTTGAGCGTTTCGCTGCGTTTTGTACAGGGAATTATTGCCCGCTTAACGTTGCAAAATGATGCCACTGAATTGCAACTGAAACGGTTCAGCTAGAATAAAGCATGCAAGGAATAACAGGAATGATTGCGATCAATTGCGCTGCTGATTATTGGATCTGCGTCACATAATTCGCATGTAAAAATTATTACTTCAGGAATAATTGAACCGTTTCAGGTTTGAGGCGGGAGTTGAAATGAAAAAAGGTGCGCATAAATGCGCACCTTCAATAGCGATAATCACCTGTCGGGCCGCCCTTGATGGCGACCGCTGATTACAGAATAGATTTCGCGGTGTTCACCACGTTCTCAACGGTGAAGCCGAACTCTTTGAACAGCAGTTCTGCTGGAGCAGACTCACCGAAGGTGGTCATGCCGACGATAGCGCCATTCAGACCGGTGTATTTGAACCAGTAGTCAGCGATGCCGGCTTCGATTGCCACACGCGCAGCAACCGCTTTCGGCAGGACAGATTCACGGTAAGCCGCGTCCTGCTTGTCGAAGGCATCGGTAGAAGGCATAGACACCACGCGCACTTTACGGCCTTCGCTGGTCAGCTGGTCGTAAGCGGCAACCGCCAGTTCAACTTCTGAACCGGTAGCGATCAGGATCAGCTCTGGCGTACCTGCGCTGTCTTTCAGCACATAACCACCGCGCGCCACGTTAGCCAGCTGCTCAGCGGTACGATCCTGCTGCGCCAGATTCTGACGAGAGAAGATCAGGGCTGATGGGCCGTCAACGCGCTCGATCGCATATTTCCAGGCAACTGCAGACTCAACCTGGTCACATGGACGCCACAGGCTCATGTTTGGTGTCACGCGCAGGCTAGCCATCTGCTCAACCGGCTGGTGCGTTGGACCATCTTCGCCCAGACCGATGGAGTCATGGGTGTAGACCATAATCTGACGAATCTTCATCAGTGCAGCCATACGCGCCGCGTTACGTGCGTATTCTACAAACATCAGGAAGGTCGCAGTGTACGGCAGGAAACCACCGTGCAGTGCCAGACCGTTAGCGATCGCGGTCATACCAAATTCGCGCACACCGTAATGGATGTAGTTACCGGCTGCATCTTCGTTGATTGGCTTAGAACCCGACCACATAGTCAGGTTGCTTGGTGCCAGGTCAGCGGAGCCGCCCAGGTATTCCGGCAGGATCTTACCGAAGGCTTCAATCGCATTCTGAGACGCTTTACGGCTGGCGATTTTCGCCGGGTTAGCCTGCAGCTGTTCGATGAACTTCTGCGATTCGGTTTCCCAGTTGGCTGGCAGCTCGTTGTTGGTACGACGCGTGAACTCAGCAGCCAGTTCAGGATGAGCAGCAGCATAAGCAGCAAACTTCTGATCCCATGCGGATTCTTTCGCCTGACCGGCTTCTTTCGCATCCCACTGCGCGTAGATGTCTGAAGGAATTTCAAACGGCGCGTAGTTCCAGCCCAGCTGTTTGCGGGTCAGTGCGATTTCGTCGTCGCCCAGCGGTGCGCCGTGCGAATCGTGCGTACCGGCTTTGTTTGGTGATCCGAAACCGATGATGGTTTTGCACATCAGCAGTGAAGGTTTGTCAGATACGGCTTTAGCTTCTTCAACCGCTTTTTTGATCGCGTCTGCATCGTGGCCGTCTACGCCACGCACCACGTGCCAGCCGTAAGCTTCGAAGCGTGCTGCGGTGTCGTCGGTGAACCAGCCATCAACGTGACCGTCGATAGAGATGCCGTTGTCATCATAGAAGGCAACCAGTTTACCCAGTTTCAGGGTACCGGCGATGGAGCACACTTCGTGTGAGATACCTTCCATCATGCAGCCGTCGCCCATGAACACGTAAGTGTTGTGGTCTACGATGTCATGGCCTGGACGGTTGAACTGTGCCGCTAAAGTGCGCTCAGCGATGGCGAAGCCTACTGCGTTAGCGATACCCTGGCCCAGTGGACCGGTGGTGGTTTCAACGCCAGCGGTGTAGCCGTATTCTGGGTGGCCTGGAGTTTTAGAGTGCAGCTGACGGAAGTTCTGCAGCTCGCTCATCGGCAGGTCATAACCGGTGAGGTGCAGCAGGCTGTAAATCAGCATGGAGCCATGACCGTTAGACAGCACGAAGCGGTCACGGTCTGCCCACAGCGGGTTAGTCGGATTGTGGTTCAGGAAGTCACGCCACAGCACTTCGGCGATGTCCGCCATGCCCATAGGGGCACCAGGATGTCCCGATTTGGCTTTCTGTACTGCATCCATACTTAACGCGCGAATGGCGTTGGCAAGCTCTTTACGAGAGGGCATCTTCTACTCCAGGTCGGATTAATGCTCCGCCGCGCTTAACGTATTGTAATTAATCAGTTATCAGGCGAAGCGAGAAAAAAGTCGCACATCAATGTACATGAAAATCGGGGCAAAAGTACATGCGTCGACGTGCTAAATAGCGGGTAAACGGTTGCAATTCGGGGCTTGTCTGCTAGCCAGTGAACAGGATGCACGCTATAACCAAAGCGTTTGAACACCGATCTCAATTTCAGGTGTTTGTTTTCTCTACCTTGTTACGCAAAGGACCTCTCAATGAAAATCCGCGCCACCATTCTTGCTATGGGAATCGCTTCGCTGCTGAGCGGCTGTGAAGGGATGGACAATAACGCGCTACTGCAATCCGGCGCGCAGGCCTATCAGGCTTATACGTTGAATGATTCACAAGTGAAGCAGCTCAGCGATCAGTCCTGTGCCCAGATGGACAAAGACAATCAGCTCGCACCTGCCAACAGTGAATATCAACAGCGTCTGAACAAAATCGCCGCAGCGCTGGGCGATAATATCAACGGCGTGCCAGCCAACTACAAAGTCTATCTGACCAAAGATGTGAATGCGTGGGCGATGGCCAACGGCTGTATCCGCGTTTACAGCGGCTTGATGGATATGATGACGGATAACGAAGTGGAAGGCGTACTCGGCCACGAAATGGGCCACGTTGCGCTCGGCCATACGCGTAAAGCGATGCAGGTTGCCTATGCCACCACGGCGGCACGCACCGCAGCGGCCTCGGTTGGCGGCGTGATTGGTCAGTTGTCGCAGTCACAGCTGGGCGATTTGAGCGAAAAGCTGGTCAATGCGCAGTTCTCGCAGACCCAGGAATCGCAGGCGGATGACTACTCTTATGACCTGCTGAAAAAGCGCGGTGTTAATCCGCTCGGCTTAGCCACCAGTTTCGAGAAACTGGCGAAAATGCAGCAAGGCCAAACGAGTTCGATGTTCGATTCGCACCCGGATTCCGCAGCACGTGCACAGCACATCCGCGATCGTATTGCGGCAGATGGCAAATAATCGACAATAAAAAGGAGCGCTGATGCGCTCCTCTCTTCCACTTCGACAATTACCGCTTAAACAGATCATCCACCATCGACCCCAAATCCAGCTGGTTGTTGTGCAGACTCTGCTCATCCAGTTGACCTTGCGGCGACATCTTATCGATCAATTGCGGCAACAACGACGCCAGCGTGCCAGATGCACCATTCACATCGGTGCCCAGCTTATCAGCCAGCGACTGCAACTCCTCCTGCCCAAAGGCACTCTGAATCTCACCGCCGCCGACCTGTTGATTACCGCCAGTGCCGATCCACGAACCCAGCACCTCACCGAGCCCGCCCTGTTGAAACTTCTGCAGCAGCACTTCGATTCCGCCCTGCTCCTGCACCCAATTCCAGATCGCCTGCAACTGACCCAACTGATTGCCTTGCCCGTTGCCGTTCCCCAGCGAACCCACTAATTCATCCAGAAAGCCCATGGTGACCTCCAAAGATTGAGTAACCGTGATTAACGAAGCGATAAATAACGCTACGCCCAAAAGTATAGCTACAGGGTGCCGATAACGAATTGTCACCTTTAAGTTGTTGAGGCATCAATGCGAGAAGCGTGACAATGGTCTGTATTCACCAGACGGGGCCATTTCATGGTGAAGATGGTCTACACTGACCGTTTGTTTGCAGGCGATACCAGAGAGAGTCACCGGAGCGCTACATACTATGATGACCATTCTGATTATTCTCGCCGTCGTTATCGCGATTGTGCTGATCGGCGCGTATCTGGTGGTAAGGTCTGCCGCTCAGGATATCAATGGCGACTATTAGGAACCGGGGAAGTCGAGAGCAAATGATCGCCCTCAGTTTTTAATCTTTGTATCACTATCAACGCTTGATTTAAGGACAAGGCTCTCGCCCTGCCCTTCCCAGTATTAGCCTTTGTTCGCTGCCTGCACGTGCAGCATATCCAGCGCCAACGTAGCTGCCGCCAGTGATGTCAGATCGGCGTGGTCGTAACCCGGTGCGACTTCCACCAGATCCATCCCGACGATGTTCATACCCTGCAAGCCACGAATCAGCTTGGTGGCTTTATCGCTGGTCAGGCCGCCGATCACTGGTGTGCCGGTGCCCGGTGCGTGTGCCGGATCCAGACAGTCGATATCAAAGGTCAGATACACCGGCAGATCGCCCACGGTGCGTTTCACTTCCGCCAGAATATCATCGACGCTGCGATCGTTAACCTGTGCTGCATCCAGCACGTTAAAGCCAAGGCTCTTATCAAACTCGGTACGGATACCAATCTGCACTGAGTGATTTGGATCGATCAGCCCTTCTTTTGGCGCGGTGAAGAACATGGTGCCGTGGTCGAAGGTTGGACCGTTAGAGTAAGTGTCAGTGTGCGCATCAAAGTGCACCAGTGCCATTTTACCGAAGTGCTTAGCGTGCGCGCGCAGCAGCGGCAGCGTGACGTAGTGGTCGCCCCCGAAGGTCAGCATACGCTTACCGTTTGCCAGCAATTTCTCAGCGTGCGCCTGCAATTTGTCAGAGAGATCCTGTGAATCACCGAATGCGTAAACGAGGTCACCGCAATCCACCACGTTCAGGCGCTGACGCAGGTCGAAATCCCACGGCCAGCGGCAACCTTCCCATGCGAGGTTAGTGGAGATCTGGCGAATCGCACCCGGCCCTAAACGGCTGCCCGGACGACCCGAAGTTGCGGCATCGAAAGGTACACCGGTGATCACCCACTCAGCATCGCTGTCGTAAGGCTGGAAGTTCACCGGGAAGCGCATGAAACCGAAGGCGTTAGAAACCAGGGAGTTATCGTACTGATTGCCCAGGGTGTTATACATAACTTGTCCTCTTTAAGATCCGTGAGTCGGTTAGCCACTAAAATATAGGTAAAAAAAATCCCCTCCGCGTCGTTAGGCCCGACGAGGAAGGGATTTGTTAGGCATGATTATCGCGAAGAATCCGGCAACCTGCAATCGACGCCTGGATTAACGTTCGCGCATCGCCTCTTTGGCTTTATTAAACGGTTTCACCAGATAATCCATGATGGTCTTCTCGCCGGTCTTGATATCGACCGTAGAAACCATCCCCGGACTAATCGAGTAGCGCTTACCGGCTTTGTTCTGCACGTAGTCGTTATCAGTGCGGATAAACACGCGATAGTAGTAAATCTCCGGCTTCACCTCATCCTGGATGGTATCCGGTGAAATGCTTTCCACCACGCCATTCATCCCACCATAAATCGCGTAGTCATAGGCCGAGATCTTCACCACCGCACGCTGGCCGGGATGGATAAAGGCAATATCACGCGGTGACAGGCGCGCCTCAATCAGCAACCGGTCGTTTAACGGCACGATGTTCATCAGTTCACCGTTGGGAGGAATCACCCCGCCGACGGTGGAGACTTTGATGTTTTTCACGATGCCGTTCATCGGTGAACGGATGGTCAGGCGCGTCACCGTATCTTCGCGCCCTTTGATCACCTCAGCCAGGCTGTCCGCTTCGGCACTGGCTTTCGCCAACTCCTCACGCGCCTGCACATAGTATTGCGAGCGCATGTCGGTGAGTTTTAGCTCCAGATCTGATTTATCACGCTGCAAACGCAGCACTTCGACGCTACTGGCGGCACCGGTTTTGGCCAGCTTTTGTGTGATCGCCAATTCCTTGTTCGCCAACGCCAGCGACTCGTTGAACTGCTTCGTCGAGTCAGCAAGCTGAGCGCGTTTGGTTTTGTACAACCGCGTCTCAGAGGCAATCAAATCAGGATAAGCTTTGAGCTCATTGGGGAACGTAAGGGGATCGTCGTTGACCTCGGCTCTCAGGCGCGAGGCCGCTGCCAGTGCCGCACGATAACGCGCCGCACTTTCACCGACGCTGGATTGCGAGCGCGTGGGATCCAGACGCGCCACTACCTGCCCCGCCTTCACCCGATCGCCTTCGTGCACATACAGCTCGGTGAGGATCCCACCTTCTAAAGATTGCAGCACCTGGTCACGCGAACTCGGAATCACTTTGCCCGTGCCGGTTGAGACTTCATCCAGCGTGCCGAACCAGGCCCACACCAGCGATATCAGGATCAACGCGGCGCTGATGGTGATCAGCCTGACCGCTCCGGTGTAGTGGGTCTCGGATTTCAGCTCCCCCAACAGGTCGTCAGAGGAATCGACTTCTGCCGCGGTGACCAGCCGCAGTTTGCCAGGAAGTTGCTTCATCATGGGCGCACCTCTGGTGGATTACCGCCGGCACGCGGTGGCGGCAACGCATTCTCTTTCGGGCTATCCATCACCAGTTGCCCATCTTTAAGCACCAGCACGCGATCCACCAGCGCAAGGATCGCCGCACGGTGCGTCGCCACGATCAGCGTGCGGCCATTCAGCCACGCGCCCAGACGTTCGATGAACTCCTTCTCGGTATGATCATCCAGCGCCGCCGTGGGTTCATCCAGCAGGATAATGTTGGGATCGCGCAACAGCATGCGAGCCAGTAGCACTGACTGGCGCTGACCGCCCGATAAGCCTATCCCGCCTTCCATCACCGGATGATCGAGACCGAGTGGCAAACGACGAATGAAATCCGCCCCGCCGCTGACCGTCAATGCACCGAAGATGGCATCATCAGTCGCGTGGGCCGCGCCCATGGTGAGGTTTTCACGCAGCGTTCCGTGGAACAGGCGTGCGTTTTGCGTCATCAAACCCACGTTGCGCCGCACATCCGAGACATCAATATGTGGCAAGCTGAGGTTATCCAGACGCAGCTCACCGCCCACCAGATCCATGCCGCCAATCATCGCCTGCAACAAGGTCGATTTGCCCGAACCGTTGCGACCCAGCACGGCAATTCTCTCACCCGGCTTGATGGTCAGGCTTTTGATGCGCAGCGCGATGGTGAGTGAATCGGTGTAGTAGCGGAACATCGCATCATTGAACTGATAATGGCCAAACAGCACCGGACAATGGATGCGCGTCTCGTCTTTACTGTTCTCCACCGGCAGATTCATCAATGCATCCAGACTGCCTTTGGCGGCTTTCACCTGCTGCCAGCGAGCCAGCACACCACACAACGTCGCCATGGGGGCAATCATGCGCGAAGAGAGCAGCGAAGCCGCAACAATCGCACCGGTGGTGATATCACCGTTGATCACCATCGGCGCACCGACCACGATCACGCTGGCATACACCAGCCCCTGCACCGTGACACCCCAGCTGATCAGCGAATGCATCACTTTGCGCATCTCCACACCGGATTGCGCCGTAATGCGAATGTAGCTGTTCCACTGTTGCAGGAAACGGTCTTCCGCCTGCATCAGCTTGATATCCTCCAGCCCCTGCACGCTCTCCACCAGCACCGCATTACGCAGCGTCGATTCCTTCAGGTTTTGCTGCGCCAGCTTTGACAACTTCTTCTGGCTGAGAATGCCGGGCAGCACCATCAGGATCACCGCAATCGGCGCAATCCACGCCAGCTGTGGCGCAATGATCGCCATCACCAGCATAAACAACAGGAAGAACGGCATATCAACAATGGCGGAAACGGTGGTTGAAGTCACCATTTCGCGGATCGATTCCAGCTCGCGCAGCTGCGAGATAAAAGTACCGGTGGAACGCGGCACCGCACTATTACGCAGCCGCAGCGCATGACCAAACACGCGATCCGAAACACGCATATCGGCACGTTTACCTAGCAGGTCAGTGACATGATCGCGCCCGACACGTAGGACATAGGTGAACACCACGGAGATAATCACCCCGATATAGAGGACATACAGCGTGGGATAAGATTGCGCCGGAATCACGCGGTCATACACCTGCATCGAGAAGATAATGCCAACCATCGCCAGCAGGTTGAGCAGGAAGGATCCCAGCATCACGTGGCCATAAGGCCGCAGGTCGTGCAGCACCAGACGCCGCAGCCAATCCGGCTTGATCGTTGCCAGATAGCGATCGACGCGGCTGTCTTTGGCGGCGGTGACCGGACGTAATGCGGCGGCAAAACGAATCTCCGGCAGCAGCGTTTCCAGCGCAACGGGCGCCGGTTGCTCATCTCCCGAAAAGTGCACACGCACTTCATCTTCACCATCGAAGTTGGTGATAACACCGACCTGCCCGTCGGCCAGTTCTACCGCCAGCGGCAGACGCCAACTGGTAATTTCCCACTTGTTCTCTTCGTACAGCTGGAGCGATAACCCCGCCTGGCGCGCTAAATGGCGCAGCGCTTTGTCGCGCGTCTGTTTCCCCTGCCATTCGGCGGCGGCCATGATCATGCCCGGAGAACAGGGCAAACGATAGTGGGTGGCGATCTGGATGATCGCCGTCGCCCATCCATTTAACGGAACGTGCCCGTCGGCACCACTGCTGGTATCACCGTTCGGGGCATCGGGAATTTGTAACTGGGTCATGGCTGGATCTCCACATTCTGGATCCGCTGATTATTCAACGCGAACGCCGATCGGATATGCCCGGTGCTGTATAAGCAATCGAGTTGTAACGATCGTAATTGACTGATGGTTTGCTGCAGGGTGAAACGGGTCTGGAACACTTCCTGCTCGGCGTTAAGCACGTCCAGCAGCGGACGGGTGCCGAGTTGCAGATACTGATCCTGATAGAGCTGCTGGGTTTTCTCACCCAGCGTCTGTTGCCGCCCCATAATCGCCAGACTTTGCGACAAGCTAAGGGCTGCACTTTGCGATTCACTGAGTTGCTGCCGTGCTTTCAGGCGTGCGGAATTGACGGCCGCGTTGGCGGCTTGCAAGGCGTTGGCAGCGGCGTCACGTGCGGCAGTGATCCCGCCTCCCTGATAGATCGGCATCTCCACTTTGACGAACGCCTGATACTGAGTGCGATCGAGCGTTTCGCTGCCGGAGTAATGATTGTTGAGGTAGTGCGTCACCTGGGGTTCCAGCGAAATCGTTGGCAGGTTCTGCGCATTAGCATTATCCAGTTTTGCCTGTGCCTGATTGGCCTGAGCCCATGCCGACAGCACCGCCGGGTTGAGTTTGTCATCCGCTTTACCCACCGAGCAGGAGCGCGTCAGGTTCACCGGAAAATCTTCATTCACTTTCTTCACCAACGGCCAACCGAGGTAGGTCGCCAGCGTGGCACGCCAGCGATCGAGGTTAGCCTGATACTGAATCAGCGTGGTGCGTGCACCTTCAATACGTGCATCCGTTTGCGTGGCATCGGAGAGCGAAGCCGCGCCTTCATCATTTCGCTGACGGGCCAGATCGCCAATTTTGCTCAGTGCATCAAGCTGCTGCTGGGCAATCTTCACCAGTTGCTGATAGCCCTGCACTTCCACCAGCGCGGAAGCCGTGTCATGTGCCACCGTATCAATACTCACCAGCACGTTGGCTTGTTCCATCGCCACGCCCGCTTCAGCGGATCGCACCGAGCTGCTGACTTTGCCAAAGTCATACAACATCTGCGAAACCGATAACACAAACGATGGGCTGAACCCCTTCTCGGTATAGGCATTGCTATAGCCGTTGTTCATCCCGCCACTGATCTGCGGATAATATTTGGCTTTCGCCACATCCACCTGGTTGGCCTGTTCCAGCATTTTGCCCACCGCCTGCGCGATATCTGGATGCCACTGAATGGCACGCTGTACGGCCTGGTTGATCGTGAGTGAATCCGGAACGTGAGCCAATGCGGGTTCGGCCACTTCACCGGTTAATGACGGCAGATCCTGCTGCTGTTGCGCCAGGCCTGCGGAGGTGATTCGGCTGGCCGAGGTGAGCGCATCACTGGCAGCCATGAGTTGTGAACAATGAAATAAAGCGATGCCCGCACAGAAGACGCTGAGCTTAGAGTAACGGCGAGTTGGAGCGCCTGATTGCATCAAATCCATCGATAATCCACCAGTCAGTAAAAGGAAAGGGGCTCATCCATGAGCCCTTACTGCATCCTTGCTACGCGCGGCCCCTTATGCCGTGTGAGTCTGGTGCGGTTGCTGCAGCAATTCCTCCAGTGAAACGTTGACGCCTTCCAGCGTTATCAACTGGGTACTGCTGTAACCCGTACCGGTACCGTCACGGTCAATTGAGAGCACGGTATTGCCATCTGAAGTATGATCCACTTTCACGAAATCATTAATATTACTTGTGGAATCATTCCAGCCGATTAGCAAGTTACTGATGTCAATTTTGTCGCCTTGCGCAACATTGAAGTCGGTCCAGGTATCGTGACCGTTTCCTCCCGTTGAGTCCGCACTCGCCAACAGGTGATACACCAGGGTATCGGCACCCGCACCGGTGGTGATGGTGTCGTTATAGGCACCACTGGTGATGGTGTCAGCCCCCGCCGTTCCTGTGATGGTCGGATGCAGGTCGATGGTGAAGGAGTGCGTGGTGATGGTGCCATCGGTTGCTGCCAGCGTGTAGCTGAACACCTCTTTATGCAGCAGGCTTTGTCCATCAACCCCTGCATTAAGCGTATAGGTGTAGCTACCGTTGGCTGCAATACTCAGCACACCATAGTCCCCGGCTATCGACGTGGTACCCACGCTGTGAACCGTTGTGACATCACCGTGTTCATTAGTGATACTCAAGGTTCCGGTATGCGTCGCCGAGTCACCGTAGATACTGCCGCTGGCATCGTGATCACCGGTTGAGGTGGTTTCCGCCAGCAGGCTGTTCACTGTGAGCGACGTCGCCGCACCGTTATGCAACGTGACCGTCAGGGAAGCAGAAGTGACTGCACCACTGGAATCCCTCACCGAATAAGTGAAGGTGTCCGCTGTTGGCAAGGTACTGACGTCCAATCCTGCCTTCAGCACGTAGGTGTAGTTACCGTGCGAATCGATGGTCAGCGTACCGTAGGTGGTATTGATCACGGTGTTGCCACTCGCGGCGACGGCACTGCCCGACACCGTAGTCACCGCAGTACCGGTTGGTACCGTACCCGCGACTGAGCTGGTGTCGTTTGTCAGCAGGTTACCTGTCACCGTTGAGGACACAGTGACCGCTTCCAGCGTGGTATCCGTGACCGTGGTGATCGTCGTGGTTGGCAGCACGGCAATACCGCCACTCGAACCAATCACCACCGCATAGGTACCCGAACCGAGTCCGCTATAGGTCACGTTGGCACCGGTCTGCGTTCCCAGCGACAGTATCCCCGTCGACAGATAGTTCGACGTCACGCTCTTCAGCGTCCAGGAACCATCTGAGTTCTGCTGGTAGAGGTAGAGTGAGTAAGTCGATATCAGCGAAATGCCACCGACCGAACCGTGCAGCACCACCGAACGCGTATCACCTGTACCCACACTGAAGGTATAAGCGTTACCGCTAGACAGCACACCTACGCCCAGCAGCGTGCCAAGGTTCACCGTGGCCAGAGCCGAATGTGAGACGCTGGTGGTGCCGTTATTCACCGTTTGCGTGGTCGTGCTGTAGTCCACCTCATTGGTATCGTTGGCGGCCACGATACGAATCGCGCCAGTCAACGCTGCAGATGGTGAGACGTTGCCCGCACGGTCAGTCTGGATAACGGACAGTGAAGCACCGGTGGTTTGTGCGGTGCTGAGAGTCACCGACCAGGTGCCCGCCGCGCCGACTGTCGTGGTACCCAGCGAGTTACCGTTGGCATCACGCACCGTCACCGTATCGCCCACTTCACCACTACCCGTTACGGTGGTACCCGCCGCATTAATCGCCAGGTTAGTCACCGCCACCGGTGCCACGGTATCGATGTTCACCGTTGCCGTGGTGTTGCCGCTACTGACGTTACCCGCCGCATCCGTGACGGTGGTGCTCAACGGATGCGCCCCGTTCGCCAGAACCGCAGTGGTGTAGGTCCATGCACCGGAACTGCCTACGGTGAGGGAGCCGAGAACGGTCGCGCCATCATAGATGGTGACAATCGCACCCACTTCCGCCGTGCCACTCAGGGTTGGCGTGGTGTCTTTGGTGTAGGCGCCATTGGCCAGCGTCACCGGCGTGGTGCCGGTATCGTCGGTAATGGTCAGCGTACTCGCCGTTGGTGCCACGGTATCGATGGTCATAACGGTAGAAGCCGTTGGGCTGATGTTTCCTGCCGCATCGGTCTGCGTCACGTTAATGGTGTGCGTACCATTGCTCAAGGTGGTGGAGATAAAGCTCCACGTACCGTTGCTGCCCACCGTCGTTGTGCCCAGCAGCGTGCTGCCGTCATAGATGCTGACTTTCGCGCCGACTTCGCCGTTACCACTCAACAGCGGCGTATTGTCGTTGGTGGAACCATTGTTCGGGATGGTGACCGCCGTACTGCCGTTGTTGTTGGCCGCAACGAGACTGGTTACTGCCGCTGGAGCCACGCTATCGACAATCACGGTGGCTGACGTGGTGCCGCTGACATTGCCTGCTGGATCCGTCACGGTGACATTGATCGGGTGGCTACCCTGCGTCAATACCGTCGTGGTGTAGGTCCATGCGCCACTGCTGCCCACCGTCACCGTGCCCAGCAGCGTCGTGCCGTCGTAGATCGACACTTTGCTGCCCACTTCCGCCGTACCGCTCAGGGTTGGCGTGGTGTCATTGGTGTATCCGCCGTTCGCCACCGTGGTGTTAGTGATGTCGTTGGTAATCACCAGGGTTGATGCCGCTGGAGCCACGGTATCCACAGTAATGGAGACCGTGGCGGAAGCTGCACTGGTGTTACCCGCTGCATCGGTCACCGTGACGCTCAACGGATGGGTACCATTACTCAACGTGGCCGTGGTGAAGGTCCATGCACCGTTGGTCCCGGCAGTTACAGAACCCAGCACCGTTGTGCCGTCATAGATGGTGACAATGGCATTCGCTTCTGCGGTACCGCTCAAGGTCGGCGTCGCATCGTCGGTGACTGCGCCATTGGCCAACGGCCCTTGACTCGCGCCAACATCATCGGTGATCACCAGGTTGGTGACCGCATTCGGTGCCACAGTGTCGATGGTCATCACGGTTGAGGCATTCGGGCTAACGTTGCCCGCCGCATCTGTCTGGGTGACATTCAACGTATGGCTGCCGTTGCTCAACGTGGTGGAGATAAAGCTCCAGGTGCCGTTGCTGGCGACAGTGGTGGTACCCAGCAGGTTTGCACCGTCATAGATACTGACCTTAGCCCCGACCTCACCGGTACCACTCAACAGTGGCGTGCTGTCGTTAGTGACTCCATTGTTCGGAATCGTCACCGCCGTGCTGCCATTGTTGTTGGCCGCCACCAGGGTAACCGCTGCCGGAGGTGTGGTGTCGATAACCACGGTGGCGTTGGTTCTGCCACTGACGTTACCGGCTGCATCCGTGACCGACACGCTGATGGTGTGTGAGCCTTGCGTCAAGGTCGAGGTTGTGAAGGTCCACGCTCCCGAACTGTTGGCGATAGCAGTACCCAGCGCCGTTGTACCGTCATAGATAGTCACACGACCACCGGCTTCCGCCGTACCACTCAGCGTTGGCGTAGTGTCGTTGGTGGAACCCCCGCTGGCGACCGTGGTGTTGGTGACATCGTTGGTGATCACCAGCGTTGCTGCATTTGGCGCCACGGTATCCACGGTGATGGTGACCGGTGTTGAGGATGGGCTGACGTTACCCGCCGCATCTTTCACCGTCACACTCAGTGGGTGAGTACCATTCGTCAATACCGGGCTGACGAAGCTCCACGCGCCGGTGCCGCTGGCGGTGGTGGAACCCAGCACAGTCGTGCCGTCATACACTGTGACAATCGCGTTCGCCTCAGCCGTACCGGTGAGGGTTGGCGTGTTGTCGTTGGTGGAACCGCCGGTTGGCACCGTGGTGCTGGTGACATCGTTGGTAACCACCAGGTTAGTGACGGTGTTAGGGACAACAGTATCCACGGTGAAGGTAATAGATGGCGTGTTGCTGACGTTGCCCGCTGCATCTGTCGCCGTCGCCGTGATGGTGTGCGAACCTTCACTTAACGTGGTTGAAGTCCAGGTCCATGCGCCCGTGCTGCTGGCCGTCACAGAACCGATCTGCACGCCGCCATCGAAAATTCTCACGACGCTGTTCGCTTCCGTGGTGCCGCTCAGCGCAGGCGTGTTGTCATTGGTACTGGTGCCTGCGCTAATCGTCACCGGCGTACTGCCGTTGTTATTGGCTGCCGCCAGGGTAAGCGTTGGTGCCACGGAGTCGATGTTGACGGTGGCATTAGTACTACCACTGACGTTACCGGCCGCATCTGTTGAGGTCACGCTAATGGTGTGCGAGCCCTGGGCCAATACTGCGGTGGTAAAGGTCCAGGTGCCATTGCTGCCAACAGTGACCGAGCCGATTTGCGTGCCACCATCGTAAATCTTAACGAGACTCCCCACTTCCGCCGTACCACTCAGCGTTGGCGTGGTGTCATTGGTGTAACCGCCGCTGGCGACCGTGGTGTTGGTGACATCGTTGGTGATGACCAGCGTAGAAGCATTCGGCGCCACGGTATCGACAATCACGGAAACCGGGGTCGATGCCGGACTGACGTTACCCGCTGCGTCTTTCACTGTGACACTCAGCGGATGTGTCCCGTTGCTCAATGCCGGGCTGACGAAGCTCCATGCACCGGTGCCGCTGGCCGTAGTGGAGCCCAATACCGTCGTGCCGTCATACACCGTGACAATGGCATTCGCCTCAGCCGTACCGGTAAGGGTTGGCGTGTTGTCATTGGTTGAACCGCCGTTTGGCACCGTGGTGCTGGTGACATCGTTGGTGACCACCAGGTTAGTGACCGTGGCAGGCGCGGCGGTATCCACCGTGAAGGTGATGGACGCATTCGGACTGATGTTGCCCGCCGCATCGGTCGCTGTCACGTTGATGGTGTGGCTACCGTCAGCCAGCGTGGTGGATGTCAGACTCCAGGCACCGTTGCTGCCTGCGATAACAGAACCGAGCAGGGTTCCGCCATCGTAGACTCTCACCACACTACCCGCTTCCGCCGTACCGCTGATGGCTGGCGTGTTGTCGTTGGTGCTGCTGCCTGCGAGAATCGCCACCGGCGTACTGCCGTTGTTGTTCGCCGCTGCCAGGCTCGCTACCGCCGCCGGAGGCGTGGTATCGATCACCACCACAGAAGAGGTGGTACCACTGACGTTACCTGCCGCATCGGTCACCGTGACGTTCAGCGTATGAGAGCCCTGCGTCAGTGCCGTTGAGGTGAAGGTCCATGCGCCGGTGCCGCTGGCAATCGCCGTGCCCAGCAAGTTAGTACCATCGTAAATCGAGACGCGACCATTGGCTTCCGCCACACCGCTCAGTGTTGGCGTGGTGTCGTTGGTCGAGCCACCGTTGGGGACTACGGCCGTGGTGTTATCGTTGGTGACCACCAGTGACGTCGTTGCCGGCGCCACGGTATCCACCACCACAGTGAAGTTAGTGGCCGTACTGGTGTTACCCGCCGCATCACGCACGGTGACACTCAGTGGATGCGATCCTTCACTCAGTGCTGCAGTGGTGAAGGTCCAGGTGCCACCGCTTCCGACGACGACCGAGCCGAGAACGGTGGTGCCCTCAGAAATCACCACAATGTTGCCCGCCGTCGCGGAACCGCTCAGGGTTGGCGTGTTGTCATCGGTAGATGCACCACTCGTCAACGGACCCTGTGAGGAGCCCACGTTGTCGCTCACCACCAGGCCAGTCACCGGATTCGGCGCGCCCGTCACCACGGTAAAGGTAATCGAGGCATTCGGGCTGGTGTTGCCCGCCGCATCGGTCGCCGTCACGTTGATGGTGTGTGCGCCATCAGACAACTGCGTTGAGGTGTAACTCCACGCACCGGTGGTGGCGTTCGCCGTCACCGAACCCAGCAGAATTGTGCCGTCATAGATTTTGACGACGCTGCCTGCTTCTGCTGTACCACTTAGCGCTGGGGTGTTGTCGTTGGTGCTGCTGCCTGCGGCAATCGCCACTGGCGTACTGCCGTTGTTGTTGGCGGCAGCCAGGCTGGTGACGGCTGCTGGTGCGACGTTATCGACAATCACAGTGGCGGATGTGGTGCCGCTGACGTTGCCCGCGGCATCCGTGACAGTGACACTGAGCGAGTGATTACCCTGCGTCAATACCGCCGTGGTGTAGGTCCATGCACCATTGCTGCCCGCGATGACAGTGCCCAACAGATTCGCACCATCGTAGACGGACACACGGCTTCCCGCTTCCGCCACACCACTCAGCGTTGGTGTGGTGTCGTTGGTATAACCGCCATTGGCCACCGTGGTGTTGCTGACGTCATTAGTGACCACCAACGTACTCGCATTAGGCGCAATGCTATCAATGGTGAAGCTCACGGTAGAAGAACGCGGTCCAACGTTACCGGCAGCATCGGTGACTGTGACGCTTAAAGTGTGCGCGCCCTGGCTCAGGGTAGGCGAAATAAAGCTCCACGCACCCGTTGCACTGGCTGTCGTCGAACCCACTACGGTGTTGCCGTCATAGATGGTAACAATACCGTTAGCTTCCGCGTTACCGGTGAGCAGCGGTGTGCTGTCATTGGTAATACTGTTGTTAGCAATCGCAACCGGTGTGCTGCCGTTGTTATTGGCAGCTGCGAAGTTGGTCGCAGCCACTGGTGCGACAGTATCAATGGTGAAGGTGATGGTTGGGGAATCCGTGCCCGCAAGATTTGTCACGTAAATAGAGTGAGAACCATCCGCCAGCGTAGGTGTAAAGCTCCACTGTCCACTCGCACCAACGGTAACGCTACCCAATACAGTACCCGTGCCATCGTGGATGGTGATCACATCACCTACTGCCGCTGCACCAGTCAATACTGGCGTACCGTCTTTGGTCACTGCACCCGTGTTCAATGTTACAGGCATACTGCCGCTGTCATCGGTAATCACCAGAGTACTGCTGGTGGTTGGCAAGCCCGCTTCGATGTTCAACGTGAAGGCCGGAGAGCTGGCTGCGCTGACGTTGCCCGCCTGATCCGTCACGGTGAAGGTGAAGTTGTGCGTGCCGTTTGACAGCCCGTCAGGCGGCGTAAAGGTCCAGTTGCCACCCGTTGCCGTTACGGTGCCAAGCAGCGTAGTACCGTCGTAGATCGATACCGTGCTGTTCGCTTCCGCTGAGCCAGTGAAGATTGGAGTGTTGTCATCGGTGGTTTGACCCGATGACAAATTACCGGTAGATCCCCCTTCGTTATCACTCACCACCAGCGCGCTCACCGTTGTTGGTGCGCTGGTATCAATGGTGATTTCAATAGGCGTGGTTGCTGGCCCGGTGGTGCCTGCTGCGTTGGTCACCGATACCGCATAGGTATGCACACCATCGCCTTCAACGGCAGTTTCATAGCGCCAGACACCGTTGCTCGCTACCGTGGTGGTCGCAACTTGCACACCATCAATGATGATATTGATGGTGGTGCCTGCCACACCAGTTCCGCGCAATACCGGCGTATTGTCGTTGGAGAAGCCTTCGTTCGCCACCTGCACCGGGGTGGTATTGGCGTTGTTATAAACTGCAAACGTCAGGACTTCCGCTGGTGTGGTGTTATCCACGGTCAACGATACCGACGACTCCGCACTCACGTTGCCCGCCGCATCGGTTACCGTCACGTTCAGCGTGTGAGTCGCGTTCGACAGCGCGCTGGTCGTAATGCTCCAGCTGCCGTCTGAACCTGCCGTAGTGGAACCTACCAGCGTCGTGCCGTCATAAACACGGACGATAGCATTCGCTTCTGCCGTGCCGCTGATTGCCGGGGTATTGTCACTGGTGGTACCGCCATTCGGAATCGTGGTTTCTGGCGATCCATTGTTGTTCTGCAACAGCAGTTCATCTGCCGGCTGCGGCGGTGTGGCATCAATGCGAACGACAGTCGGATCCGAAGTACTGACGTTACCCACTTCATCGGTCACGGTGACAGTGAGCGTATGCGAACCGTCGGTCAGCGTTGGTGAAGTAAAGGTCCAGGTACCGCCGCTGGTCGCCGTGGTTGAGCCGATGACCGTGGTGCCATCATAAATGGTCACCAGACTGTTCGCCTCGGCGCTACCACTCAGTGAAGGCGTGTTGTCATTGGTTAATCCGTTGTTGTCCACGACCGTAGAGGTGATGTCGTTGGTCACCAACAGCGTTGGGGTTGCTGGTGGAGTGGCGTCAACGGTGAAGTCAACGGTGTTCGCGGCCTGGCTGGTGTTACCTGCCGCATCCGTTGCCGTCACGCGCAGCGTATAGGTGCCGTCATCCAGTGCTGGCACGCTGAAGCTCCATTGACCATTACTCCCCACCGCCGTACTGCCCAACAGCGTGGTGCCATCATAGATGCGGATAATGCTACCCGCTTCACCACTACCGCTGAGGAACGGCGAACTGTCGTTGGTGGTGCTGCCATTCGCAATCGCCACCGGCATCGTTCCGTTGTCATTGCTGGCAGTAATCGCACTCGGTGCCGCAGGAGGTGTGGCATCAATCACCGCACTAATGGTGGTGGTACCGCTCACGTTACCAGCCGCATCGGATGCACTGACACTGAAGGTATGAGAACCGTCCGCCAGCGCAGTGGGTGGCGTAAAGCTCCATGTGCCACCAGCAATAACGGTTGTGGATCCCAATACCCCACTGGCATCAGAGATGGTGATGATGCTGCCCACCTCCCCATTGCCGCTCAGCACTGGCGTACTGTCGTTGGTCAAACCGCCATCTGGAATGTTAACCGAGCCGCCGCCATTGTTGTTGGTCAACGTCAGTTCAGTGACTGCGGTTGGCGCAATGGTATCCACGGTTACAGTGACCGTTGAACTGACAGGGCTGGTATTGCCCGCTGCATCCTGCACCACAACACTCAGATTGTGGGTGCCATCTGTAAGGGTGGGTGAGAAGCTCCATGTGCCTGTACTACTCACAATCGCTGTGCCCAACACGGTGTTGCCGTCAGAAACGATCACGGTGGTGTTCGCTTCTGCCGTTCCGCGCAGTAGCGGTGTGCTGTCGTTGGTGATGCCATTGACGATAGTGACTGGCGTACCGGTGCTATCGTTAGCCAGCGTCAGACCTGTGGCTTCTCCCGGCGCTACGCTATCCACGGTGATGGTGATCACCGGCGAGTTGGCACTGGTATTGCCCGCAGCATCACTGACGGTGACACTCAGGTTGTGCGTTCCTTGTGGCAGCGTATCGGTGGTGTAGCTCCAGCTTCCATTGCTGTTGGTCACCACCGAGCCAAGCAGTGTGGTGCCATCGTAAACTTTCACGATGCTGCCTGCTTCAGCGCTGCCGGTCAGCTCTGGGGTGGTGTCATTCGTCGCCCCACCAGACGCAATCGGTACCAGCGTGCTGCCTTCGTTATTGTTGACGCTCACGCCCTGAGCCACTTCTGGGATAACCGTATCGACATTCACTGTTACCACAGCAGAAGGTTGACTGACGTTACCCGCGGCATCAGTGACCGTAATGCTCAACGGATGCGCACCGTCTGGCAGTGCGGTGGTCGTAAAGCTCCAAGCCCCCTGCGCATCGGTGGTGACGCTCGCAATGGCGGTATTGCCATCGTAAATGGTTACCAGACTGTTCGCTGCGGCTGTACCACTCAACACTGGCGTGTTGTCGTTGGTGTAACCGCCATTCGCTACCGGCACTTCCGGTGAGACATTGTTGTTATTCACCACAAACTCAGGCGTGGCGGGCACAGTCGTATCCACTGTCACTGTTACCACGTTGCCGGTTGCGCTCACGTTACCCGCAGCATCCGTCGCCGTCGCACTCAGATTATGCGCGCCATCAGTGAGTTGTTGAGTGGTGAAGTTCCATGCACCAGTCCCGCTGGCTTGCGTAGATCCAATCAAGGTAGAACCGTCGTAAATCTTGACGATGCTGCCCGCTTCCGCCGTACCGCTCAGCGCTGGCGTACTGTCATTGGTCACGCCCGTCAGGGTATTACCGCTGCCATCTTTCGCCACCAGATTATCGATGGCGTTAGGTGCAATGGTATCTACGCTGAAGGTAATGCCCGTTGATGCAGCACTGCTGTTGCCTGCTGTATCCGTCGCCGTGACTGTCAGGGTATGAGATCCCTGGCCCAGTGCCGTGGTCGGCTCAAAGCGCCAGATGCCGTTAGTACCGACAATCGCCGTACCCAGAACCGTATTGCCATCACGAATGGTCACGGTAGCGCCGATTTCGCCCGTTCCGCGAATAACAGGTGTTGAGTCATTGGTGGTGCTGCCCGCAGTGAATGCCACGGCTGTACCACTGTTGTTGTTGCTCAGGCTGGTCACAACCGGTGTTGCCGGTGGCGTGGTATCCACGGTGAACGCAATGGCCGCCGAAGGTGCGCTGACGTTACCTGAGCTATCCGTGACGGTGGTGGTCAGGCTGTGTGCACCCTCGCCCAACACGATGGTTGGCGTAAAGCTCCAGGTTCCACCTGCGCCGACGACCACGGTGCCCAGCACATTGCTGCCGTCAGAGACGGTGACGGTCGTGCCGACCGCTGCGGTGCCCGTCAGCACTGGCGTGTTGTCATTGGTCACACTGCCTGCCGCAATCGGAACCGCGGTACCGCTGTTATCGTTGCTCAGTTGCAAGCCGGTGGCTTCAGACGGTGCCTGAGTATCCACGTTGAAGGTAATCGCCGTTGACGGTGCACTGCTGTTACCCGCCGCATCCGTCACCGTCGCCGTCAGGCTATGTTGGCCCTGACTTAAGGTTGGCGTTGAGAAGCTCCATGTACCATCTGAGCCCACGGCCACACTACCGATTACGGTGGTGCCATCACGAACGGTAATGATGCTGCCTGTTTCGGCGGAACCACTCAGCAGAGGTGTGGTGTCGTTGGTTGATCCACCAGAAGCGATTGGCGTTGGCGTGCTGCCATTGTCATTGCTCAGTGCCACATTCAGTGCGGCTGGAGGCGGAACAGTGTCAACTGTGAAGGTAAATGGCGTTGAGGCATTGCCGGAGTTGCCGGCTGAGTCCGTGACCACCGCCGTCAGGCTATGGCCTCCCTCCGCCAGCGCCGAGGCAGGTGTGAAGGTCCAGCTGCCATCACTACCCACGATCGCGGTACCGATTGCCGTGCCGTTATCGCTGATTGTCACGATACTGCCTGCTTCAGCGGTGCCGCTAAAGACTGGCGTGGCATCATTGGTGGTGCTGCCTGCGGTAATAGGCACCGCCACACCCGTTGAATCATTACTGAGTTGCAGACCGTCGACTTCCCCCGGAGAGGTGCTATCGACAATGACAATCACCTCAGAGGTTGGCGCACTGCTGTTTCCTGCCGGGTCAGTGACCACGGTGGTCAGACTGTGGCTGCCCTCCTCCAGCGGCGTTGTGGGTGTGAAGCTCCAGGTACCACCGCTGCCGACCACGACAGAGCCAAGCACGGTGGTCCCTTCAGAGATGGTAACCGTACTGCCGACTTCCGCGGTTCCGCTCAGGGTTGGCGTGGTATCGCTGGTGGATCCGCCTGTGGCAATTGGCGTGCCGTCGTCGGTGGTGAACTGCAGCCCTCCTGCCGCTGCAGGTGCTTGTGTATCCACGGTGAAGGTGATGGCTGGTGAAGCCTCGCTCACGTTACCTGCCGGGCTGGTCACCGTTGTGGTCAGACTGTGTTCGCCCTGGCTCAGCGCTGGCGTAGTGAAGCTCCAGGTCCCGCCAGCGCCTACAACCGCAGTGCCCAGAACCGTGGTGCCATCCAGCACGGTAACGGTACTGCCAACGGCGGCTGAACCGGTTAACACCGGTGTGGTGTCATTGGTCGCGCCATTGGTAATCGGTACCGCCGTACCGCTGGTGTCATTGTTCAGCACCAGCCCACTTGCAGGGGCCGGTTGCGTGGTGTCCACGTTAAAGGTAATCGGTGTGGTTTCCGGACCGGTGTTGCCGGCCGGATCCGTCACGGTGGTCGTCAGGCTATGCGAACCCGACTCCAGCGGCGTAGTTGGGGTGAAACTCCAGCTACCATTGCTGCCAACGGTGACCGAACCAATCTCCGTGCCGTTGTCAGAAACTTTCACCGTGCTGCCCGGTTCAGCGGTACCACTCAGGACTGGAGTGGTGTCATTGGTGGTGCCATCTGCGGCAATAGGAACTGGCGTGCCGCTGCTGTCATTGTTGAGCTGCAGACCACTCGCTTCTGCAGGTGCTGTGGTATCGACCGTGATGACGATTGGCGAAGATGGCGCACTGGTATTGCCTGCCGGGCTGGTGGTGGTCGCAGTAATACTGTGACTGCCTTCGCCTAACGGCGTCGTGGGCGTAAAGCTCCAGGTGCCACCGCTGCCCACCACCACGCTACCCAGCACGGTGCCACCATCAGAGACAGTGATCGTGCTGCCTGCCGCTGCCGAGCCACTCAGAACTGGCGTGACATCATTGGTCGCCGCACCAGAGGTAATCGGTACAGGGGTGCCGCTCTCATCATTGCTCAACGCCACATTACCCGGTGCAGCAGGGATAGTGGTATCCACGGTGACTGAGATGGGTGCGCTTGCAGTGCCGGTATTTCCCGCAGGGTCAGTCACGGTCGTGGTCAGACTATGGCTGCCATCGCTCAACGGGGCCGATGGCGTAAAGCTCCAGTTGCCGTCATTACCCACTGTGGTCGAGCCAATCACGGTACCGTTATCAGACACGTTAACCGTGCTGCCAGGTTCGGCACGGCCACTCAGCACCGGAGTGGTGTCATTGGTGGTGCCGCCAGTGATCGGTACTGCGGTGCCGCTGGAATCATTGCTCAGCAGCACACCTGTTGCTGCAGCGGGCGCGGTGGTGTCGACGGTTACAATGACGGGCGTACTAGCCGGTCCGGTGTTACCCGCTGGATCGGTGACGGTTGTGGTCAGGCTATGGCTGCCATCGCCCAGCGGCGTGGTTGGGGTATAGCTCCAGGTGCCATCGCTTCCGGTCGTGGCGGTGCCCAATACCGCACCGCCATCAGAAACGGTTACCGTACTGCCCGGTTCCGCGGTGCCGTTCAGGGTTGGCGTGTTGTCATTGGTGCTGCCGCCAGAAGTAATTGGCGTGCCACCCTCGTTAGTGAGTTGGACATTGCCAGCCGCTGCCGGAGGCTGAGTATCGACGGTCACGGTAACAGGCGTTGAGGACGGACTGGTGTTGCCCGCGGGATCCGTCACCGTTGACGTCAGACTATGGTTGCCGTCGCTTAGAGGCGGAGTGGTGTATGTCCAGGTACCATCGCCACCGACTGTGGTGGTACCAATTACCGTGGTGCCATCGGAAATGGTCACGGTACTGCCAGGCTCACCACCACTGCCGGTGAGGGTTGGCGTGTTGGTGTTAGTGCTGCTGCCTGAAGGGATCGGATCGCCATCCCCATTTGTCAGTCCAACATTGGTTGGTGCCGTCGGAACAGTGGTGTCGATAGTGACAGTAATGGTAGGGGTATTCGATATCGCACCGGTTGTTGGATTTGTCGCTTGAGCGTGGAAGGCGTATGTGCCGTCAACTAAAGCAGATGGCGTAAAGCTCCACTGCCCATCGCTGCCTGCCGTCACCGAGCCCAACACGGTCAAGCCATTGAAGATAGTGACCAAGTCGCCCGCGCCCGCCAGACCGCTTAACACCGGCGTGGTGTCATGAGTGCTGGAGTTATCCGTCAACTGAACAATGGTGCTGCCGCTGTCATCCGACACGACGATCAGATCGTTGGTTGCAGGTACACCCGCATCAATGTTGACCGTAAAGGCCGGTGAAGCCGGGCTGACGTTGCCTGCAGCATCGGTCACCGTGGTGGTGAAGTTATGCTGGCCGTTAGTCAGCGGTGATGCTGGCGTGAAGGCCCAGCTACCATTGCTGCCTACCGCAGCCGACCCCAGCAGAGTGGTGCCATCGTAAACTTTTACGATGCTGCCCGCTTCCGCTGTGCCACTCAAGGTAGGTGTGCTGTCATCGGTAGTTGCCCCCGATGTCAGTGGACCCGTGCTACTACCCACATCATCGGTCACCACCAGACCACTGACAGCTGCGGGTGCAGTGGTATCTACACTGAAGGAGATCGGCGTGGTTGCCGGGCTGGCGTTACCTGCCGCATCCGTCACGGTGGTGGTCAGACTGTGGTTGCCTTCACCCAGTGCCGGGGTAGTGAAAGTCCAGGTGCCGTTACTGCCGACCGTCACCGTACCCAGAACGGTGCTGCCGTCACGAACCGTGACAACGCTACCCGCCTCTGCGCTACCGCTCAACACGGGAGTCGGATCATTGGTGACGCTACCTGCGGTGATAGGGACGGCGGTGCTGCCTGCATCGTTATTCAACTGCAATCCGCTGGCGGCATCCGGTGCAATGGTGTCGACGGTGATATTGAGCGTGGCAGTTGGCGTTACGTTACCTGCCGCATCGGTAATGGTGCCATGCAGCGCGTGCGCACCATCCGACAGCGTGCCAACTCGGAATAACCATTGGCCATTGCTACCCGCCGTTGTGCTACCGAGCAGCGTACTTCCATCATACAGAGTGATGATATTTCCCGGACTCGCCACACCAATCAGCACCGGTGTAGGGTCATTGGTACTGGCACCATCAGTCAACGGTTCGACGGTATTCCCATTGTCATCAACACCCTGCAGTGAAGTGGTCGCTGCTGGTAATCCGGCTTCGATATTCACCGTAAACGGCGGGCTGGTTGGCCCCACGTTGCCTGCCGCGTCTGTGGCGGTGATGGTGAAAGTATGGCTGCCATTACTCAGTGCTGGGGTGGTGAAGGTCCAGGTGCCGTCCGTATTCACGGTCACATTGCCCAGCAAAGTGGTGCCATCATAAATACTTAACAGCGCGTTCGGTTCGCCCGTGCCACTCAGCGTCGGCGTATTGTCATCAGTGATATCTCCTGATGCCAATGCACCCTGTGAGTCGCCAACATTATCGGTGACCACTAAACCGCTTACTGCGGCAGGCGGTGTGGTGTCTACGGTTAACGTAACAGGTGTCGACGCTGGACCAGTGTTACCCGCCGCATCAGTGACCTTCGTGGTCAGGCTATGGCTACCGTCACTCAGAGCTGGCGAGGTGAAGCTCCAGCTGCCATTAGCCCCCACTGTCGCCGTACCCAGCACATTGCTACCATCACTCACTGTGACGATGCTTCCCGGTTCTGCCGTGCCGCTGAGTACGGGGGTATTGTCGCTGGTCGTGCCGCCCGCAGCGATTGGCGTAACAACACTTCCGTTGTTGTTACTGAGTTGCAGATCGCCTGCCACTGCGGGCGCGACGGTATCGATGGTGATGTTGATGGTAACGGAATTGGTGGGGTTTCCGGTGCTATCGGTCGCCACGGCATGGAAGGCATAAGTTCCATCCGCCAGCGAAGCCGGGGTGAAGCTCCATTGTCCATCTGAACCCGCCGTGGTGCTGCCCAGCAGTGTAGAGCCGTTGTAAAGCGTGATGATTTCCCCGGCCGCCGCCAGGCCGCTCAGGACTGGTGTTTTATCATGCGTGCTGGAGCCATTTGACAAGACTTTCAGTGTGCTGCCACTGTCATCGGTGACTTGCAGCGTACTGGTGGTCGGTGGCACTCCCGCAGCAACATTGATGCCAAATCCGGTGGTTGCCTGGCTGACATTTCCCGCCGCATCAGTCACCGTGGTGCTTAACGTATGGCTGCCGTTGCTCAGAACTGGCGTGGTGAAACTCCAGCTGCCACTGCTGCCGACTGCAACACTTCCCAACAGCGTCGTGCCATCGTAAATTTTTACGATACTGTTCGCTTCGGCGTTACCGCTAAGGGTCGGCGTATTGTCGTCAGTCGTTGCTCCGGCCGTGAGCGGCCCGGTGCTTGCGCCGACATCGTCAGTGACGACCAGATTACTGGCAGCCGCTGGCGCCTGGGTATCGACGGTGAAGGTGATAGGATCCGATGCAGCGCTGGTGTTGCCTGCAGGATCGGTCACGGTGGTGGTAAGACTGTGGCTACCCTCTGAGAGGGTTGGGGAGGTAAAGCTCCAGCTGCCGTTGCTGCCCACTGTGGCGGTGCCAAGTACGATCGTACCATCACGAACGGTAACGGTGCTGCCAGGTTCCGCTGTGCCGCTCAGCACTGGATGAGAGGTATTGGTTGCCCCCCCTGAAGCAATGGGCTGCACGGTACCACTGTCGTTATCACTCAACTGCAAGCCCGCTGCTGCACTCGGCACCACTGTATCGATGGTGATGACAATGATCGGCGTTTGCGTCACGCTGCCATCGCCATCGGTATCGGTGACAGAGGCATGGAAGCTGTAAGTGCCATCTGCAAGTGCAGCTGGCGTGAAGCTCCACTGTCCATCCGGGCCCGCCACCACACTGCCAATTTCTGTCGTGCCGTTGTAGAGGGTGATCAGTGCACCGGCAATGGCCAGCCCACTCAGCGTTGGCGTGCTGTCATGGGTGCTGGCGCCGTTAGCCAGCTGCACCAGAGTGTTGCCGGTGTCGTCGGTAATTTCCAGTGAGGTGGTGGCTGGAGGCAGCCCAGCCTGCACACTAAAATCAAACGCATCAGAAACCGAGCTGACATTGCCGGCAGCATCGGTCTGCGTCACGGTCAGACTGTGTGGACCGTTGCTGAGGGCGGGTGTGGTGAAGCTCCAGGTGCCATTACTGCCGACCACGGCCGTGCCAATCAGGGTGTTGTTGTCATAAACACTGATCACCGCACCCACTTCACCATTTCCGCTCAGGGTTGGTGTGCTGTCATCCGTTGTTCCACCGCTGGCCACCTGTGTTGCAGTACCGTCAGCATCTCCGCTTAAGGCCAGGCCCGTGGCGCTAGCCGGTGCTACGGTATCGACGGTGAAGGTAATAGTGGTCGCTGCACTGGTGTTGCCCGCCGCGTCTGTTGAGGTGATGCTGAGAGTATGACTACCCTGATCTAACGCGGGACTGGTGAAACTCCAGCTGCCGTTACTGCCTACGGTGACGCTGCCCAGAACGGTATCGCCATCGCGAATAGTGATGATACTCCCCACCTCGCCTCGGCCGCTCAGCACTGGTGTGGTGTCATTGGTTGCGCCGCCGTTCGTGATGGGAATCACCACCGAGCCGGCGTTATTCCCGACACTAAGATCACTCACCGCTTCTGGCGCAGTGGTATCCACAGTAAAGGTGATCGGATCGCTGGCGGCGCTGGTATTGCCAGCCGCATCGGTCGCGGTGACGGTCAGGCTATGTGAACCGTCTGGCAACGTTGGGGAAGTGAAAGTCCAGGTGCCATTCGAGCCCACCACGGTGGAACCCAGCAGCGTTGTGCCATCATAAACGCGAATAATGGCCCCGACTTCGCCGTTGCCACTTAAGGTTGGAGTGTTGTCATCAGTGACTGATCCCGTGGTAATTGCGCCCTGGTAGGGTCCGACGTTATCACTGACCACCAGGTTGGTGACTACGGCTGGAGGAGTGGTATCGCCTCCACCATTGTTGCCGCCACCGTTATTACCGCCTCCATTGTTACCACCACCGTTGTTACCTCCACCGGTACTACCGTCACTGACTGCGGCATTACCGCCGCCACCACCCGCTGAACCGGCAAACATCGCACCCAAGCCTGCCAGGGCTGCACCACCGATACCGAAGGCCGCGATGGTGCCATCATTGGTGGTGTTCTCAGCCAACAGCCCTTCGGTGCTGTCGATGTTGACGTACTGGAACCCATCAGTGCCCGGATCTTCAACCCACCACAGTGCACCTTTGTCGTCCTGCAACACCAGGTCACTGTCGCCTGCTGCCGTATAAAAGTTATGAATAACAACCACTTCACCAGATTTTGTGGTGACGACTAAATCATTACCATTGCGTGTGAAAGACTTAATATCTGATTGATTAAGGTGAAGTTTAACTACGCTTGGCGCAGATAAATTGACCTGGCTGCCACTGACTTCAGAAGCAACCGTCCCACCTTTAGGAGTGATAGAGATATTATTCATGTTATCGAAATCCCGCGCAGTTATTAAATTCCATAAAAACGCCCGGTATCCGCAGATACCGGCTTCAATGGCGAATAATCCAGATGACTATTCACTTCTTCTCTTGGTCGATTTCATAAAAACTCATGATGAAATCGCGCTGAGCCGAGTTAAGCCTCCATCCCGAGAGAGGGTTGGGTTTATTTTTCAGCGGAACAACGGGGGAAATGCCTCTATTTTCTAGTGGGCGAGCACAAATCAAGTTGAATGCAACAAACCCATTTTTAGACATTTTATCTGCCCCCGATTGTTCTGGCCGAACCCGCACCACTTCAGGATTGCTTAATAAAATCATTCAGATAAACACTCTGCCAGTGATAGCCCTGCATACCGTAAACTGCCTTATGCGCGAGCAGGTCGAGGTGTGATTGGCTTTCAACGCCCTCAACAATCACGCCTTTACATAATTGGTTGAGGTGGCTAAGCAGCGTGTCAAAAATGTGACCGTCGCCAAATTGCCAAAAAAATTCTTTGTCAATCTTGACGATTTCAAATATTCCGCTATCAAGCATGGTCAGGTTGGAATAACCCGGACCAAAGTCATCAAGCCATAAAGGGGCGTGTGTCACCTTCGCGACACCTTTTAATATCAGCAGGTCTGCGCTGTTAAATCGCGCGGTAAAAAAGGCGGATATCTCTAAACGCAATAACGTCAGTTTCGCCAGTTTTTTTTGTATTTCAGCATCTTCAAAAATACCGGCGACGATATCTCTATCCACATTTACACTGACTATCTGATCAAACCCTTTCTGGTATAGCTGAATAAGTTTTCCGATCTGGTGGAGGAATAACTGCCATTTCTCGTCAGCAGGAAGCCGACTGAAGAACCCTTCATCCCTGCAAGGGTTACGCTTATTATTAATATCTGCATCATCTGAGAATCGTGTAAGCAACTCCCATGCAATCAACTCCCCGGTGATGTCGTGAACCGGTTCTAACAAAAAAATGTATTCGGGTTGATTGCTCATTTCACGGTCCCTTCTGCAACTAACTGATACTCCTGAATTGTCAGGATTACTCATGTGAGAGGTAAGGGAAACATCGATAAAACTTAACACCTTAACTGAAGCCTAACGCACACCTTACAGTTTGAAAAATAGATTTTAGTAAACGTCGGCCTCAGCTTTAATCGTTTAAAACTATCAATTTCGTGAGTGAATTTCTTTTAATTTCAGATAACGATCAGATAATTCCTGGAAAAATTTAACTTATCGCTAACCTTGACAGATCGAAAAAAATAGAAGCTGTTGATTTTGAATCATAAAAATTAAGTCAATGAATGTAGTAGTTTATTTTTATCCTAAAATGTGTTTTTTTCTTCTGGAATCAAACAACTCCAAAAGATTCCAATAAATTCAGTTTCACGATGGTACTATTCAACCCTTAATGTTTAAATTTTGATTATGCTTTGCAAGAAAAACATAACAGTCAGGCTATCTAATCCTTACGAAATCAGTAGTTAATGGAGGGGTATTTAGACGCGCGACACTGTGTGCTTTTGGCTTAATGAATGAAAATAAAGGAGATAGAAAAGACGTATTTAAAGCGCGAGTTTAAAGCGCAAGGTTAAGATTCTTTGAAGATGATCTTCATCACATTTTAAATAAATAAAGAAGAAATAAGAAAATAGAATGGCAGGGGAATGAAACGGGCCCTGACCAGGGCCCGCTGAGCGCATTAACGATTACTCATCTTCAAGATAAGTGTATCCATACAGACCGCTTTCAAACTCTTCGAGGAACTGCGCGCGCAGATCTTCGTCGATATCATGCTGCCGGGTAACCTGATCGCGGAACAGCGTCATCAAATCGTTCGGGTTCAGCTGCACGTACTGCAGCATGTCCGCCACGGTATCGCCTTCATCTGACAACTGCACTTCTACACTGCCATCCGGGAAGGCGAACACGTCAACCGCTTCGGTATCGCCAAACAGGTTATGCATATTGCCGAGGATTTCCTGATACGCGCCCACCATAAAGAAGCCCAGCATCGGCGGATTATCAATATCGTACTCTGGCATCGGCATGGTAGTGGCAATACCGTCACCATCCACGTAGTGATCGATGGTACCGTCGGAGTCACAGGTGATGTCGAGCAACACCGCACGACGCTGAGGGATCTTGTTCAGCCCTTCCAGCGGCAGCACCGGGAACAGCTGATCGATACCCCATGCATCCGGCATTGACTGGAACAGCGAGAAGTTGACGTAAATCTTATCCGCCATGCGCTCCTGCAATTCATCAATGATTGGACGGTGCGCGCGGTTGCTTGGGTCCAGATGCTGCTGGATATAGTGACAAATGCTCAAATAGAGCTGCTCTGCCCAGGCGCGCTGACCGAGATCATAGGTGCCGGAAGAGTAGCCAGTATGGATATCGAACAAATCCATCTGGCTATCGTGCAGCCATTCACGCAGCGAACGACGGACGTTCGGCTCGTGCATCTCTTGCCAGGTATCCCACAGGCTCTGAATCGGGCGCGGTGAATCCACATCCGGTGCCACTGGCGTACTGAATTCGTTGCGCTCAACCCCAATGATGTTGGAGACCAATACGGTGTGGTGCGCCGTCACCGCACGACCTGACTCCGTGATGACCGTTGGATGCTCCAGACCGTTCTCTTCACAGGCATCGCCAATCGCCCAAATCACGTTGTTGGCGTATTCGTTCAGGCCGTAGTTCACCGAACAATCAGACTGCGAACGCGTACCTTCATAATCGACGCCCAAACCGCCGCCGACATCAAAGCATTTGATGTTGACGCCGAGTTTCGCCAACTCCACATAGAAGCGCGCCGATTCACGCACGCCGGTGGCGATGTCGCGGATGTTCGACATCTGCGAACCAAGATGGAAATGCAGCAGTTGCAGGCTATCTAGACGACCGGCTTTGCGCATAATGTCCACCAGCTGCAATACCTGCGAAGCTGCCAGACCAAACTTAGACTTCTCGCCACCGCTCGACTGCCATTTGCCGGAACCTTGCGATGCCAGACGTGCGCGGATCCCCAAACGCGGAATTACATTCAGGCGTTCCGCCTCTTCCAGCACCAGGCGAACCTCAGTCATCTTCTCGATGACCAGGTAAACTTTGTGACCGAGCTTCTCACCGATCAGCGCCAGGCGAATGTATTCACGGTCTTTGTAGCCGTTGCAGACGATCACGGAACGGGTTTTACCGGCGTGCGCCAGTACTGCCATCAGCTCCGCTTTCGAACCGGCTTCCAGACCCAGTGGTTCACCGGAGTTCACCAGCGACTCGATTACGCGCTTATGCTGGTTAACCTTGATTGGGTAAACCAGGAAGTAGTCACCTTTATAGCCGTAAGATTCGCGCGCACGTTTAAAGGCGGCGTTAATCGAACGCAGGCGATGCTGTAAAATCTGTGGGAAGCAGAACAGCGCAGGCAGACGCTGGCCATCGGCTTCACGCTCTTTGACCAGTTTCGCCAGGTCAACGCGCACTTCCGGCTGATCCGGATCCGGGCACACGCTGATGTGGCCCAGCTCGTTGACGTCATAATAGTTATTACCCCACCAGGCAATATTGTAGGTACGCAGCATTCTGCTTGCTTCCTGATCGTTCATCGCCACCTCCTGCATGGAGCGGAGTACACCCTGTTCGCCAGCTGACGAACCCTTGATATTCTTCATGTCGTCAGACATCGCGAACCTCAATTTTCCGTTGAAATATGAAACAGTTGCCGGGTCTTGCTGTTGTGAGTCCGGGTAAACATTTCCCCATCCTGCTGAGCTCCGATTATCGGGTTGCCGTGCACGTTGCTGACTCTAAGTGTAAAACACCACGCCGCAGTCAGTAAAAAACGGGCCAAAAGCCAACGCTTGTACCGCGTAAGACGAGTGAAACACAGTGACAGAAATGAGGGAATAGCTTAGCCGGCGCTCGTGTCGGGATAATTACCGCAACGCGCAAAACTTCGACGAGAGAAAAGAATAAAACTGGATTGGGATAGGATTGCCAGCGCGCCCATTGAGCGCAGTGAACCGGGAAGAAGAGAAGTGTGGTTCATTACTTTTATCACCTCCAACGCCTGCAAACAGCAAACGAGAAACGGCCTGGGTGAAAATCAGAGAACAGCTCTGACGGCGCGACGCACGGTGGCGTCATCCTTTTGTACTGTGGTCGACAGCAGCGGCGTTTTATACAGTCTGCAGGGTGAAAAAGCAAAATCTTTGTCTGGATTCTGTGGAAGGTGTCAGGAATTTCTTCCATCTGCCCACTTGCGTAAACGTGCGGAATCCGAAAAAGCACTGGAAAAGTGCTCACTGTGTGACCTAGAATAGCCGTCCAGATGGTTTTCCATCTAAACTGGTTAACATCCAGGCGGTGTCGGCGAATGCGCCCATACTCCCTACTGCTCGCGGCTTTGCCTGAAGGGGCGTCGAGTTGGCCTGGTCCACTTACGCTATGCAGTCGAATTCAAACCATTTGTAAGGTAAAGAACAGAATGGCTAAACACCTATTTACATCTGAGTCCGTATCAGAAGGACATCCTGATAAAATCGCTGACCAAATTTCCGATGCCGTGTTAGATGCGATCCTCGAACAGGATCCTAAAGCACGCGTGGCCTGCGAAACTTACGTTAAGACCGGTATGGTGCTGGTTGGCGGTGAAATCACCACCAGCGCATGGGTTGATATCGAAGAGATCACTCGTAATACCGTACGTGAAATCGGCTATGTCCATTCCGATATGGGCTTTGATGCAAACTCTTGCGCCGTACTGAGCGCGATTGGCAAGCAGTCTCCTGATATCAACCAGGGTGTTGACCGTAGCGATCCGCTGGAACAGGGCGCAGGCGACCAGGGCCTGATGTTTGGCTATGCCACCAACGAAACTGACGTGCTGATGCCCGCTCCGGTGACCTACGCGCACCGTCTGGTGCAGCGTCAGGCTGAAGTGCGTAAAAGCGGTTCACTGCCGTGGTTGCGTCCGGATGCGAAAAGCCAGATCACTTTCCAGTACGATGGCGGCAAAATTGTCGGTATTGATGCGGTCGTACTGTCAACTCAGCACGCTGAAGAAATTTCGACAGCCGACCTGCGTGAAGCGGTGATGGAAGAGATCATCAAGCCGGTACTGCCTGCTGAGTGGGTGAATGCCAGCACCAAATACCACATCAACCCAACTGGTCGTTTCGTGATCGGCGGCCCAATGGGCGACTGCGGTCTGACGGGTCGTAAAATCATCGTTGATACCTACGGCGGTATGGCGCGTCACGGTGGCGGTGCGTTCTCTGGTAAAGACCCGTCTAAAGTTGACCGTTCTGCTGCCTACGCAGCGCGCTATGTCGCGAAAAACATCGTCGCGGCAGGTCTGGCTGACCGTTGCGAAATCCAGGTTTCTTACGCGATTGGCGTGGCTGAGCCAACTTCCATCATGGTGGAAACTTTCGGTACTGAGAAAGTCCCTACCGAACAGCTGACCCTGCTGGTACGCGAGTTCTTCGACCTGCGTCCATATGGCCTGATTCAGATGATGGACCTGCTGAAACCTATCTACAAAGAGACCGCGGCTTACGGTCACTTTGGTCGCGAACACTTCCCGTGGGAGCAGACAGATAAAGCTGCTCAACTGCGTGAGGCTGCGGGCCTGTAATCTTACAGTCCTGCAAAAACGAGCCCGCTTATAGCGGGCTTTTTTATGCCCGTTAACCAGCCAGCACATTTTTCCCCGCCGTCTACACTTCATTTTCTCTGCTTACAACAAAGTGTTAACGATTACATTTTGAAAACCTTTTGTAATCTGTCATTTAGAGAATTTTCAGCGTAGTTATTCGCATTAAAATGCGTTATTTTCAGCGTCGTCTGATAGCCGATATTTAGAGAGATGTCAGAAACTTAAAGGGTGCTATACCTTACTGGTTACGTAACTATTTCAGGCGGAAAATGCTGGATTGCAGGGTTTCAGCGTGTGTAACCGATTACACTGATGTGATAATCCTCACTTTTTTCCGTCGGCAGGTTTCATAACATTGATAAAAACAATGATAGATAAACTTCGGAGGCATTATGCCTGGTAATACTCATAAGAGCAGAACGTCGAACAAGATGATGACCTTGTTTGTCTGCTTCTTAGCGGCTCTGGCCGGTCTGCTGTTTGGTCTGGATATCGGCGTTATCGCTGGTGCCCTGCCCTTCATCGCCAAAGATTTCAACGTGACTGCGCATGAGCAAGAGTGGATTGTCAGCTCAATGATGTTCGGTGCGGCTGTCGGTGCGATTGGTAGCGGCTGGATGTCTTCACATCTCGGCCGTAAAAAGAGCCTGATGGCGGGTGCGATTCTGTTCGTGATCGGTTCACTGTGGTCAGCCATGGCGGTCAGCCCGGACATGCTGATTGCTGCACGTGTGGTGCTCGGCCTGGCTGTGGGTGTCGCGTCTTACACTGCTCCTCTGTATCTTTCTGAAATCGCACCGGAAAAGATTCGTGGCAGCATGATTTCTCTTTATCAATTGATGATCACCATCGGTATCCTTGGCGCGTATCTGTCTGATACCGCTTTCAGTGACGCTGGCGCATGGCGCTGGATGCTGGGCATCATCACCATTCCGGCAGTACTGCTGCTGGTGGGCGTATTCTTCCTGCCAAACAGCCCACGCTGGCTGGCGGCGAAAGGCGATTTCCGCAGTGCAGAACGCGTGCTGGCTCGTCTGCGTGATACCAGCGAACAAGCTAAACGTGAACTGGATGAGATTCGTGAAAGCCTGAAGATCAAACAGTCTGGCTGGCAGCTGTTCCAGAGCAACAGTAACTTCCGCCGTGCGGTGTTCCTGGGTGTGCTGTTGCAGGTGATGCAGCAGTTCACTGGTATGAACGTCATCATGTATTACGCGCCAAAAATCTTTGAGATTGCGGGCTTCGCTAATACCACTCAGCAGATGTGGGGCACAGTCATTGTTGGTCTGGTCAACGTACTGGCGACATTTATTGCGATTGGCCTGGTTGATCGCTGGGGCCGTAAACCGACGCTGGTGCTGGGCTTCATCGTGATGGCTGCCGGTATGGGTATCCTCGGTACCATGCTGCACATCGGCATCAACTCCGCTTCCGCACAGTACTTTGCTGTCGCCATGCTGCTGATGTTCATCGTTGGTTTTGCGATGTCTGCGGGTCCGTTGATCTGGGTACTGTGTTCAGAAATTCAGCCGCTGAAAGGCCGCGATTTTGGTATCACCGTATCGACCGCAACCAACTGGATTGCCAACATGATTGTCGGTGCCACCTTCCTGACCATGCTCAACACGCTGGGCAACGCACCGACCTTCTGGGTGTACGCAGGTCTGAACGTGTTCTTTATCCTGCTGACCGTGGCGCTGATTCCCGAGACCAAAAACGTCTCGCTGGAACACATCGAGCGCAACCTGATGAAAGGCAAAAAACTGCGCGATATCGGCCAGCAATAAGGTCGATAAGCGATACGAAGGGCTGCCGATTGGCGGCCTTTTTTTTGTGCGTTTCGTCAGGTGCGCATTTGTGCGTACCAGGTTATCCTGCCCGGCATGAAAACACCTCGCCTTCCCATTGCCCTGCAACAAGCCGTGATGCGCTCGTTGCGTCACCATTTGCAGCTCGCCAATGAAAAGCTGGAGCGTCACTATGACGAGCCGAAGCTGGTGTATCAGCAGCGCGGTACCGCTGCCGGTACAGCCTGGCTGGAGAAATGGGAGATTCGCATCAACCCGGTGCTATTGCTGGAAAATCAGCAGGCCTTTGTGGATGAGGTGGTGCCGCACGAGCTGGCGCACCTGCTGGTATGGAAAACCTTTGGTCGCGTGCCGCCGCACGGCAAAGAGTGGAAGTGGATGATGGAGAGCGTGCTCGGCGTTCCCGCGCGTCGTACCCATCAGTTCGAAATCGCTTCGGTGCGCAGCAACACCTTCCCCTATCGCTGCCGCTGTCAGCAGCACCAGCTCACCGTGCGCCGTCACAACCGCGTGTTACGGGGTGAAAGTGAATACCGCTGCGTGCAATGCGGTACTCTGCTGCAACCTGGTGAATTTTCAGCAGGTTAATCCGTTTATCTGATATCCCATCCTGCGCCATTCTGCTACCCTGCCGCCTTTTTACGCATCAGGTAATTTTTGGAATATGTCTCGCAAAACGCTGTTGTTACTCTCCTTATTAGTTGCCCCCATTAGCGCTTTCAGCCTCAGCATTACCCACTACAATCAAAATAACTTCCAGCAGGCCAAAGTGGTCGCCGCGCAGATCAATGCCGATGCCCCGGCAGAATTTTACTGCGGCTGCAAAATCAGCTGGCACGGCAAGAAAGGTGTGCCCGATCTCAGTAGCTGCGGCTACAGCGTCCGTAAAAATGCCAATCGCGCTGAACGTATTGAGTGGGAACATGTGATGCCGGCATGGGAGTTCGGCCATCAGCGCCAGTGCTGGCAAAACGGCGGTCGTAAAAACTGCAGTAAAGATGCCGATTACCGCCGCATTGAAAGCGACCTGCATAATCTGCAGCCGGCGATTGGTGAAGTGAATGGCGATCGCAATAATTTCCAGTACAGTCAGTGGAACGGCGGCGACGCGCAATATGGTCAGTGCGCAATGAAAGTCGATTTCAAGCAGAAACTGGCGCAGCCACCCGAGCGTGCACGCGGTGTCATCGCCCGTACCTACTTCTACATGCGTGACCAATATCAGCTGCGTCTGTCACGCCAGCAGACCCAGTTGTTTACCGCCTGGAACAAGCAATATCCGGTAAGCCAATGGGAGTGCGAACGCGACAACCGCATCGCGCAGGTGCAGGGAAATCACAATCCCTATGTACAACAGGCTTGCCAGCGCTAAAAGCGCTACCCTACACTAGCTTTTTTCCGATTGGGCCGTGTCCGATGACACGGCATAACGCTGGCAGGAACCGCATGCGCATACCTCGCATTTATCATCCCGAACCTCTTGAAGTTAACAGTGAAGTCTTCCTCGATGAAGATGCCGCTAACCACGTCGGGCGCGTGCTGCGCATGACCGCCGGTCAACAAATTGAGCTGTTTGATGGCAGTAATCTGACTTTTAACGCCGAAATCACCCAGGCTGATAAAAAGCGTGTAAAAGTAAGGGTCCTTGCCAGTCAGCCTGATGACCGTGAATCTCCGCTCCATCTCCACCTTGGGCAGGTGATGTCGCGCGGCGAAAAAATGGAATTCACCATCCAGAAATCGATCGAACTCGGCGTGAACGTCATTACACCCTTGTTTTCGGAGCGCTGCGGCGTAAAGCTGGATGCTGAAAGACTGGCGAAAAAGATTCAGCAATGGCAAAAAATTGCGATTGCCGCCTGTGAACAGTGCGGCCGCAATCGTGTGCCGGAAATCCGTGAAGCGATGACGCTGGAAGCCTGGTGTGCTGAGCAGGAGAGTGGTTTAAAGCTCAATCTGCATCCACGTGCCAGCCACAGTATTAACACCCTGCCGCAGCCGGTTGAACGTGTTCGCCTGCTGATTGGTCCGGAAGGTGGTCTCTCAGCAGACGAAATTGCCATGACGGCGCAGCAGGGTTTCACCGATATTTTGTTAGGCCCACGCGTGCTGCGCACAGAAACCACTGCGCTCACGGCCATTACGGCACTTCAGGTGAGGTTTGGTGACCTCGGTTAAGGGATACTTTCGGGTTGTAAAACTACGCACGTGAAAAGCCGCAGCGCTGTCACGGAACGGGGCAAGAAAATCCCCCTTTGAGGAGAGAATAATGATTAAGCTTGGCATCGTTATGGACCCAATTTCGTCCATCAACATTAAAAAAGACACCAGCTTCGCCATGTTGCTGGAAGCACAGCGCCGTGGTTACGAAATTCATTACATGGAGATGGGCGATCTCTCCCTGCGCGGTGGCGTGACCTACGCCCGCACGCGCCTGCTGAGCGTGGAGCAAAACTACGACAAATGGTATGAGTTCGGCAGTGAGCAGGTCATCCCGCTGGCCGATCTCAACGTAGTGCTGATGCGTAAAGATCCGCCGTTCGATACCGAATTCATCTATGCCACCTACCTGCTGGAACGTGCAGAAGAGCAAGGCACATTGATCGTCAACAAACCGCAGAGCCTGCGTGACTGTAACGAGAAGCTTTATACCGCGTGGTTCGCCGACCTGACGCCAGATACGCTGGTGACCCGCAACAAAGAGCAGTTGCGTGCATTCTGGCAGGAGCACGGTGATGTGATCCTGAAGCCGCTGGACGGTATGGGCGGTGCCTCGATCTTCCGCGTGAAGCAGGACGACCCGAACTTTGGCGTCATCACCGAAACCCTGACCAACCACGGCCAGAACTTCTGCATGGCGCAAAACTATCTGCCAGCGATCAAAGATGGCGATAAACGCGTGCTGGTGGTGGATGGCGAGCCGGTGCCTTACTGCCTGGCGCGTATCCCACAGGGTGGCGAAACCCGTGGTAACCTTGCAGCGGGTGGCCGCGGTGAAGCACGCCCGTTGAGTGACAGCGACTGGGAAATCGCCCGTCGCGTGGGTCCAACGCTGAAAGCTAAAGGGCTGATTTTTGTCGGCCTGGACATCATTGGTGATAAACTCACCGAAGTTAACGTAACCAGCCCAACCTGCGTGCGTGAAATCGAGGCTGCATTCCCGATCTCGATCACCGGCATGCTGATGGATGCCATTGAGAAACGCCTGGGCTGATGTCAACGGCGTGTAAGCGCCGTGAGAACCCAAAACCGACGTGGCTGCGGCCGCGCCGGTTATTTTTGGTATACGAGTGAGAATGAATTTACAGCACCATTTTTTGATTGCGATGCCGTCGCTGCAGGACCCGCTGTTCAAACGCTCGGTGGTGTATATCTGCGAGCACAATGAAGATGGCGCCATGGGTTTGATCGTGAATAAGCCGATGGAAAACCTGACGGTCGAAGGCATTCTGAAGAAACTTAAAATCAGCCCAACAGAACGTGACCCTGCCATTAAGCTGGACAAGCCGGTGTTCGCTGGCGGCCCGCTGGCGGAAGATCGCGGCTTTATCCTGCACTCAGCCCAGAAAATTTACTCTTCCAGTATCCGTATCTCTGATAACACCGTGATCACCACTTCACGGGATGTGCTGGAAGCGATCGGCACCGCAGAACAGCCTGATAACGTGCTGGTAGCGTTAGGTTACTGCGCGTGGGAGAAAGACCAGCTGGAGAACGAGCTGTTGGAAAATGCCTGGCTGACCACCCCCGCGAACAGCAATATTCTGTTCCAGACGCCAATCGCCGAACGCTGGCGCGAAGCCGCGCGCAGCATGGGCATTGATATTCATAATATGACCAGCGATGCAGGGCACGCCTGATGGCCAGTGAAACCTTGCTGGGCTTCGATTTCGGCACCAAAAGCATCGGCGTGGCTGTTGGCCAGCAGCTGACCGGCACCGCACGCGCTCTGACCGCGCTTAAAGCACAAGATGGCACGCCAGACTGGAAGCTGATCGAGAAGCTACTGAAAGAGTGGCAGCCTGATTACGTGGTGGTGGGCTTGCCGCTGAACATGGACGGCACCGAGCAGCCGTTAACCGATCGCGCCCGCAAGTTCGCCAATCGCATTCATGGCCGATTTGGCGTGCGCGTTGAGCTGCAGGACGAGCGCCTCAGTACCGTTGAAGCGCGCGCCGACCTGTTCGAACGCGGAGGCTTCCGTGCATTGCAGAAAGGTCAGGTCGATTCACAATCGGCGGTGATCATTCTGGAAGACTGGTTCGACACGCATTGAATAAAATCCAGGTGCGCGTGAATGCGCACCTGGCAAATTATGCCACCGCTTGCTTGTTATTCGCTCGGCTGTTGTGCTCTCGCCATTTACTGCAACCTGCAAACTCGCCAATCAATTCTGCCATTTGTATCGACTCACAGGCGCGCAAATCATGCCCGCCCCTTCGTATCGACCCGCAGGCAAGCAAATGATGCCAGCCCCTTCATATTGACTCGCAGGTACTCAAATCAATCCCGCCCTTTTAATCGACTCACACACACTCAAATCAATCCCGCCTGATGACGTGCTTGTTCGCTCTGCGCGAACGTCTGCATCCCTGCCTGCGCGCCGGTTTGCAGCACGCCAGGCAATTGATGCATCTTGCCCTCGCGGATTAAATTAACCACCGCAGGCGTGGCCACCAGCACCTCGAACAAGCCAATCCGCCCGCCATTTTTTGCAGGCACCAAACGCTGTGCCAGCACCGCTTTCAAACTGCCCGCAAGCTGGGTGCGCACCAGGTTTTTTTCCTCGGCAGGAAACACATCCACCAGCCGATCCACCGCTTGCGTGGCACCGCGTGTGTGCAGCGTGGCCAGTACCAGATGCCCGGTTTCTGCCGCAGTCAGCGCCAGCCGAATGGTCTCGCTGTCACGTAGCTCACCCAACAGAATCACATCCGGATCTTCGCGCAGCGCCGCTTTCAATCCTTGCTGGAATGACGCCGTGTGTGCGCCCACTTCCCGCTGCTGTATCAACGAGCGCTGGCTGTGATGCACAAACTCAATCGGATCTTCCAGCGTAATAATGTGGCGTGCCTGTTCGCGATTGAGACTATCCACCATCGCCGCCAGCGTAGTGGATTTACCGCTGCCGGTGGCACCCGTAATTAAGATCAGCCCCTCTTCCAGCTGCAACAATTGCTGTGCCACATCGGGCAGTTGCAACTGGTTGATGTTGGGTGCCTGGTTGGCAATCAAGCGCAGCGCCAGCGATAAACCGTGGCGCTGCATAAACAGGTTGGCACGCAAACGCACGCCGCTTTCCAGGGTGATGGCAAAATCAACGTGCCCGCTCGCTTCCAGCTCATCCTGCTGCACGCCGCTGAGCCACTGTTGCAAGAAGGTTTCCAGCCAGTCGCCATCCAATGCGGTTTGTTGTGGGATCGGCTCCAGCACGCCCTGCCGTCGCCAGTGCGGTAAATGTCCGCTGCAAAGGTGCAGATCGGCGGCGTTATGCTTTACACTAAGGGCCACAACTTCATCCAAATCCATTTAACTTCTCCTGACTATGACTTCCATTGAGCACAACCTACAGCAAGTGCGTGAGCGTATCGCCACTGCCGCTGCACGCTGCGGCCGCGCGCCAGAAGAAATTACTCTGCTTGCAGTGAGCAAAACCAAACCTGCGAGCGCAGTCGCAGAAGCGATTGCTGCGGGTCAGCAGGCATTCGGTGAAAATTACGTACAGGAAGGGGTTGAAAAGGTGGCTGAGCTGGCCGCACATCCTGATCTGCAGTGGCATTTTATCGGGCCGCTACAATCCAATAAAAGCCGACTGGTGGCGGAGAATTTTGCCTGGTGTCACACCGTGGATCGTGAACGCATCGCACAACGTCTGAACGATCAGCGTCCGGCAGCGCTGCCGCCGCTTAACGTGTTAATTCAGGTAAATATCAGTGACGAGAACAGCAAATCTGGCATCATGCTGGAGGCGATTCCGGCGCTGGCGGCACAGATAGCCGCATTGCCGCGTCTGCGCTTGCGCGGATTGATGGCAATCCCGGCGCCGGAGCCTGATTACGATCGACAGTTCGCGGTATGTCAGCAGATGGCTGACGCGTTTCGCGCCCTGCAACAGAATTACCCTGACGTCGATACGCTTTCTCTGGGAATGAGCGACGACATGGATGCGGCAATCGCCGCAGGCAGCACCATGGTGCGTATTGGCACCGCCGTATTTGGCGCGCGGGATTATGCGCGACCTTCACAACAATAATTGAGGAACCTCATGTTAACAATGACGTTTTTAGTCAAAACGCTGATCGACCTGTACGTGATGGTATTGCTGCTGCGCATCTGGATGCAGTGGTCACGCTGTGATTTCTATAACCCGCTGTCACAGTTTGTGGTGAAGATTACACAGCCGATTATCAAGCCGCTGCGTCGCGTGCTGCCAGCAATAGGCCCGATTGACACGGCCTCGCTGGTGTTGGCCTTTGTACTGACCACCCTGAAATATCCGGTGCTACTGCTAATTCAGGTTGGCGTGTTCTCCGTGGATCCCACCAATCTGTTAGTCGGCCTGCTGTCACTGGTGAAATCCGCCGGTTATCTGGTGTTCTGGGTGATTATCATTCGTTCACTGATGAGCTGGATCAGCCAGGGACGTGGCCCGATTGATTACGTGTTGATTCAGCTGACTGAACCGCTGATGGCACCGATTCGCCGTATTCTGCCTGCGATGGGCGGCATCGATTTCTCTGCCATGATTGTGATTCTGGTGCTGTACGCACTGAATTTCCTCGGCATGGACCTGTTCCCAGGTCTCTGGTATTTGCTGTAATTCGTTAATCTGGAACTGTTATGCAAAAAGTCGTACTCGCCACCGGTAATCCGGGCAAAGTTCGTGAACTGGCCGATTTGTTAGCGGCCTTCGGCCTCGATATCGTGGCACAAACCGAGCTGGGCGTTGAGTCAGCGGAAGAAACCGGCCTGACCTTTATTGAAAATGCCATTCTTAAGGCGCGTCATGCGGCGCAGATCACTGGCTTGCCAGCGATTGCCGATGACTCTGGTCTGGCGGTGGATGCGCTCGGCGGCGCGCCAGGCATCTACTCTGCGCGCTATGCCGGTGAAGACGCCAGCGATCAGCAAAATCTCGAGAAGCTGCTGGTTGCGCTGGAAAATGTGCCGGACGGCAAGCGTCAGGCGCAGTTCCACTGTGTGCTGGTTTATGTGCGTCATGCTGAAGATCCGACACCGCTGGTGTTCCACGGCAGCTGGGCGGGTGAAATTACCCGTGCAGCCGCAGGTGAAGGCGGCTTTGGTTACGACCCGATTTTCTATGTTCCTGAACTGGGCAAAACCGCAGCAGAGCTGAGTAAAGATGAAAAGCGTGCTGTTTCTCACCGTGGCAAAGCATTGACGCTGTTACTGGATGCGATGCGCGATGCCTGAGTTACCTCCGTTAAGCTTGTACATCCACATTCCGTGGTGTGTACAGAAGTGCCCGTACTGTGATTTCAACTCTCACGCGTTAAAAGGCGAGGTGCCGCACATCGAGTATGTGCAGCACCTGCTCAGCGATCTTAAACAGGACCTGCCGCTTACCGCTGGCCGTGAAGTGCGCACCATCTTCATCGGCGGCGGCACACCGAGCCTGCTCAGCAGCAACGCCATGCAAATGTTGATGGATGGCGTGCGTGCGCGCCTGCCGCTGGCGGCCGATGCAGAGGTCACCATGGAAGCCAATCCGGGCACCGTGGAAGCGGATCGCTTCAGCGGCTACCAGAAAGCCGGTATTAACCGTATTTCGATTGGCGTGCAGAGTTTTAGCCCGCAGAAGCTGGAGCGCTTAGGACGCATTCACGGCCCTGATGAAGCGGTACGTGCCGCCCATCTTGCCGCCGGCCTTGGCCTGCGCAGCTTTAACCTCGATCTGATGCACGGTTTGCCCGATCAGTCACTGGAAGAGGCACTGGACGATTTGCGTCAGGCGATTGCGCTGAATCCGCCGCATCTGTCGTGGTATCAGCTAACCATCGAGCCGAACACGATGTTCAGCTCGCGTCCGCCGGTATTGCCGGATGACGATGCGCTGTGGGATATCTATGAGCAAGGCCATGAACTGCTGAGTGCCGCTGGTTATCAGCAGTACGAGACTTCAGCCTATGCCAAGCCGGGTTATCGCTGCGAACACAACCTCAACTACTGGCGCTTTGGTGATTACCTTGGCATCGGCTGTGGTGCCCACGGCAAACTGACGCAACCGGATGGCAGAATTGTGCGTACGGTGAAAACCCGTCATCCGCGCGGCTTTATGCAAGGTAAGTATCTCGACAAGCAGCACAACGTGGAGAACGATGACAAGCCGTTTGAGTTCTTTATGAACCGCTTCCGTCTGCTGGAAGCCGCTCCGCGTGCAGATTTCAGCCGCTATACCGGGTTGGATGAGCAAGTGATCCGTGCGCAGATGGATGAAGCGATAAAAGCGGGTTACGTGGTGGAAACCGCAGAGCAGTGGCAGATAACCGAGAAAGGGAAGTTGTTCCTGAATTCGCTGCTTGAACTGTTTATGTAGGCCAGAGCCCATACGCTTAGACCTTAGTACGAAGCTGCACTGAGCCGCCCCTATGTTGAGACCCCCTTAGTGTTCAAAAAGGCTTAGCCGTCCCCCCTGACATTCAAGGCGGCGGCTAATTCTAAACGGCTTAGCCGTCCCCCTGACATTCAAGGCGGCGGCTAATTCAAAACGGCATCGCAACCAGGCCATCAAAGCGGCTAAGCCGCCTGTGCACAGCGGCGTACCTGCTGAAGTGACCTCGTTCCCGAAGACATTTGCTGTCCTCACGACGAGGCCTTTTCGAAGGCCGCGACACAACTTACTTAACGTTCTGCACCAAACCTTTACGCTGTGCTTCCAGATCCGTCACGCGATTACACACCTCATGACCGAAATTCTGGAAGTCCTGTTCCTGCTTATTCCATTCCGCCTGAACCGCCTGCTGCAAACCGCCAAGGTTGCCCATAATCGCCTGCAGGGGATTGCTACCGCTGGCAGCCTGGCTGCTGCCCATCTCGTTCAGGCTGTCCTGCATAATGCCGCCCAGCGTGCTCTGCACCAGCTTTTCGCCATCGGCGCGCACCTGATCAATCGCCTGATGGTGGAAAGTCAAACCATCCGGGCGATGCTCAATGATACGGTTCATCTGCTGCTTCAGCTGTCCATCCAGCTTGGTCAGGCGATTACGCACGTTGCTGTTGGCACCGAGCTTTTCCACAATCACTTTATCCAGCGCTACGCGGCTGCGCTCCAGACGCGTTGATGCACCGTTATCAACCCACGGCAAATCACGGCGTAACGCATTCTGATAGTCGATGGCCTTCTGACGCGTGGCGTTATCCACGTTGGCTTTCTGCCCGTTAAAGGTCACATCGCCCTGCGGTGAGATTTCAAGATTACCGTTAGTGCCCACCACCTGCACACTCTGCGGTTTGATGATCACGTCATCCTGAGGATTAACACTGCACTGATAATCAGCCTGGGCCTGTGATGCAGCAGCCAGCAGCAGTGCGGTAAGAAGCGCCTTACGAACCATGAAATCTCCCTAAAATGAAAAGCCGCCCACGCCTTGCTGTAAGAACAGGTCAGGCACAGGCGGCGCAGCGAATTGGAAAACGGTCAGCGCACAGCAACTGGCGCGCATCGGAGTACATAAGAATGACTCGCGACGCTCGCCCCTTTCGGAGCCGCCCTGTGGGCGTTCAGATTGCTATCGCAACTTGTGCATGCACTGCCCGGCGCCCAAAGCGCAAGTGAGCTAGCCTGAAACGATCTCTCAGGCTGGTAAAAATAGTTAGTCCCACCAGACGTCAAAGAGTTCAGTCACCTGAACATCTGACAGCTCGCGTTTCTCCAGCCATTTACGCACCAGCTCACGGTGCTCGTCGGTGCACTTACCGGTTTCCTGCAGGCAAACCAGGCCTTCCCACACCAGATAACCGCTGCCGTCATACGCCAGGCCATTCGGATCAATCACTTCAGTAATAAACTGATCCAGCGTGGCATCAATTTGCTCCTCGGTGGTGCCTTCGGCAAAACGCCAGGCAACAGAGAAACCTAACTCCTGAAACTCATCGATATGCAGTTTTTTACGTAAACGACGGCTACGCTGTACGGCCATTATTTAATCCTCTCAAACATCAGATCCCAAACGCCGTGGCCCAGTCGCTGCCCGCGCTGCTCAAATTTCGTTAACGGGCGCGTTTCCGGACGCGGCACGTAATCGTTAGCTTCTGACAGGTTTTTATACCCATCCACGCTGCTCATGATTTCCAGCATGTGCGTCGCGTAATCTTCCCAGTCGGTGGCCATATGGAACACGCCGCCCAGTTTCAGCTTACGCATCACCAACTCAGCAAAGGGTACCTGCACAATGCGACGTTTATTGTGGCGCGCTTTATGCCATGGATCCGGGAAGAACAGTTGAACCATGCGCAGTGAGTTATCCGGAATCATCTGCTGCAGCACTTCCACTGCGTCGTGACACATCACGCGCAGGTTTTCCACGCCAGCTTCTTTTGCCGAAGCCAGGCAAGCTCCCACGCCCGGTGCATGGACTTCAAGGCCGAGGAAGTTCTGATGGGGATTATTTTGCGCCATAGTCACCAGTGAGGCGCCCATACCAAAACCGATTTCCAGCACCACTGGCGCTTCGCGACCAAACAGTGCAGCTAAATCCAGCGGCTCTTGCTGGAACTCGACGCCCATCTCCGGCCAGTAATTATCGAGCGCGAGCTGCTGTCCTTTCGTTAAGCGCCCCTGCCGGCGCACAAAACTGCGGATACGGCGTAATGGCCGCCCGTTCTCATCAAATTCCGGGGTGATGACGTCATTAATCATGTTGAAGCCTGCTGGTTAGCCTTTTCTGGGAAACGGGCATTATGCAAAGTTAGATAGCAGAAGCAAGCCTTTGCAATCTTCCGGTTTACACCCCGATGTCTCTGTGCTGGAATTCCTGCCTGATTGTAGAGCAAACACGGAATATTTCCTCAAATGATGCAAGCGCCGCAGTTCGCGCAACAGGTGCTGGAGTGGTATCAGCGCTTCGGCCGCAAAACCCTGCCGTGGCAGCAGGAGAAAACACCTTATAAGGTGTGGCTCTCCGAAGTGATGCTGCAGCAGACGCAAGTTGCCACCGTTATCCCTTACTTTGAACGCTTTATGGCGCGCTTCCCGACGATTGCCGATCTGGCCGCTGCACCGCTGGACGAAGTTTTGCATCTGTGGACCGGCCTCGGCTATTACGCCCGCTCGCGCAATTTGCATAAAGCGGCAAAACAGGTAGTCGATAAACACAGTGGCGAGTTCCCGCGCAATTTCGATGACGTGGCCGCGCTGCCCGGCGTTGGGCGCTCCACGGCGGGTGCAGTGCTGTCCCTGTCGCTGGGCCTGCATTTCCCGATTCTCGACGGTAACGTCAAGCGCGTGCTGGCACGTTGTTATGCCGTCGGCGGTTGGCCGGGCAAAAAAGACGTTGAGAAACGTCTATGGCAGATCAGCGAAGAAGTGACGCCTGCCGAAGGCGTTAGCCAGTTTAATCAGGCGATGATGGATCTCGGTGCGTTAGTGTGCACTCGCTCACGTCCCAAGTGTGAGATTTGCCCGGTCAGCAACGGCTGCGTAGCGTATGCCAACAATAGTTGGGCGGAGTATCCAGGTAAGAAGCCCAAAGTAACGATTCCCGAGCGCACCGGCTGGTTCCTGATGATACAGCACGGCGACGACGTGTTTCTGGAGCAACGTCCACCGGTGGGGTTATGGGGCGGCCTGTTCTGTTTCCCGCAGTTCACTAGTGAGCAAGCGCTAACTGACTGGCTGGCCGAACGCGGCATTCACGCTAAACCGCAGCAGCTTACGGCGTTTCGTCATACCTTCAGCCATTTCCACTTAGACATTGTGCCTATGTGGCTGGCGTGGCCTTCTGCCGGGTCGCTGATGGATGAAGCGAGCGGTCTCTGGTATAACTTAGCGCAACCACCGTCAGTGGGTTTGGCAGCGCCCGTTGAGCGTTTGCTGCACGAATTGCGCCATCCCCAGCAACTGGCACTGCACACGCGCGTGATCCAAGAGGAAGAGTAATGAGCCGCACCATTTTTTGTACGTTTCTGCAACGCGACGCTGAAGGGCAGGATTTCCAGCTCTATCCAGGTGAGATCGGTAAACGCATCTACAATGAGATTTCCAAAGAAGCCTGGCAGCAGTGGATGTCCAAGCAGACCATGTTGATCAACGAGAAAAAGCTCAACATGATGAATCCGGAAGATCGCAAAGTGCTGGAAAAGGAGATGATCAATTTCCTGTTCGAAGGCAAGGATGTGCACATCGAAGGTTTCACCCCGCCAGAAAAATAATCGTTCAGGGCCTTCCTTTGAGGCCCTCTTTTTCGAATCAGGCACGCATTTACAATGAATAAAAAACTGATAGCGCTGTTAGTGATTGCCCCACTTTTGGTTTCCTGCTCCGGACAAAAAAAATCGCAGTATCACGAAGAGTGGGTCAAGGACACCAACGGTTTCGACATCCTGATGGGGCAGTTCGCCGCCAACATTGAAAATATTTGGGGTATCAATGAAGTCCTGATCGCCGGGCCGAAAGATTACGTCAAATATAGCGACAGCTATTACACCCGCAGTCACATCAACTTCGACAGCGGTAGCATTACCATTGAGACCATTGCCGGCACCGATCCGATGGCCAGCCTGCGTCAGGCGATCATCACCACGCTGTTGATTGGTGACGATCCCGGTAATGTCGATCTCTACTCAGATGCCAATGATATTCAGATCAGTAAAGAGCCGCTGCTTTACGGCCAGGTGCTGGATAACACCGGTCAGCCGATTCGCTGGCAGGGCCGTGCTGCCAACTTCGCCGATTATCTGATTCAGAACAAACTGCAAAAACGCACTTCTGGCCTGCATGTCATCTGGTCGGTGACCATTCCGATGGTACCGAACCACCTCGACAAACGTGCGCATAAATATCTGCCGCTGGTGCGTAAAGCCGCTGAAGAGTACGGCGTAGATGCATCCCTGATTCTGGCGATTATGCAGACAGAATCTAGCTTCAACCCCTATGCGGTCAGCAACTCTGATGCGCTCGGCTTGATGCAGGTGGTTCAGCACACCGCTGGCGTGGACGTGTTCCGCATGAAGGGCAAATGGGGTAAACCAAGCCGCAGCTATCTGCTCGATCCGGCCAATAACATCGATGCGGGCACGGCCTATCTGTCACTGCTGCAGAAGAGCTATTTAGGCGGAATTCAGGATCCGGTGTCACGTCGTTACGCGGTGATCACCGCCTACAACGGCGGCGCGGGTAGCGTACTGCGCGTGTTCTCAAGCGATAAAGATCGCGCCTTCTCGCTGATTAACGGCATGTCGCCGAATGAAGTGTATCAGACGCTGACCACCAACCACCCATCGGGCGAGTCACGCCGCTATCTGTATAAGGTGAACCAGGCGCAGCGTAGTTATCATCGGTATTAATCATCAACTGATGATTTAACGCATGAATTATTTTAGGGGCAGACAGAGGGAAAAAGATTGACTCTGACTGCCTCTTTTTTAATTACCCTCTCAGAGATATATCGCGTCGATAAATTTCGCCTGACCTCACAAAAATAAGAAATCAATATGGTGAAAGTTCATCTCTCGCAAATCCTTGTTTTTCCGACAACACACATTACCTGCCATTCACTTATATTCTATATTTCTTACTTTTCCTTCCATCTCACTTATCCAGCCTGATTGACCCTTTTTTCAATAAGGTGCAATGATTATTTCACGTCTCCACCTGTGAATTAACAACGTTCCATATCGCTCTATAGATTATTTCTGGTATTGATTTAAATAATTAAAATATCGATGAAGATCACACTTCATCGCGGAAAATAACATCGCGTCAGGCATATCAACATTATTTCATCAACACGGATGATGGCATCCCGTGGGATATCCAATGTCATGCCTGAATTGCTAAGAGGAAATGTATGAGCCATTCACCCGCAAAACAGGATTCGTTAGGCGACGGCCTTTCAGATCGACAGGTTGGTATGATCTCCATCGCTGGCATCATTGGTGCCGGATTATTTGTCGGTTCCGCGAATGCCATCGCCACCGCAGGCCCGGCAGTGTTGCTCTCCTACGCCATGACCGGTGTGCTGGTACTGCTGGTGATGCGCATGCTGGGGGAAATGGCCGTGCTGCAACCCGATTCGGGGTCCTTTTCAACCTACGCGGCGAAAGCCATTGGTCCCTGGGCAGGTTTCACCATTGGCTGGTTATACTGGTGGTTTTGGGTGTTGCTGATTCCGGTTGAAGCGATTGCCGGTGCCGATATTTTGCATGCTTATTTCCCTTCCATTGCCGCGTGGCAATTTACCACCGCCATCATTCTGTTACTTACCGTCACCAACCTCTTTAGCGTTAAAAACTTTGGTGCCTTTGAGTTTTGGTTCGCCATCATCAAAGTGGTGGCGATTATTGGATTTATTGGCATCGGCATCGTGGCGATTTCCGGATATTGGCCAATGGCGAATGTCAGTGGCGTGGCACACTTATATGACCGCATCGGCTTTATGCCGCACGGTTTTGGCGCGGTATTAACCGGTATTTTACTGACCATTTTTTCATTCTTTGGCGCGGAGGTGGTCACCATTGCCGCGGTGGAGTCCAAAGACCCCGGTAAAAAGATCAGTCGTGCCATTAATCTGGTGGTTTACCGCATCGCGTTATTTTATTTGCTCTCTATTTTCCTCGTGGTGTCACTGGTGGCCTGGAATGATCCGCAGCTGTTAGCACAGGGCACTTTCCAGTATGTGTTATCCACGCTGAATTTCCCCGGTGCCAAACTGGTGGTGGATTTGGTGGTGCTGATTGCCGTGTGCAGCTGCATGAACTCCGGGTTATATACCGCTTCACGCATGCTCTATTCCCTCGGTAAACGCGGCAATGCCCCGGCCTCCTGTGCCACGGTATCCAACGGCGGCGTGCCGCGTGTGGCGGTATTAGGTTCCACGCTGGCCGGATTTGTCGCCTGTATTGCCAACTACGCTTTTCCGGGAGAGGTGTTTGCCTTCCTGATCTCCACCACTGGCGCGATTGCGCTGATTGTCTATCTGGTGATTGCCGTTTCACAGCTGAGAATGCGCACAGCGCTCGAGAAACAGGGCATCACGCCTGATTTCAAGATGTGGTTGTTCCCGTGGCTGACCTGGCTAAGCATTTTGATGATTATTAGCGTGCTGGGCTATATGTTCTATCTGCCGCAGTATCGCTATGAGAGTTTGATGACCCTGATGGTGACGTTTATGGTGCTGTGCGTGGGTGTTTACATCACCGGCAAACGTCGCAAGCAGGTGAGATACCGCACAGGAAGGCTGGCTAAAGAGAAAATTCAGGTGGTGCGCCACTGACAGGATGCTGACGGCGTGCGGTGATCTCACCCCACGCCGTCGGGCACATTAGCGCACCATCATGTTCGCCACTAAGTGTTTACGACCGCTGTCATCTTCCTCGGTGTAAACCCCTTGCAGCTCCGGCGAGAAGCCCGGGAGCAAGTTGATGCCCTCCTCCAGCGCGAGGAAGTAACGCTGCACCGCGCCCCCCCACACTTCTCCCGGCACCACGCACAGTACGCCCGGTGGATAGGGCAGCGCACCTTCGGCAGCAATGCGCCCTTCGGCTTGCGCAATCGCTACCAGCTCCACCTCACCACGGATGTAAGCCTGATGCGCGTCCTGTGGATTCACTTCCACTTTCGGGAAGCAGGCTTCGCGGAACATCGCTTTCTGCAGATCTTTCACATCGTAGCTGACGTAGAGATCGTGCATCTCCTGGCACAGGCGGCGCAGCGTGTAGCCTTTGTAGCGCGCCATGTTCTTGCGGTAGACGCTCGGCAGCACTTCAGCCAGCAGCGCATCCTCTTTCACATGGTGTTCAAACTGCTCGAGCATCGCCACCAGATGCGCCATCTTCTCCGGATTCTCCGCTGGCGTCAGCAGGAACAGGATGGAGTTGAGATCGCACTTCTCCGGCACAATGCCGTTCTCGCGCAGGTAGTTCGCCAGAATGGTCGCCGGAATACCGAAGCTGGTGTATTCGCCGCTGGCGGCATCAATGCCAGGCGTGGTCAGTAGCAGCTTGCAGGGATCGACCAGATATTGCTCGCTGGCATACCCCTCAAAGCCGTGCCATTTCTCGCCAGGCTCCAGGCTGAAGTAAGCCGGATCGGCGGCGATAACGTCAGTTTCCGCCGACTGCCATAGCTTGCCGTGTACTTTCTCCGGCAGGAACGGCTGAATCATCTCGCAGCGTTCCAGAATCGCTTTGCGCGCATCAATGCCGATGGTGACGCATTCGTGCCACATGCTGCGCCCGGCTTCACCTTTGTGCATACGGGCGTTGATATCCAGCGCGGCAAACAGCGGATAGAACGGGCTGGTTGAAGCATGCAGCATGAAAGCGTTGTTGAGACGCTTGTGCGGACAGAAGCGTTTTTGACCGCGGATGTGGTTGTCTTTTTTGTGAATCTGCGAGGTCTGCGAGAAGCCCGCCAGCTGTTTGTGCACCGACTGGGTGACAAAAATGCCGGGATCGTTCTCGTTCAGCTCCAGCGTCAGCGGCGAGCAGCCTTCCATCAGCGGGATAAATTGCTCGTAGCCCAGCCACGCAGAATCAAACAGGATGTAGTCACACAGATGGCCGATGCGATCCACCACCTGGCGCGCGTTGTAGACGGTGCCATCGTAGGTGCCGAGCTGGATGATTGCCAGGCGGAACGGGCGCTGATCTTTGGCACGATGCGGCGCGACTCTCTGCACCTGTTCGCGCAGGTAAGCCTCATCAAAACAGTGCGCATCAATCCCGCCGATAAAGCCGAACGGGTTACGTGCCGCTTCCAGATACACTGGCGTCGCGCCCGCCTGAATCAGCGCGCCGTGATGGTTGGATTTATGGTTGTTGCGGTCAAACAGCACCAGATCGCCGCGCGTTAACATGGCGTTAGTCACCACTTTGTTGGCGCTGGAGGTGCCGTTCAGCACGAAATAGGTTTTGTCGGCGTTGAAGACTTTCGCTGCGTACTTCTGCGCATCTTTCGCTGAACCTTCGTGGATCAGCAAGTCGCCCAACTTGACGTCGGCGTTGCACATGTCGGAACGAAAGACGTTCTCGCCATAGAATTCATAGAACTGACGCCCGGCCGGATGTTTACGGAAGAACGCCCCGCCCTGATGGCCCGGACAGGCGAAGGTGCTGTTCTGCATATCAACATAGCGCGTCAGGGTATCGAAGAACGGCGGCAGCAGGTCAGACTCATACGCCTGCGCGGCCTCCTCCAGCGCTTCCCACTCTTCCGGTGCACCGTTGATTTCACCGGTCACGCCCGGCAGCTTCAGCACTTCTTCATCGAACGCGTTGGCGACAAACACCGGCAGATTAAAGCCGGTCTGACGCAACAGCGTTAACACGCCACTGCGTGTATCCGCCAGTGAGACGACCACAGCCGCCACATCGGTAAAATCAGTATTGTCGAGTGTCACCACATCACGCGCGGTGTTCAGGCTCAGGCTTGGCGCTACCGCAACGCTGGCAGCGATTTTCAATGGATTCATAACACAAATCCCCGTAATGAAGGATGAGTGGGTGCCAGTGGCACAGCAATGAGGAAAATTCCCCGGCGAATAACGTCTTCGGGCGGATCAACCGCCGCAACCGATAGACATCAGTAAAGTCAGATCGCGTCTGTCTTTAGTCATGTCCAACAGCATAGCGCGTTAAGCTGGCCTCACCGCATGGTGAGCGAGAAATGCGAACAACAGATGACGGAGGGACGCTTATCGTAAAGCGAACGGAGACAAGTGCTAAAGCGCATTGTACCGAGCATGGCGGCGTCCTCAGTGTGAATGGAATCGGTGGAAAACTGCGGCGCAATGATGGCATCTTTTTTTTGCTGGAACAACCCGTTGCAACGAGATTGATACGCATAAGCAACATTCAACAACCATTTGATTAATAAGTGAATATTAAATCAACTCTTAATAAAAACGCTTAAATATCCTTGTGTTATGCGAATTTATGCAAGGTGTGTCCGCCTTCGTGTTGCTCCCTGTTTCCAGAGGAGTAATATGACCCGCACTTTCCTCAATCAGCCGGAGGCTGCATGTTCAAGGCATTGGTCATTGAAAATGATGAACAGGGTTACCGCACATCTCTGCAGGATTTGACAGAGCAACAACTGCCCGATCAGGATGTCACCCTCGAAGTCAGTTACTCCACGCTTAACTATAAAGACGCGCTGGCCATCTGCAACAAAGGGCCGATTGTGCGCCAATTCCCGATGGTACCGGGCATCGATTTTGTCGGTCGGGTGATTAACAGCCGCCATCCGGACTGGCAGCAGGACGATGTTGCACTGCTCACCGGTTGGGGCGTAGGTGAGAAACATTGGGGCGGATTGGCACAAAAGGCCAGCGTTTCCGGTGATTGGCTGGTGAAAGTGCCTGCTGCGCTCAGCCCGTTACAAACCATGGCCATCGGCACGGCCGGGTTCACCGCCATGCTGTGCGTATTGGCGCTGGAAAAACAAGGCATCACGCCACAGCAGGGGCCGGTGCTGGTAACGGGTGCCAGCGGCGGCGTGGGCAGCTTCAGCGTCAGTTTGCTGGCTCGTTTAGGTTATGACGTGGTGGCTTCCAGCGGCCGCGCCAGCGACAGCGACTACCTGATCAATACCCTCGGCGCCTCCTCGATTATCGATCGTGCTGAACTGAGTGCACCCGGCAAACCTCTGGCGAAAGAGCGCTGGGCTGCGGCGATTGATAGCGTCGGCAGCCATACCCTGGCCAATGTGCTGGCGGGCATCAAGCGCGATGGCGTGGTGGCTGCGTGCGGCATGGCGCAAGGTCTGGATCTGCCCACCAGCGTGGCACCGTTTATTCTGCGCGGCGTGGTGTTAGCCGGTGTGGATAGCGTGATGTGCGCTAAGCCGTTGCGTGAGCAAGCGTGGCAGCGTCTGGCTGAACTGGTGGATGGCGCACTGCTGGAGCAGTTGACCAAAGTGATTCCACTGAGTGAAGCACGTGAAGGTGCTGAAGCCTTGCTGGCGGGCGAAGTCCGTGGCCGTCTGATTGTGGATTGCCGGTAACTTTTTGGGCGCCGTCAATGGCGCCCCACATCTATGCCCGCAGCTGAATTTGCGGCCTGCCCAGCTCTTGCGGCATCACCACGTGCAGCTCAGCCTGATACCAGCGCGTCAGCGTATTTTCCGTCATCACCTCTTGCGGTGAACCCTGCGCCACCAGCTTGCCCTGATGCAACAGCAGAATGCGATCGGACCACAGCGATGCCAGATTGAGATCGTGCAGCACGGTACAGACGCTAAAGCGGCCGTTACGCGTCAGTTTATGCAGCAATCGCAAACTGTACTGCTGCCAATACAGATCGAGTGCCGACGTCGGCTCATCAAGAAACAGCCAGCCGCGTGGACCGTCATCGTGCCATAACTGTGCCAGTACTCGCGCCAGCTGCACGCGCTGCTGTTCCCCGCCAGAAAGCGAACGATAATCGCGCTTTGCCAGTTCCAGACTGCCAGTAATCTGCATCACTTCCTCGATCACCGCTTTGGATTTGCTGGCAGGCCAGGGCGCACGGCCCATCGCCACCACTTCCTCAGCAGGTAGCGGGAAAGTTACGCTGTTTTGCTGGCGCATCACCGCACGACGTTGCGCCAGCGGTTCACGCGGCCAATCGCTTAACGGGCGATCGCCGAGCCAGCACTCACCCGCTTCGGGCGCCAGAAATCCGGTCAACAGGCGCAACAGCGTGGATTTACCCGCGCCGTTGGGGCCAATCAAAGCGATCATTTCGCCTGGCTGTAAGGTGATAGAGACATCATCAATCAGCGCACGCGTGCCATGACTAAAGCGCAGGCCGCGAGCCTGCATTGAATCACTCATTCATCCCCCTTTTCTGGCGCAGAATCAGCCAGAGAAACCATGGACCACCGATCAGGCTGGTGATCAATCCCACCGGCATTTCCGCCGGGATCACCACCGTGCGCGCCAGTGTATCCGCCAGCAATAGCAAGATGGCTCCCGCCAGCGCCGAACCCGGCAACATCCAGCGATGATCGCTCCCGACACAGAAACGCATCACGTGCGGCACCACCAATCCGACAAACCCGATAATCCCGCTCACCGACACCGCCGTGCCCACCAGCAGCGCACTCAGTATCAGTAACTCACGCTGGGTGCGCTTCACATCAATCCCCATGTAATGCGCGTCTTCCTCACCGAGTTGCAGCAGATTAAGACGGCGCGCACGGGTCTGGATGGCAATCAGCGCAGGAAGAATCAGTACAGCACACACCACCAGACTCGGCCATTGTGCCGCGCTCAAACTGCCCATCCCCCACAGCGCCAGCTGGCGTAACTGCTGATCATTACTGAGCCAGGAGAGCACACCCACCGCCGCACCGCACAAGGCGTTGATGGCGATACCGATCAGTAGCAAACGTGACAAATTCCCCAGCGCCAGCCGACTAAAACTAAAAATCAGCAGTGTGACGATCAGGCTGCCGATAAACGCTGCAATCGAAGGCAGCCACAGCGCCAGCAAAGGCGGCAAGCTGAGCGGAACGATAATAGAAAACGCGACGGCCAGCCCGGCCCCGCTGCTGATGCCGAGTAATCCCGGATCGGCCAGCGGATTGCGAAACAGGCCCTGCATCACCGCGCCAGAGACTGCCAATGCCATACCGAGCAACACCGCCAGCAACACGCGCGGCAGGCGGATGTTCAGCCAGATTTGCCACGCCATATCGCTGAGAGGCGCATGGAACAGCGTGCGCATCGACAGCGGCATGGCGCCAAAATTGGCGGCCATCAGCATGCAAATCACCATGCTGATGCCCATCAATAGCAGCCAGCGCATCACGGCACTGTTAGTCATGTTTTACCGCTTCGGCGGCTTTGCGCAGCTTCACGATAGTCTCCGGTGTATCAAGACCAAAGCTCAGCAGCGCCATCTCATCCACCACCAGCAGCGCGTGGTGCTGGCCCGCTGGCGTCAACGCCAGCCCCGGCAGCGACCAGATTTTCTCTTCGCCGCCGAGGGTGCGCAGGCCATCTTCACCCACCACCACCAGATCCGGCGCGGCAGCAACCACACCTTCCTGTGACAGCTGCTGATAATGCGGGATCGCCGCCATGGCGTTGACCAGACCGGCACTGCGGATTGCGGCATCAGCGCCGGTTTGGTTGCCTGCTGCCTGAGTGCGCATGCCACCGTGCGCCATTACAAACAGCACCTTCACCGGCAGCGGCTGCTGGGGAATCTGCGCGCGCTGCTTGTTCACTTTCTCGATCAGCGCCTTCGCTTCGGCATCACGATGCAGCGCTTTGCCGATGGTGGCGATCTTTTCCGGGATGGCGTCGAGGCTGGTTTTGCCGGTGACATCCACCACCTTCACCCCAGCGCTCTCAATCTGCTGCAACACCAGCGACGGTTTCGCCAGCTCGCTGGTCAATACCAGTGTGGGCTTCATGGCCAGAATGCCTTCGGCATTGAGCTGGCGCATATAGCCGATATCCGGCAGCTTGTTAGCCTGCGCCGGATGCTGGCTGGTACTGTCGCGCGCCACCAGATCGGCCTGCGCATCCAGCGCATAAATGATTTGTGTCACATCACCGCCGATGGAGATCACCCGTTCAGCAGCAAATGCCGGCAGCGCCAGCGCGCCCAGCAGTAATAGGGTCAGACGTTTCATGCTGTCGCTCCCAGCGCGGTGACCTGCTCACGCCAGCGCGCCTGCTCTGGCGTCCCTTCGCTGCGCTGACCATACAGTTGCGCGATCTGCGTGCCGTCGGCGGCAAACAGTTCGAGGCTGGTGACAAAGCCATCGCCACTTGGTTTTCGCGTCACCCAGCTCTCGGCGATGTGATCGGCCATCAGGTGCAGCGTAAAGGTTGGGTTGAAGATGTTGACCCAGTTGTCCATCGGCATCAGTTTCTCCACCGCACCAGTGAAGATCTGCGTGCAACCACGGTTGCCGATAAAGATCATGATTTCGTTGCCATCCTGCTGCGCCTGCTCCAGCAGTTGAGCCAATGAATCGTTGCTGACCTGGCGTGCCAGATCGTCTGGTACGGCATGGAAAGCCTGCTGACGTGAAATATTATGGCGCTTCAGTAAGCCAAAGAACTGATGCACATCGGTGATGGCGCGCCATTCGGCTTCCACTTTGCTGGCATCAATGGCGCGGCTATGTTCTGGCGCGGCGGCAGGTTGTGGATCGAGTGCCGCAGCGGCTTCGATGGTGAATTCTGCGATTAGCGCATCCCATGCCGCCATGTCGGTATTGTCGGTGGTGTAGATTTTCAGCACCGCATCCGCATGGCGATCAAAAATCTGGATGCTTTGACGCTCACCGCGCGCGGTCTGCTCACGCAGGAAGAAGGCGCTGTGCCACTGTGCCGGGAACAGACGCTGATCGAGCGCGCGTGGGTTAAGGATAAGTCCGGCATGTTCGCCGAGGTGCAGGTTTTCATATTTGCCCACCTGCTCATGTACCGCATATTCGTTGCGGGTGATGCTTTTGGTTTCGCCGACGGCTGCCAGTGCCTTCAGCAACGCCGGGAAATCCGCTTTTAACGCTTGCGCATCCTGGCCGACGCGCGCTTCACACAGCTGCGCTTCGCCAATGCCCATCAGGGCTGCCAGATCGCGGGCATACTTCTTCGGATGTTCGCCTTTCAGCGCCAGGTAGTGATCGTAACGTGGGTTCATTGCACTTGCTCCATGAAAAGGCCCTGCGCGAACGCAGGGCGAAAATGTGATTAGAAGTCGACGTTCACACCGAGCTGGAAGGTGCGGCCTGGCATCACCGCGAGGTTGATGTCGTTACGCTCCTGCTGATTGGTGCTGGTCAGGTTGCGGCTGCTGGTGTAGTCCCAATACTTGCGATCGGTGATGTTGTAGATGCCGCCGCTCAGCTTGACGTTTTTGGTCGCCTGCCAATACGCAGTGGCATCAACCATGCCATAACCCGGCACACGCATGTATTCGCTGGTGGAATCAGTGATCGGCGTGCCCGCGTTGGTGTAGCTTTCGCGGTTGGTGGCTTCGGCTTTCTTGCCTTTTACGAAGGTCGCCGTCAAGGCCGCGCCGTAGCCGCGTTCTTTATCATCCCACGCCAAACCGACAATCGCTTTCATTGGCGATACGCTGTCGAGATCAACGTACTTGTCACCGGAATAGCTCGACTTCGATTTGCCCTGGTTGTAACCCAGCGCGAAAGTGCTGCTCAGGCCATCGACCTGGGAGAACCAAGTGCCGTAATTAATCTTGGTCGAAATCTCAGCCCCATAAATGTAGGCCTTATCGCGGTTTTCAGCCTGATAGCTGGTGTAGATGTTGCTCGGAACATTGGTGAACATTTCCGGGCTGGTGGCGCGGCGATAGCGCGTGTAGGCGATGAAGTTTTTGTATTGGTTGTAGAACACCGAGGTATTCACCTCAACGCCTTCGGTCGCCTGACCTTTCAAGCCCCACTCAAAGTTGTTGCTGGTTTCGGTTTTCAGATCGGTGTTGCCGATCAACGCGTACTGCGCGCTGCCTGCATAGCTCGAACCGAGGTTCCAGGAACCATAAAGCTGGCTGGTGGTTGGGAACTGCACGCCGCGTTTGTATTGCAGATAAGTGGTCAGCGCTGGCGTCAGATCGTACTGGAAGGTCAGCGATGGCAGCGCTTGCGTGTCGGAGTTAGTTTTGCCATACAGCGCTTCCACCTGATCTTTGGTCAGCACGTCGCTGCCGTTGGTCAAATCACTGAGATTCTTCGGCTTGGTGCTTTGATACATAACGCGCACGCCGGGAATCACCGCGAAGTTGTGGCTATTGAGATCGAAGTTGATCTTATCTTGCAGATAGCCAGCAACGGCGAAGGTGCGGCTATCCGACTGCGGCTGGGTAATCGCGCTGAAAGTGCTTGGCGCAGGCTCCTGACGGAATGGGCGCTCGCTGTTATCCAGACGCGCGTTGATACCGGCGCTCAGCTCATGACGACCCAGCGTTTTGGTGCCGCGCGTGTCGAAGCCGTAGGTATCAACGTTGAAATCAGAGTAAACATAGCCGGTTTGCGTGGCGCTGGTCGGCAAGAAGGTGTTGTCGTGCGCCTGGGTTTGCTGCCAGTAAACGCGCGTGGTCAGCGTATCGATGAAATCGTTGTACGGCGTCCACTCGTCAGCCAGGTTGATGCCCCAACGACGCGTATCGCTCTGCTGCTGCGCGGTGCCCCAAACGGTGTTGCCGCTGGTGTCCCAGGTGTCGTAATGGCTGTGATTGGTTTTGTGGTAATAATCAAATGTGGCGCTCAGCTTGTGCTGATCGTTTGGCTGCCAAATGCCTGAGGTCATGAACGCGTCCGAATGCCAGTTGGACGGATACGCATCTTTCACGCCGCTGTTGTTCTCGGTTTCCTGGCCGTCGCGACGGCTGTAAACAAACAGGCCGCGCAGTTCGTCATCGCCCGCTGCGGCGGTGATGCCGTTGTGCCAGCTGCGATTCGACGAGTCGTAACCGCTCTGATAACCGAAGTAAGTGTTTTTGTCGCTGCTGAGATAGTCGTCGGCAGTTTTGTTGTGGAACGAGACGTTGCCGCCAATCGAGGTGTTGGGCTGATCAACCGCGGTCGCGCCCTTCTCGATATCTACGCTGCTGAACATGTAAGGATCGATGTAGTCGCGGCCAATGCCGAAGGTGTTGTTGCCGGAGCGGCTAACGTATGGACGACCGGTGGCATCAGGAATCGGAATGCCGTCGATGTCCATGCCGACGCGGTTGCTTTCCAAACCACGAATGTTGTAGCCGGTGTAACCTGCGCGGTCGAAGCCGCTTTTGCCGGAGGATGAACCGCCGCTGGAACCGGTGGCGCTGATTAACGGCTCGTAACGCATGATCGAACCGAAATCGTTCGCGCCGCGTTTTTGCAGTTCACTGGCGGTAATGGTGGTTTTGTTGCCCGCCTGCTGTTTAGGTGCGGTAACGGTCAGCGTAGGTTCGCTACGAGAAGATTTATCCGAAGAAACAGAAAGTGTCGTGTTATCGCTGGCCGCGTAGCTGCAAGCGGCGTGAATAGCGGAAGACAAAATGGCAACTTTAAACAGACGTTGCTGGGTCATTCCCTGAAAGAGTGAAGACATGCGCGAAATACCTGGTTAATTGTTAGTATTCGCTCACTGGATTGCCGCCAAAAAAACGCGATATGCGTTAATAAACCGTAAAATGTGTGGACTTATTTTATGTAATAAATAATTTCGTCAGGAATGTAATGCAATTGGTAATCATTATCAATAAACTTTACACTAAGATGTATCTTAGACCGCACATTTTGTTAACTTGTTTATAATCAACAATTAAGAAGAGGCACCTGATGGCGCAAAAACCGGCTGTGACCATTTACTACTGCACTCAATGCAACTGGCTGCTGCGTTCGGCGTGGATGGCACAAGAACTGCTGCACACTTTTGCCGAAGATTTGAGCGCAGTGACGCTAAAACCCGGCACCGGCGGTGTTTTCGAAATCAGCATTGATGGCACGGTGATTTGGGAGCGTAAACAGGAAGGCGGCTTCCCGGATGCAGCGGCGCTGAAACAGCGCGTGCGTGATTTCTGCTGGCCGGATCGCGAGTTAGGACATGTGGATAAGAAGAAGCCGGGCTAATCCCAGAGCGGATAGACGCGCACATTAGAATGGCAATGAACATTCCAGAACGGTGATTTATTGCGATCCATGGCTTAATTATCGGCCTGCTGTTTCAGCGGCTATGACGGGCGATTTTTCGCGATGACTAACGTAGCCATGTCAGAAAGTGAGATGGCTAATCGGCGCGGGAGGCATTTATTCTGCTGGCCAGGTACGATTAGCTGTTCGCGATTTTCTCTGTCGCTTCGTTCAGTGCATTTATCACAATATTCAGCGAGTCCGGCGAAATATCTTCCTGTGATAAACGATGATTCAGCGTGTGGCGAATATGATGAATGGCCTGCTCGACTTCTGGAATACTGCGATTATTGACCAATATCGCCAGCGAAGTCAGCCGCTCAATAATATTGGCAATATTCTCGCCATTCTCGGCTAATAACGCGCGACCGCCATCATTGAGCGCATAGGCTTTACGCGACGCATGCGCATCCACCACGCGGATCGCATCCATCTCTTCGAGCAACGTGAGGTTAGGATAGATGATGCCAGGGCTGGGAGAGTATTCCCCTTTGGACAGCTCTTCTACTGACTTGATCAGCTCATAGCCATGCGCAGAACCGTTGGCGAGGAAGTGCATCATTAACAGGCGGATATCACTGGCATCCAGCATCCTTTCGCGGCGCTTTTTACGCGCACCTGCACAGATTGCACGTTGTGCATTATCGGACTGCCATGGAAAATCCCGCTGCTGTTTCATTGCCTTCCCTGAGGTCAATTAAGGGAGGTTGATAGTAGTCTGCCGCCTGGCAAAATTCAACACAGGCGGCAGCGGGCGCGGCGAAGTCAGTTATTTCTGATGCCAGTACGCCACCGCGCGCACGAAGTCGGTGTGGGCACCACGGCGTTGCGTAAAGTAGTCGCTCAGCAGTTTTACCGCCTCACCTTCACCCGTCAGCCAGATGAAATACTCTTCTGTTGGCAGTGAGATCTGATCCAGCTGCGCAATCAGCGGGCCGAGGTTATCCACCTGCATGCTGCCACTGCCGAGCCACGTCACCTGTACATTCGGCAGATCACCGAGGTAATCGCGCCCGGTGGTTTCATCGGCGTAGGCCAGCAGATGGATCTGCTGCGCCTGCATCTCAGCGTAACGACGCTTAAAGGCTGGCAGCCCGGTCTCATCGCACACGTAAATCTGGCAGGCATAATCCACGGGCACTACGCAGGAGCCACGCGGGCCGCCCATGGCGATCTGATCGCCTGGCTTCGCCTCATTCGCCCAGTTGCTGGCGACGCCGCCATCATGGATATAGAAATCGAGCGTCAGTGAATCGGTGCCGTTGAACGCCAGCGGGGTGTAATCGCGAGCTGCCGGGCGAACGCCGCCCGGCCAGACGATCCCCTCTTCGGTCATTTGCGGCAAAGCCAATGCGCTGCCCGCACTGTCCGGGAAGAAAACTTTAATGTGATCGTCGAATGACGGTGAATTAAACCCAGCCAGATCGCTGCCGGTAAACTCAATACGCCAGAATTCACCGGCAATTAAAGTTTTGCTCGCCACGGTGATATGGCGGAAGCGTAATTCGTTGCGTACGCGCTTGGGTGCGCGATCGTTAGTGTTTTTTTGCAAGTGTTCTCTCCAGGCAGATGCATCGTGCTGACGTCCCTGCCAATCGGTGTATTTAAAGGGTGGCCAATGCTTCGGCGGCCATTTCTGCGACCTGCGAGTCGTTAGCGCCGTGCGCCCCGCTCACGCCAACCGCACCAATCACTTCGCCGTTGAGCCATAAAGGAATACCGCCTTCCAGCGGTGTGACGCCGGGCGTGGCCAGAAAACTCGGGCTGCCAGCGTTGATGAAGGTCTCAAATTCTTTTGACGGTGCACGCAGCAGTGCTGCCGTGCGCGCTTTGCCCAGCGCCACCGTCGGGCTGATGCCAATCGCCTTGTCGCTGCGATCCAGGCTCACTAACTCGCCCGCACGATCCACCACTGCCACACTGATGTGCCAGCCGAATTCCGCTGCGGCCTCAAATGCGGCGTTGATCACCACACGCGCAGCGGCCAAAGAGATGGTGTGACAAGGGTTTGCCAGCGCACTGCTGGCCGATGCTGATTGTTTATCCATAATTTTGCCCCGTACCGGACGTCAGCGGTCCGCGCATGAATCAAACGTTATCGAAAATCATTCTCATCTGACGTTGACTAGCATAGTTATGATATATCTTCGATGCAATGCCGAAAAATGCTATTGGGAAAAGTTGCAGAATTTTCGGCGTGGCTTGCACCGATTGGGGCAGGGACTAACGCCAACTGAGTTTTAGGGGGAGAACCGCAGTTAATGCAGTTAATGCAGTTAATGCAGTTAATGCAGTTAATGCAGTTAATGCAGTTAATGCAGTTAATGCACTTAAAGAGGATTGCGTTCGATGAGCGGGCAACGGCAGGCAACGATCGCGCCGCAACAAACGTGCGGCGTGTCATCGATAGTCATGGGGTAACGCGCGGTAAAACGAGAGGGAAATTAGGCCTGATGATTGCCGCAGTTAACGAAGCTATTGTCATCCTGGCTGTGCTGCGGCAGCGGGTTATCGCCCAAAATTTCATGCTGCTGGCAGTGAGTCTGATGAGGATGCAGGCCGCCCGGCGGAGAGAAAGGCTCAGCCATCTGTGCACTTGCCAGCGAGGAAAACGCCACAAGCGCTGTCATGAGGAACAACGGTAAAAGTCGCATAATTTTTTCTTTTTCACTTTGACGGTCCAGAGCGGACCAGGAATGCAGGTGATTATCCAGCCTGATGTATGGCGGCTGGTGTTTTACGCGGCCAATCAGGTTTCGATGAAGGATTTTACGCCAGTTACGGCGAATATTTTATAAAATCGTGCGGTTAGTCACAGTTAACCGCACGATTTATGCATCAGCAGGTGGAGACCGGAATGTAGAACGTGCCCTGCAACAAATCAGGCGTGCTGTATTTCAGATCCAGTTTAAGCAGATCTTTACCTGCCCGACGCGCCACGCCCAGTGCCGGCAAGTGGTTGTAGTAAATTTCTGCGGTAAATGCATTGATCTCTTCCGGTGCGCCATGCCAGTCAATCTCGGCATACAAACCGCTTTCTCCGGTCCAGTTTTGCACATTGCGCGGCAGCACATCGGCATACTGGCTTTCCAGCGCCTGGAATAAGCTAATGTGCTGCTGGTCGGCAGAATTCACGCCTGGGCTGAACTGGAATCCCAGCCAGCCACGGCTGACATGCTTACCGGCAAAGCGGACAAAATCGCGGGTATGCTGCGCGACCACCTGATTATGATGATCGATGTACTCGCCAAAGCGGCATTCCCACTCAATCACTTCACCACACAGCTGCAACTCCGGCTTCTCGGCCAGACGCGCGTTGACCCACGAACGCTGCGTGGAAATACGACTGTGGAAATCCTTCATCAGCATATCCGGGATGCGACGATAGGCGCCGGGCGTCATGGAGAAGTGGCTTTTGAATACCCTCGTGAAATTCTGCTGGTTATCGAAGCCAAAGCGCACGGCAATATCAATGAGCGGCATGCTGGTCAAACGCAGCGCCATCGCTGACATGGTCAGGCGACGCTTACGCGTATACGAGGCCAGCGTTTGGCCAGTCATCTCTTTGAACATGCGCTGCATGTGCCACTTGGAGTAACCAGATTTCAGGGTAATCAGATCGATATTGAGCTCATCGGTCAGATTCGCCTCTATCCAGTCCACCAGATCGTTGATGTACTGTTTTTTAAGATTCAGGCTGAGCATGATTTTTTCAATCGAGTGATAAGTGTGAAGGTAATGAATTTGCGCGATTAGTCACATAAATATAACAAAAACGTATTACTTACGTAAGGAAGAGTAAAGGCAGCGAGACGGGAAAAGCATTAATTGCTTAGGTTACTAACGTTTTTGATTAAAGCACATACGGCGTTTTTGTGAGAAGGGTCGCCATTGGACGCAACTGAAGACTGATTTCTGTTAAGCAAAGCACATTGCTGGACAAACCCAAATCGCAGAGAACGCAGTCTGCGCTCAGCCCCGCTGCATCCAATATCATATAAAACAGTAATATCTCTCTCCCCTCTCTTAACGCTTTGCGGCATAGCGTTTGCAAGCGTTAACCCACTGTGCTTTTTTAGAGCAGCAAAGCCATCGGTTAATCAGCGAAGGAGAGGTTATGACCCGTCTTACCGCACAAGATTTTCCCCAGGAACTGCTTGAGTTATATGACTATTACGCACACGGCAGGATAAGCAAACGTGAGTTCATCACCCTTGCTGCTAAGTTCACCATCGCCGGCATGACCGGCGCCACCTTGCTCAGCGCCATGAGCCCCAACTACGCGCTGGCGCAGCAGGTTGAATTCACCGATCCCGAGATTAAACCCGAATACATTCACTATCCCTCACCACAAGGCCACGGTGAGGTGCGAGGCTATCTGGTGCGCCCGGCCAAAGCCAGCAGCAAAGTGGGTGCAGTGGTGGTGGTGCATGAGAATCGCGGATTGAATCCTTATATAGAGGATGTCGCACGCCGCGTGGCGAAAGCCGGATATATCGCGCTAGCACCGGACGGCCTGAGTTCAATGGGCGGCTATCCCGGCAATGACGAAGAGGGCCGTGCGATGCAGGCCAAAGTCGATCCGACTAAGCTCATGAACGACTTTTTTGCCGCCGTCGATTTCCTGATGCACCACGAAGAGGGCACCGGCAAAGTTGGCATCACCGGATTCTGTTACGGCGGCGGCGTGGCGAATGCTGCAGCCGTGGCCTTCCCGGAACTGGCTTGTGCGGTGCCGTTTTATGGCCGCCAGCCTAAAGCGGAAGACGTGCCGCGCATCAACGCCCCACTGCTGCTGCACTATGCCGCGTTAGACAAAGGCATCAACGAAGGCTGGCCAGCCTATGAAGAGGCGCTGAAGGCCAACCACAAAACCTATGAAGCCTATATCTATCCTGGCGTGAATCATGGGTTCCACAACGATTCGACTCCGCGTTATGACAAAGCGGCAGCCGAACTGGCGTGGAGCCGGACATTGGGGTGGTTTGAGAAGTATCTGCACGGCTGAGCAGGGATACACGCTGTCGACTGATGTTCATCGAGGGCGGCCTTTATGACCGCCCTTCTTGTCACCTCTACAGTGCGAAATGCCGCAAGGCATCGCGATTGATTTCAATGCCTAATCCCGGCCCGTTCGGGATTTGCACCCATCCATTTTGCTGCACAATAGGCTCGGCGATAATGGCCTGTCGAATCGGATGCTCAGTTTGATCGAATTCAAGCAGAGGCTGAACCGGCTGTAGCGATGTGGGCGTATGCGTCGGCACTGTCGCCATCCACTGTAACGAAGCGGCAATACCAATGCCGCTGCCCCAGACGTGCGGATTAACGCGCACACCAAACGCCTGCGCCATATCGGCAATCTTCTTGCACTCCGATAAGCCCCCGGCCGCGCAGATATCGGGTTGGATAATATCCATCGCCTGTTGTGTCAGCACTTCGCGGAAACCATAGCGGGTGAACTCGCATTCGCCACCGGCAACCGGGATATCGATCGCCGCTTTCACCGCACGGTAGCCGGCTAAATCTTCTGGCGGCACCGGCTCTTCAAACCAGCCAATATCCAGCTCTTCCACTTCCCGACCAAGCCGAATGGCAGCAACCGCGTCATAAGCGTGATTGGCGTCGATCATCAGCGCGGCGTCTTCGCCAATGGTGTCGCGAATCGCCCGGGTCACCGCTGCATCCTCGCGCACGCCAAATCCCACTTTAAGCTTCATGGCTCGGAAACCCTGCTCAATGTAACCCGCTGCTTCTTCGCACAAATAATGCAGCGGGTCGCCACTGTCACGCCGATACAATCCGGTGGCATAAGCCTGCACTTCGGTTCGCGTGGCGCCACCCAGCAGTTGATAAGTCGGGACGCCAAAATATTTGCCGCGCAGATCCCACAGCGCGATATCAATGCCGCTCAATCCCTGAATCACCACGCCTTTCTGGCCGTGGTCGCGCAGCCTGGCGTAAAGTTCCTGCCAGAGAAACTCGCTGCGCAGTGCATCTTCGCCCATCAACATCTGCCCGAGTTCATCCACCACCGCTTTGGTGATGCGCGCCGGACCGTAGCACTCTCCCCAGCCAGCCAACCCCTGATCGGTCACTATCTCCACCAGCATCGCGGTGCGGGTATCATAACGGGCACGTGAATAGGCGAACGGTTGGCTAAGTTTGGCACTCAGCAGGTGCGTGTTAACAGCGGTGATTTTCATGATTGTGGCTCCTGCGGGGTGTCAAAAATTTCACTCATGATGCGTCCATCGAGATCGCGTGTGTTAAGGCCAAGCCAGTGCGCCAGCGTCGCCGCAGGATCGGTCATGCGGTAAGGCCCACGCTGCTGGCGGGGATGGTAGTAACCTTGGCGTATGCCTTTGCCCCATGCCAGCATCACGCCATAGTTGGAGCCGAGAGCGGTTTCTGCGGTGGGTTTCTGCGGACCATGATTTGCGCCGGGTTCTTCCACAGCACAAATATCTTCACCCGTCTGGCTAACGCCCCAGACGAAGCCGGTGTTGTAGGCAAAGACAATGTCGCCTGCGCAGTCGCCCCAGAATCCCAGAGCCACTGCATCGTCGCGTCGCAGCGCGATACTCACCGCGTTACGCACACCATCGCCCTCCTGCACCTGCCAGCCGCTCAGTGCCTGCAGGGTGCGTGCGCAGAGATCGTCAACCTGCTGTGGCGCAACGACGTCATGATTCACGAAGATTTCCAAACCACCGCGCTCTGCTTTGAGATAAAGCGGCGAACGGGCCATATCCGGCAGACCTTGCGCATCCAGCACGGCCAGCGACTGCTTTTGCAGATATCGATAGATGTCGCACATATAGCTGTTGGGCACAGCGCCGTGATCGGATGCGAGCACCACCAGCGTTTCCTCGTCCGTTTCGTCCAGCAAACGGCCAATGCTGTCATCAAGAATTTGATAACTGCGGCGCATCACCGCGTCGTATTGCTCTGCCTGCTGTGCATTAAAGAACGGGGAATCCGGATCGGTCTGCCCAAGGCAGTTGTGGTGTGACTCGTCCACCAGTCGATGCACTGTAGCCCACAATGCAAACCCCTGGCGCTGCGTTAGTTCCAGTGCGCTATCCACCAGCCACTGCGACTGTTCATCGCCCTCCTGCCAGGTTGCAGCCAGATAAGGTGTTTGCGGTGCTGCTTTTGCCACCCATTTGCTGAAGAAAGGTGTTTGCTGCTGTAAATAACGCGCATCGCTGCTCAGGGCATCGGTACGCGTCACCTGGCTTTGCAAAATTTCGATATTGCCCCGCGCATCACATTCGCCGCAGTAAAAACGCACGCTGCCGGGAATGTCATAAGCGGCCAGAGACAGCCAGGCAGACCACTGCCCGATCGGCAGAACAACGCGCTGTTCACCGAATTGCAGGGATGGCTGTCCCTGCTCAACCCGCAGCGTTAACGCCAGCTCATCGCCATGTCCGCCGCGTAACCACAGGACATAACCCTCTTCGCTCGCCTCAAGTGCCTGCCAGGCGCCTTTGTTGTGATACGCCAGCGCACTTTTGGGTGGCCAGCCCAGCGTTTGTTGCTTCGCACCACCCTGGCCTAAACGTTCGGTGAGGCGCGTGGTGTGTCCCATTGGCCGGAATATCTCGCCCGGCCACGGCTGTGCACGTCCCCAATAGGGCGCAAAGCTGAAGTGATCGCCATCGGCTTTGACGCTTTCCGGAAAATGCACCAGTGCCGCGCGCTGCCCAGCCTCCTGCATCGTTGCCAGTAAGTTGCGGCTTTGCTGGTTGTCGGGCGGCAATCCCTGGCCAATCCAGCTGGTGCCAGGGCTCTGCCCGGCGAGAAAGGTCACCCAGTTGACATCGCCCCATGCCGAGATAAAGGGCAGCAACTCCGCTGCGGAGCCCTGCTGTAGCATACGGGCAATATGGGGCAGCGCGCCCTGTGCCACATAGCGTTGCAGCAGTGGCATCGTCAGGCCGTCAACGCCAAAAATAATCGCCTTGCGCATCGTGTCTCCTATCAAAGAGAGGGCGTGAGTCGCACGCCGGGAGAGGGGAAGCCGGGCTGCTGCATCAGCCCTTCCAGAATACTTTGCAGACTACTGCGGATGTGTTGTCGCATCGCCTGTTCGGCCGCATCGGCATCGCGCGACTGCATGGCCGCTAAAATCTGACGATGCTCCAGCCAGGATTGCCATTTACGGCCCGGTAGATTCATCGCGATAACGTGAAATAGCTGAAGACGATCCAGATAAAGCGTCATGATGCTGCTGATGTAAGGGTTGTCGGCGTGTGCAAAGATCAGCGTATGGATCTCATCACCGGCATCGGTGGCATTCAGTTCATCGTCACGCAGGCCCTGTTCCAGCGCGGCCAGCTTATCCGCCATCACCGCCAGCTCATGATCGGGCGTTCGCTGCGTCGCCTGCCGCGTGGCAATTCCTTCCAGCGCCTCACGAATGACAAACAACTGCTGAATATCCTGCAATTTGATTTCACTGACGAACCAGCCTTTGCGTGGCGTCAACTCCACAAAGCGTTCCTGCTGCAGGCGATACAGCGCTTCACGAATCGGCGTGCGACTCATGCCCAACTGGTCAATCAATCCCATTTCTGTCAATGAGCTACCCGGTGCCAGCGTCAGTGACAAAATCATCTCTTTGATACGCCGATAGGCTATTTCGCTGAGCGAAGGCTTGTAGCCGGGACTCTCCATTACGCTTCCTCCCCAACATCGCGCAGTTCAAAACGTTTGATCTTGCCGACCATGAACAGATAGAAAAGGATCACCGCCACCGCATGCGCGATCACGAACCACAACACGCCGTTGAAAGATCCGGTGAGTTGCAGAATGAAGCCGATGATGATCGGCGTGGTGATGCTCGACGCATTGCTGAAGGTGTTAAGCACGCTGCCGGATAAGCCCGCGATCTCTTTTGGCGCGGTGTCAGCGTTGACCGTCCAGCCCATGCCGCCAATACCTTTGCCGAGGAAAGAGGCCGCCATAATCGCGATGACTGCGGTTTCTGAGTCGGTGTAATTACACAACACCATCACGCAACACAGCAGCATGCCGCAGACAATCGGCAGTTTACGCGCCAGTGACAACGACATCCCGCGACGAATCAGCACATCTGACAGGAAGCCGCCCATAATACCGCCAAGGAATCCGCATACTGCCGGAATGGCAGCGACAAACCCCGCTTTCATGATGGTCATGTGCTTTTCCTGCACCAGGTAAACCGGAAACCAGGTGATGAAGAAGAAGCCAATCGCGTTTAAGCAATATTGCGCAAGGTAGATGCCCAGCATCATGCGGCTGCTGAGTAGTTGCTTCAGCCAGCTGAGACGCGGCTTGTGCTTATCACCATCCATATTCACCAGCGCCCCGCCCTGCTGCATATGATCCAGCTCAGCCTGGTTCGTCATCGGATGCGATAGCGGGTCATGCACCAGTTTGCGGAACAACGGCAGAAAGGCGATGCCGATCAGGCCCAGCACGGTAAACACCGAGTGCCAGCCGTAGGTATGTGCCAGCCAGCCCATCAGCGGCGCAAAGAACACGGTGGCACCATATTGCGCGGAGGCAAAGATCGCCGCCGCCGTGCCGCGCTCAGAAGCCGGGAACCAGGCTGCCACCAGGCGACTGTTCGCCGGAAATGACGGTGATTCCGCCGCACCGACTAAAAATCGCAGACAAAACACCACCACGACCGCCGCCGCGCCAGTGACAAAGCCCGCGAGGCCGGTCATCAGGGTGAACAGCGACCAGAAAAAGATACTCAGGCTGTAGATCAGTTTCGAGCCGTAGCGATCCAGCAGCCAACCGCCCGGCAGCTGAAACAGTACATAGGCCCAGCCAAATGCCGAAAAGATCACGCCCATGTCTACGGCGTTGAGCCCAAGATCTTTTGCCATCCCCGGCCCCGCCAGCGAGATCGAGGCGCGGTCGGCATAGTTAATCAGCGTGACAAAAAACAGCACGGCGACCACCAGCCAGCGCACGTTGGTTCTGCGTGCACTGATCGCCTTATCCAGCATTATCGATTTAGATTGTCCCTGTGGCATGACGTACCTCATGACGACAGCATGAACCTTTAGGCCGTGGTGTTTTCGGCCGCGTAACGCATCACATTCAAATTGGATGCGGATTGTATACAACGTAGATACAGGCTGGAGAGCGCGCCACCGGGGTTACGGGTAACCGCTGTTTTTTGCTCATAAAGTGTGAGAAGGATCGAGGGATTCAGGGTGAGATCAGGAAAAAATGTGAGGATGATCGAAGAGAAAAAATGATCGGGTCAGCGCCGCGCGCCGACCCTGCGAATCAGGCGGATGGCGTTTCCTTCACAATACGGTGCACATTGCTTTCCAGCCAGTCGGCCAGGCCAATCACATGCCCTTCAACTTCACGCCCGAGTGGCGTCAGGTGGTATTCCACATGCGGTGGCACCACTTCATAGGCGATGCGTTCGATAAACCCATCTTCTTCCATATAGCGCAGCGTTTGCGCCAGCATGCGTTCACTAACGCCACCGATCTTGCGGCGCAGTTCACTAAAACGCAGCGTTTCTTCGCGCAGCGCTAATAATACCAATACGCTCCAGCGGCTGGTGATGCGCTTGAGCACGTCGCGTGAAGGGCAATTTACATTGAGCAGCTCGCCACGGATAAATTTATTACTCAATTTTTCAGACATTTATGCTGCCTCCCCCAAACTAACAAATCTGTAAGTACTTACTAAAAGTTAGTTTATCCCTTAGGCTGATTTCATTCCAGCTCAAACTGAAGGAGAACATCATGATTGCGATTACCGGTGCCACAGGCCAATTGGGCCGCTTGGTGATTAATGAGTTACTGAAAAAAGTGCCTGCCAGCGAAGTGATTGCGGCAGTGCGTTCACCTGAGAAAGCAGACGATCTCAAAGCGCTGGGCGTCACGTTGCGCGCGGCGGATTACAGTAAACCAGACACGCTGAAAAGCGCGTTCAGCGGCGTCGATAAACTGCTGCTGATCTCTTCCAGCGAAGTGGGTCAGCGTGAAGCGCAACACCAGGCGGTGATTGATGCGGCAAAAGCAGCGGGCGTGAAGTTTATCGCCTACACCAGCCTGCTGCATGCAGATACCACCACGCTGGGTCTGGGCGTCGAGCACCGCGCCACGGAAGCGATGCTCAAGGCTTCAGGCGTGCCCTATGCCCTGCTGCGTAATGGCTGGTACACCGAGAACTATGCCGCCAGCATTGCCCCAGCGCTGGTGCATCACGCCTTTATTGGTGCAGTGGGTGAAGGCCGCATCTCATCGGCCGCCCGCGTGGATTATGCCGCTGCTGCCGCTGAAGTGATCAGCCGTGACGATCAGGCAGGTAAAGTGTATGAACTTGCTGGCGATGAGAGCTATACGCTGGCCGAGTTCAGCGCCGAGATTGCTAAACAGTCTGGTGAGCAAGTGGATTACATCAACCTGCCGCCTGCTGAGTTCGAGGCGGCATTGAAAGGGGCTGGTTTGCCGGATGCATTAGCAGAACTGCTGGCGGATTCTGATGCCGGTGCTGCACAAGGCGGATTGTTCGATGACAGTCATGCACTGAGCAAACTGATTGGCCGCCCGACCACGCCCTATGCTGAAGTGATTAAAGCCACACTGGCGAAGTAATGCCTCATCAGGCCAGCGCACGCTGGCCTGATTCCCGTCTCGTATGCCACCAAATGATCAAAGCAAAGCGCGCTATTTAAGCCAAGTAATGGCGATTTTCTTATTTACAGATAATTCTGTGCGCTGATTTGAACCACCATTTAAAACACTGCTTTCACTTCCTGAAATATAGCTTGTTGTAATCGCTGTAAATTCACTAAAAAGCCGGATCAATCGACAAGATTTATTACGTTCATAGATATTTCGCATTGTTGTCTCAGCTATTCAAAGCTCTATAATTTGTGCTTTGAGCAACCAGGCAATTTCAGGAGGCCGCTATTAATACTCACCACCAGCAACGTCAAGCTTTCGGGGAACACGAAGCCCATGCTGATTTGGGGTATCAATACGATCCTCACGAATTTATCCGCGAAGGCATGGAGGATTCCGAGCCGGAACCGGAGCTGATACAGGGTCTGCCCGCGCCAGATGCGCTCACCCCTGCCGATCGCTATCTTGAACTGTTCGAGCACGTGCAGATGTCGCGCATATTTCCGGATGGAAAAACATTCCCGGACTGCGCGCCAAAATATGATCCGCTGGATATATTAATCCGCTATCGTCGCACTCGTCGCTCGGCCGAATTCGATCTCGAAAAATTTGTGCACGACCATTTTTATTTGCCACAGGTGAATGAAAGTTTTTATGTTTCCAATCCGGATAAATCGCTGACGGAACATATTGACGAGCTGTGGCCGGTGTTAACCAAAATGCCGCAACAGCATTTACCGCACTCATCGCTGCTGCCGCTGCCAAAACCCTATGTGGTGCCCGGCGGACGCTTTGGTGAGACCTATTACTGGGACTCTTATTTCAGCATGCTCGGCCTTGCCGATGCCGGGCGTGACGATTTGCTGCGCGACATGGCAGATAACTTCGCATGGCTGATCGATAACTACGGCCACGTGCCAAACGGCAACCGGACTTATTATCTCAGCCGCTCACAGCCTCCGGTGTTTGCCCTGATGGTTGAGCTGTTTGAAGAGGATGGGATTCGCGGTGCCAAGCGTTATCTCGACCAGCTGATGAAAGAGTATCAGTTCTGGATGGATGGCGCGGGCGAGCTGATGCCACATCAGGCGTATCGCCACGTGGTGCGTATGCCGGATGGTTCACTGCTTAACCGTTACTGGGATGACCGCGATACGCCGCGTGATGAGTCGTGGATGGAAGACGTGGAAACCGCCAGCAAATCCAGCCGTCCGGCGAATGAGGTGTATCGCGATTTGCGCGCCGGTGCCGCATCGGGTTGGGATTACTCCTCACGCTGGTTGCGCGATCCACAGCGTCTGGCCAGCATTCGCACTACCCAGTTTATTCCGGTGGATTTGAATGCGTTTCTCTACAAGCTGGAGCTGATGATCTCTACGCTGTCTCACGCCAAAGGTGAAGAGCTAACGGCGCTGGCGTGGCAGAAAAAAGCCGATACGCGTAAGCAGGCGATTCATCGTTACCTGTGGGATGACACCGCAGGCGTGTACCGTGATTACAACTGGCGTGACGAACGCTTTGGTGCCTTCACGGCAGCGGCTGTGGTACCGCTGTTCCTTGGCCTGGCCTCGCCGGAGCAAGCGCATCTGCAGGCGGTGGCGCTGCGTCAGCTGCTGCTGACTCAGGGCGGTCTGGTGACATCGATGGTTGAGAGCGGTGAACAGTGGGATAAACCCAACGGCTGGGCGCCATTACAATGGATGGCGGTGGTGGGCCTGAATCATTACGGTGAAGAGACGCTGGCGACAGAGATTGCCGTTAACTGGCTGACCACGGTGAAGAACTTCTATTCACTGCATCACAAGCTGGTGGAGAAGTATGACATCAGCGGCGATCGTGCCCGTCCGGGTGGCGGTGGTGAGTATCCGTTGCAGGATGGCTTCGGCTGGACCAACGGCGTGACGCGTCGGTTGATGACCATGTACGGGCATCTGCTGGCGGATTAAAAAAACACAAAGGGCGCCTCAGCGCCCTTTTTTATTACCCGCCGCGCAATGTATGGCGCATTTGATAGCAGCAACACCGCTGCCAGTTAGCGCAATCAATCGCGGCGCATCGAAACCTGCGATTATTTATTTCCCTGCAGGAACGCCAGCAAGTCGTCGTTCAGTTGGTCCTGATGCGTCACCGCAAAACCGTGCGGGCCGTTCTCGTACACTTTCAGCTCTGATCCTTCGATCATCTCGTGTACCAGCTTACCGGTGGCTTCAAACGGCACGATCTGGTCATTGCTGCCGTGGATCACCAGCGTTGGCACATCCACTTTGGCAATATCAGCGCGGAAATCGGTTTCCGCAAAGGCCGTGACACAATCGATCGTGCCTTTCAGTGAGGCCAGCAGCGCGATATTCAGCGTCTGTGTCATCACGCCCTCAGAAATGGTCTGTCCGGCATTGGCGCCATAAAACGGTGTGGCGAAGTCTTTAATAAACTGCGCCCGGTCTTTACGCAGGCCCGCTTTGATGCCATCAAATACCGCTTTTTCAACGCCTTCCGGATGATCATCGGTTTTGCCGAAGATTGGCGTCACCGCACCCAATAGCACCAGCCCTTTCACCTTCGCCGTGCCGTAACGACCGATATAACGTGAAACGTCACCGCCGCCCATTGAGAAGCCCACCAGCGTGATGTCATCCAGTTGCAGATGCTCAATCAGCGCATGGATATCATCGGCGAAGGTATCGTAATCGTAGCCTTCCCACGGCTGCTCAGAGCGACCAAAGCCGCGACGGTCAAACGCAATGGCACGATAGCCACGTTCAGCGAGAAAATTGAGCTGGCTCTCCCACATATCTGCGTCCAGCGGCCAGCCGTGGCTGAACAGGACTGGCTGACCTTTGCCCCAATCTTTGTAGTAGAGGTTAACGCCGTCTTTCGCTTTGAATGTGCTCATGTTTTTAACTCCGTTAGTGAGTGATGTTGTGTCTGCCAATCAAACTACATCGGGCTAACTGAAAAACCTAAAGCAGAGATTTTGACAACTTGTTCAAAGATTTTTGCCCTGCGAGGCTGTCAAAAAAGCCTGAACAAGTTGGCCGATTTTTTCCGCTATCAAGCGTCTCACGGGCTTCGTAAGGTGCATACATCGCACATTTACAGGAACACGATGATGAGCCAGCAAAACCCTACGACGCCACGCGGCGGCGCTTTTTCTCCCTTCGCCTACGGGCTGTTCGCCTTAATCTGGACGGCCTCAGTACTCGGCAATACCGGCAGCTTTATCCGCGACGTTGCCAGCGCCTGGCTGGTGACCGGATTATCCGATAACCCGACCGCCGTGGCGTTAATGCAAACGGCGGCCACCCTGCCGGTGTTTTTACTGGCACTGCCAGCGGGTGTGCTCTCTGATATTGTCGATCGCCGCCGATTACTCATCGTGGTGCAAATCCTGATGGCCAGCGTCAGCGGCACTCTGCTGGTGCTGTCGCATAATCACTGGCTTACCGTAGAGTGGCTGATCGGCCTGACCTTCGTCGGCGGTATCGGCGCAGCGCTATTCGGCCCAGCATGGCAGGCGATTGTGCCGGAACTGGTGCCGCGTCATGAGCTGAAAAACGCGGTAGCGCTTAACTCGCTAGGCATCAATATTGCCCGCGCCATCGGTCCTGCCACCGGCGGTTTGCTGCTGGCAAGTTTAGGCGCCATGGCGGCATACGGTGCCGATGTGGCGAGTTATTTTTTCGTTATTGCTGCCCTGCTGTACTGGAAACGCCCGGCGAAAGCCAAGACCGAGCTGAATGAGCACTTCTTTGGCGCCTTCCGTGCTGGCCTGCGCTATGTCAAAGCCAGCCGCGAGCTGCACCGTGTGCTGTTGCGTGCAGCAATGTATTTCGCCTTTGCCAGTGCCATCTGGGCGCTGTTGCCATTGGTGGCACGCACCATGCTGCACGGTACCGCAGGCTTTTACGGCTTGCTGTTGGGTGCGGTGGGCGCTGGTGCGATTGCCGGTGCGCTGCTGCTGCCGCGTCTGCGCAGCAAACTGAGCAACGATGGTTTGCTGCTGCTCTCTGCGGTGCTGAGCGCGCTGGTCATGCTGGCATTAGCGATGAGCCCGCCGCAGTGGCTGGCGCTGCTGTTGATGCTGGTGCTGGGCGTCGGCTGGATTATTGCGCTGACCACACTGAACGGCGTAGCGCAGGCGGTATTGCCGGATTGGGTGCGCGGTCGTGGTCTGGCGGTGTATCTGATGGTGTTTAACGGCACATTGGCCGGTGGCAGTCTGGCCTGGGGTTTGATCGCACAGCAGCTCGGTCTGGCCACCACGCTGATGATTGCCGGGGCCGGTCTGGTGATCACTGGCGTACTACTGAAACGTCTGGCGCTGCCTGCAGGCGAAGCGGATTTGCAACCCGCTGAACATTGGGCCGCACCGGTGGTGCACAACGATGTCGATGTGCGTCATGGGCCGGTGTTGATTCAGATTCGCTACCGCATACCACAGGAAGATCGCGCCGCGTTCAAAAAAGCGATTCACAAACTGGCACAGTCACGCCGTCGTGATGGCGCCTATTCATGGGGCCTGATGGAACAAACCGACGATCCGACCGCATTGCTCGAGTGGTTTATGGTGGAGTCCTGGCAGGAGCATATGCGTCAGCACCAGCGTGTGTCGCACGCCGATGCTGAGTTGCAGCAAGCGGTTTTGCAATATCATCAAGGCGAGGAAGCCCCGCAGGTCAGTCATCACATTGCGATATAACGACGCTTTACGCGGGAGAATAAATCTCCTGTAAACCCGGCAGCGTGAGCAGGTGCTCACGCCACCAGGTGGCAGCATTGCCGGTAGCACTCTCATTCCACGCCAGATACGCCATATCGCGACGGCATTCGCTATCCAGCTGGCGTGCCACCAGCGCGCCGCTCTCCAGGTGCGGTCTCGCCAGGTACAGCGGCAGATAGCCACAGCCTAAACCATCCAGCTGCGCCTGCAGTTTCGCCGGGAAGTCATGCACGCTCAGGGTTTTCTGCTCATCCAGCACGCGTAAATCGATGCCTGCGCCATGACGAGACGAGTCGTGAACCGTCACCGCGCGGTACTGGCGGATCTGCTCACGCAGCAGCGGTTCCGGTGCTGAAGCGAGGGGATGATCCGGCGCGACAGCAAACACATAATCCAGCCAGCCGAGCGGTTGGCAGACAATCTCTTTGCGCATGGCGGGTTCCTGCACCGCGCCAAAGACAATGTCCGCTTCGCCATAGTTGAGCGCTTCCCAGCAGCCAGCCAGCACGTCCTGACGGAATTGCAGCTGAGTATGCGGATGCTCCTGATAAAACCGATCAATCAGCGGCGTGAGAATACGAAACGGCAGTGAAGCATCCACGCTGATCACCAGCTGGCTTTCCCAGCCACTCTCAACATAGCGCGCCTGTTGTTCTAACTCGTTGACCGCGCGAAGCAGAGTGCGGCCTTTTTCCAGCATCAAACGCCCGGTTGGGGTGAAAGCGGCGCGATGGCCGGAACGATCGAGCAGTGTGATCTTGAGATCGCTCTCCATCTTCTGCACGGTATAGCTCAACGCCGATGCGGTTTTAAACAGTCGCGCAGCCGCAGCGGCAAAGGTGCCGTGGCGATCCAACGCATCCAAAATCAGCAGCGCCTCAAGGTTTAAACGCATTCCCCATGCCTCCCCAAAAATTGTTGAACAACAACCCAAAATCTATCCGTTATCAATAAACGCTCTCATTTCGTATTTTTTTACTCAACGACGCAAGCACTTTCACCAGCGGAAACTCAGGAACTTACGATGAATTACTCACAGCAAGCCAACCATGTGACGCTGGTGATTACCCACAGCATCCTGCCAGAACAGCAGGCCCGTTATGAGCTGTGGCTCGACACCATTATGCCGCAGGCCGCGAGCTTTCCCGGCCATCTCGGCGTCAACGTGCTGCGCCCGGTGCACGGCGACAACGCTTACACCGTGCTGATTCGCTTTACCGGGCTGGATGAGCTGTACGCCTGGCTGAAATCGGACCAACGCAACGCGTTAATCCAAGACCTGCCGACGATGCTGGCACAGCCGGAACATATTGAAGTGCGTCCTGGCGCCGCGTTCTGGTTCACCCCCACGCAAAAAGGCCAGGTCAAACCGGCGAAATGGAAACAATACTTACTGACACTGGGAGTCATTTTTCCTTCTACCAACCTGGTGCCGTGGTTATGGAATCAGGTGTTGCCCGCCGCGCACGGCACGCTGTGGGGCCACTTATTGAATGATGCCAGCGTGGTGGCACTGGTGGTGTTCTTGTGGATGCCGATGGTAACTCGTGTTTTAAAACAGTGGCTTATTGGCCGCAACGCGTAATCTAACTGGAGAAGAGATAATGACAACGGCCTCACTGATTTTTACCAACGGCAAATTCCACACCGTGGATCGCGCCAACCCTTTAGCCACCGCTGTGGCGATCAAAGACGGCAAGTTTCTCGCGGTGGGCAGCGAAGCGGAAGTGATGCGCTTTGCCGGCAGCGATACGCAAATTATTGATGCCAAGGGTCACACCGGTATTCCCGGCCTCAACGACTCGCACCTGCACCTGATTCGTGGCGGCCTCAACTACAATCTTGAGCTGCGCTGGGAGGGCGTGCCGTCGCTGGCCGATGCACTACGCATGCTGCGTGAGCAGGCCCTGCGCACCCCTTCACCGCAGTGGGTCCGTGTCGTCGGCGGCTGGAGCGAATTCCAGTTTGCTGAACGCCGCATGCCAACGCTGGATGAGATCAACGCCGCCGCGCCCGATACTCCGGTGTTTATTCTGCACCTGTATGACCGCGCCCTGCTGAACCGCGCCGCACTGCGGGTGGTGGGTTACACCAAAGACACGCCGAACCCGCCGGGCGGTGAAATCCAGCGCGACAGCAATGGTAATCCCACCGGTATGCTGATTGCGCGTCCGAATGCCATGCTGCTGTACGCCACGCTGGCGAAAGGACCGAAGCTGCCGCTGGAGCAGCAGGTTAACTCCACACGTCAGTTTATGCGTGAGCTGAACCGCCTCGGCCTGACCAGCGCGATTGATGCGGGCGGCGGCTTCCAGAACTATCCCGATGATTACGATGTGATTTCGGAACTGCACGCCAAAAAGCAGCTGACGGTGCGCATTGCCTACAACCTGTTTACCCAGCGTCCCGGCCATGAGCTGGAAGATTTCGAGAAGTGGACCGACATGCTGAAGCCGGGCCAGGGCACCAATTTCCTGCGTCACAACGGTGCGGGCGAGATGCTGGTGTTCTCGGCGGCAGATTTCGAAGACTTCCTCGAACCGCGCCCCGATCTGGCCCCCGGCATGGAAGATGAACTGGAGCGCGTGGTGCGCCATCTGGTTGAGCATCGCTGGCCGTTCCGTCTGCATGCCACCTACAACGAATCGATCAGCCGCATGCTGGACGTGTTCGAAAAAGTAAACCGCGATATTCCGTTTAACGGCCTGCACTGGTTCTTTGACCACGCCGAGACCATCACCGAAGCCAATATTGAGCGCGTCAAAGCGCTGGGTGGCGGGCTGGCCGTGCAGCATCGTATGGCGTTCCAGGGTGAATACTTTGTCGATCGCTACGGCAAAGAAGCCGCCAAACAGACGCCGCCAGTGGCGCGCATGCTGGATGCGGAAGTGCCCGTCGGTTTGGGCACTGATGCCACCCGTGTCGCCAGCTACAATCCGTGGACCGCGCTCTACTGGCTGGTTTCTGGCCGCACCGTCGGCGGCATGCAGTTGTACGATGACAATGCGCGTATTGACCGTGAAACCGCGCTGATGCTGTGGACCAAAGGCAGCGCCTGGTTCTCCAGCGAGCAAAACGCCAAAGGTGAAATCAAAGTGGGTCAGTTAGCGGATCTGGTGCTGCTGTCGAAAGATTTCTTCAGCGTGCCGGAAGAGGAGATTAAAGGGATTGAATCGGTGTTGACGCTGGTCGATGGCGAAGTGGTGTATGCCGTAGGCGGCTTCACGCCGCTGTCGCCGCCACCGGTGCCAGTGTTGCCAGAGTGGTCTCCGGTGGTCACCGTGCCGGGCCACTACCGTAGCGCGCCACCGCAAGCCAGTGGTCGTGCGGCGATGATGCCGAAAGTGCACCAGTGCAGCGGCCCTTGTGGTGTACACAGCCACTCGCACGATGTGGCACGCCAGTCTTCGGTGCCGGTGTCGGATAACCATGCCTTCTGGGGTGCGCTGGGCTGTTCGTGCTTCGCGTTTTGAGTTAAAGGCGGTTTAGGGCCCTCTCCTGGTGAGAGGGCTTTGCTGCAAATTGGGACACCGACTTTGGCGCTGGCGCGGGTCTGTTTCCCCAACCGCAAAAGATTACCCCGCCAGGCCAAACCCTTGCTTGCCGTTCTTCTTAATCTGGTACATCGCTTCATCGGCACGCATCAGCGCCTCATCAAAACTAAAGTGCGGCTGCACCGTCGCCACGCCAATGGAAGCACCAATCTGCGCATGGCCGTTATCGACATCGAACGGCGTCAGCGCGGCATCCAGCACCGCCTGCATCATGATGCGCACTTTGGGGAAATCGATCAGGAACGGCATCAGCAGCACAAACTCATCCCCGCCCAGGCGACCCACCACCACGTTTGGCGGCACCTGGTCAAGAATGCGCTGGCTGAGCTGAATCAGCACCTCATCGCCACTGCGATGGCCCAGCGTATCGTTAACATGCTTAAAATTATCGAGATCGATAAATGCCACGCACAGCGGCCCCTGCGTTTTCATTTTGCTGAAATGCGTTTGCAGCGCATGGCGGTTGGTCAGACCGGTAAGCGGATCGTGATGAGCCAATGAAGAGAGCTGCGCTTCATACTGCTTCTCTTTGGTCATATCGATATGCGTGCCGGTAACTTTGAGCGGATTCCCCTCTTCATCCCACTCGGTCACGCGCCCGCGATCCAACACCCAGGTAATTTTGTCGTTCTTACCCAGCATGCGATGCAGCGCTTCATAGTAAGGCGCACGCCCTTCGATGTGATCGTAAAACGCCCTGAGCACTTCATCGGCGTCCTCGGGGTGCAGGCGTTCGCGCCAGACTTCAAACTGCGCTTTGGTCTCTTTCGGCTGAAAACCCAGCATCGAACCCCAGCGTCGATTGAAAATCACCAGCTTGCCGCTGGGAATATCCAGCTGCCATAAACATAAACCGGTTCCGTCCAGCGCCGCACTCAGCTTGTTTCGCGCGTCATGCGCTATGCGCTTTAAGCGCGCATTATGCTTTTTCAGGTTCTGAATCTGCTGACGCAGCGCTTCTTCGGACATGATGGCTGACGGAGAGGAAATAAGGGTTATTCTGCCTGCCAGGAAGTTTCTGATAAATAAAACAAATGAAAAGCCGATCAGTAGCGGAAAATTGCATCAAGCTCAGAGGGAACGGCGAAGCATTGAGGTTATTTCAGCTAACAAAACTTTCTTTATTCCTGCAAAGCAGTGAAAAACGCGCCAGCCGCCTGGGGCCAGCGCCCTGTAGGTCTACTCCGATTCGCCAAAGCGCTGATCAAACATTGTGACAACCTGATGCAGCACACCCGCCTCATCGCCTCCTTCACATACCACTTCCACGCTGCCACCCGCTTTGATACCCGCGCGCATGATGTTCATCATACTGCTGGCATTGACGTCTTTGCCTTCGTAGCGCAGCGTGACGCGGCAGTCATGGCCTTTTAACGCCTTGGCCAGTTGTGCCGCCGGGCGTGCGTGGATGCCAGTGCTATTTTTCACGGTAACGGTTTGACTCAACATGACGGTTCTCCTGGTTAGTGGGGGAAATAACGCCTTCCTGCTGCAATTTAAATTGATAGAACGCCTGCCAGCGCTGCTGATAACGCTGCAACGCGCGGCTGCGCTCTGGGTCGGGTTGATAGCACTGCGCCACGCGCACCTCCGGTGGAGGCACATCCGCGCAGGCGATCAGCAGTGCGCCTACGGATACCGCTTCATCAAAGGCAATCGCTTCTACCGTTCGCGCCAGGCTGTCAGCCTTAAGCTGAAGCCACAGCGGATTGCGTGTGGCCGGACCAATCACTTTCAGTGTGGGGCCAGCAGGCACCGCAAAACAGGTAAAGCAGTTGGCAAACTCCATGGTCAGCCCAAGCAACACCGTTAATAGCAGTTCATCGTGCGGCAATGTATCGCTCAGACCGTACATCAACCCGCGCGTATGGCGGTTTTTGTAAGGCGAGCCGGATCCACGCAAATGCGGGATAAACAGCGGTAATCCTTCCGGCTGCCACTCATCAGCCAGATAACGCTGCGTGGCTTGTACCAGTGCGGCATCGATCTCCTCGCGTGATAGCCGAAAAGTGCTGCTCACCCACTCCAGCGCAAAGCCGCCCACCGGCAGTGACGCGAACAACGTGAAATGGTTGTCCAGCGAATAGCGCCCGTTGGCGAGTTTGTCACGACGGGCTTGCTCATTGAGCAACGGCTGAGGTTGCAGCAGCAAAATGCCTTCGGTGGTGCCGGTAGAGTTCAGCACCTCGCCCGTTTGCAGCTGTAATGCCCGCGCGCCCACCATATGATCGTGTCCTGCCAGCGTGACGCACACCGGCTGGGTTAAACCCAGTGCCTCACGGCACGCGGGTGTCACCCATCCCGCCACTTCACCCGGCGCCAACAGAGGGGCAAAAGCATCGAGCGGCAGTTGCAAAATATCGGCGGCCTGCGCCGACCAGCTTCCCTGCTGGAGATCGAGACACAGCGTGCGGCTGGCGAGCGTGGTGTCGGTTCGTTGTGCGCCGGTTAAGCGCCACAGCAGCACCTCCGGCGCATGCAGCCAGCGCAAATCGTGACGCCCGCGCAGTGCATAGTTATCCAGTAGCCAGCGCATCTTGAAGGCCGAATAATTACTGTGCAGCGGCAAACCGGTGATGTGATACAACCGCTGGCTGTCCGCTTCGGTTAAGGTGGCGAGATACTCTTCGCCCCGACGATCATACCAGGCCAGCATCGGCGTCAGGATATTGCCAGCCTCATCGAGAAACACGCCGGACTCTCCAAAGCTGGCAATACTGATATGCGTCACCGAGCAATCCGTTGCCGCGATCAGGCTGCGCATCGTCGCCACCACCTGCTGCCACAGCGCATCGATATCGAAATCGACGTTACCCGTGGGCGAAGTGATTTTGGGTGTGACGAACTTACGCTCATCCAGTCGGGACGCATCCCGACGAGAAAAACAGGCGACTTTACAGTTAGTCGTACCGATATCAATGACGATGGCCGCAGCGTTCTCAGGCATACACGGCACCTCGTGTCAGGCGGAAGATGCCCCACAGCACCAGACCCACCACTGGCACCAGGCCAATCGCTATCACGTTGCCGTTGAAGATTTCCAGCAGCCAGAAGCGGAACGGGTTACCGCCGTCGAGGAAGCTGGAGACCTGGCCGCTAGAGCCTTCGGCAAACTTGAAGTTCACGTCTTTCGCCATGCCGGTAATAAAGGGTGCGATTTTGGTGGCAATCCACAGGTCGGCCACGATCACCGGAATCGCCGCCAGCACGGTGCGGAAGATGTTGCCACGACTGGCCAGCGCAATCATCGACGCCATTACTGCGAGGTTAGCCAGATCGCCCAGCGGCAGCACCTGGTTGCCCGGCAGAATAAAGGCGATAAACACAGAAATCGGCGTCAGCAGCAGCGCGGAAGAGATGATCGCCGGGTTGCCCACCGCCACCGCGATATCCAGCCCGATGTAGAGATCGTCACGGCCTGGGTATTTGGTGTTGAGGTACTTCTTGATCGCTTCCGACAGCGGCAACAGGCCTTCCATCAGAATGCGCACCATGCGCGGCAGAATAAACATCACGCCGCCGATGCTGATACCGAGCAGCAGGATATGCTTGAAGTCATATCCGGCAATAATCCCCAGCAACAAGCCCAGAATGGTGCCGACCATCATCGGCTCACCAAAGATGCCCAGCTTCTTCTGCACCGTTTGTGGATCGATGTGGATACGATTGAGACCCGGAATCTTGTCGATGATTTTGTCCACCAGCAAGCCCACCGGGAAGAACACCACGGCGGAAAGCGTCGGCAGTGAAATCCCTTCCAGGCCGAAATACTTCTGCACCATCGGCGCGGACCAGTCAGCCAGTTTCAGCACCACAATGGCGGCAATGGCGGCGGCCAGCAATCCAAAGAAGAAACTGCCTGTGCTGTAGTAAACCAGCGTACCGGCCAGCGCGAAGTGCCAGTAGTTCCACATGTCTACATCGACGGTGCGGGTGCGGTTCATAGCCAGCATCGCGACGTTGATCAGAATCGTCAGCGGGATGACAAAGGGCGCAATGGGCGATCCCCAGGTAATAGCAGAAAGCGGCGGCCAACCGAGATCCACCACCGGCAGGTTAATACTGGTGCGCTCCACCATCGCCTGCGCCGCCGGCCCAACATTGCTGGTGAGAATATCAAAGATGGCGTAGATCCCGACAAAGCCGATGCCTACAGTTAACGATGAGCGCAAGGCTTTGGCCGGTTTGACCTTAAAGCACAGCGCAAGGATAAACAGCACCAGCGGCAATAATACGGTTGGGCCAAAACCCAATATATATTGCACCACGGTGTAGAGGCTATGAGCGATTTCATTCATGGCAGACCCCTTATGACGGGCGTAAACGTACCTGGCGTTAGCGCCCCATTATGGCAATCGGATTAAATAAAAAATTAATTATTGGTTTTTCAAAATTTCGACAATCTTTTCCAGCACTTTCTCTTCACCTATCCCGGTAATAATCGGCAAGCCATTCACCACCGTAATATCTAATTCATAAGGGACTTTAGTGGTGGATACCACCAGTGCTACGCCGTCAGTGTTATTCGGCAATGAAGCCACATTGGTTTGTGAGTAATTCACATTAAGACCGTGCTCCTGGCAATATTCCATAACTTTCTCTGTCACGGCTGTGGATGTGGCAATGCCGGTAGCGCATACAAATAATATCGTCTGGCTCATACTTCACCTCGTTCGGTCATGGTTTCTGTGATGCGTTGATAAATTTGCTGATCGTTTAGCTGCAATAATTGCTGCATAAAATCGCTATCCTGAATCAGTTCCATAATCCAGCCCAACACATTTAATTGCTTGTTACTTTCACTCAGCGCCAGCAGAAACACCACGCGTACCGGCACCGGTTCTGGCTCGCCGCCCATATCGGCAAAGGTCACCGGCTGCGGCAGAATGCCGATACTGATGGCGTTGTGGCGCACGTGGCGATGGTCGGTATGCGGAATCGCTACGCCGACCGGTTCCGTCGGTAAGCCGGTGGGGAAATCCTGCTCACGCGCCAGCACATGCTCGGCAAAATCCGCGACCACCAACGCTTCATCCACCAGCGGCTGTGCCAGTTGGCGAATGACCTGCTCGACACTCAGCCCCTCCGTGAGGTGCTGCACATAGTGCGGCTTAAACTGGATCCCCTGCATAGGCGGCCTCGCTAATATCATTTAAACGCAGAATCTTGTGGTAGACCTCATGTTCCACCGCCTGACGCGCATCGGACATGACCGCCGCCAGATTGGCTTCGTTGTGATTCTTCTGCCATGCATGACCGACGCTGGTGATAAAGGAACGGCGCAGATCGCTGGCGATGTTCACTTTCACTACGCGATGATTAACAAACTGCTGCAAAATGCTGTCCGCGATACCGGAACCGCCGTGGATCACCAGCGGAATGGGCGTGATCTGAGCAATTTCCGCCAGCAACGGCAGATCGATGCGGGGAATGTCATCCAGTCCGTGCACATTACCGACCGAAATCGCCAGCAAGTCACAGCCGGTTTCACGCACGAACTCCACCACCTGCTGCGGGTCAGTTTTGCAATCCGCTTCGCTGACGTGGTCGTCTTCTTTACCCAAAATCGCGCCCAGCTCCGCTTCCACCGGCACGTTGTAGTTCTGGCAGAACTCCACGGCCTGACGCGTCAGCTTGATGTTCTCTTCAAACGGCAGCGCCGCACCATCGATCATCACCGAGGTGAATCCTGCACGCACCGCCTGACGGATATCATCCATATTGCGGCCGTGATCCAGATGCAGGCTGATCGCCACATCCATCTGTGCGGCACGGCGCTGCACCATTTCATAGATGTAGTCATAGCCGGACAGACGCGCATTGGTGGGTGCGATTTGAATAAAATTCGGCACTTTGCTGCGTTCAATCGCATTTAATATGCCGAGCGTGGTTTCCAGATTAGTGGTATTAAAGGCGCCGGCCAGCACGCGCTTATTTTCCAGTTGACGAATAAATTGATGACCGTTGACTAATGGCATGTCAGCTTACCTCTCTTCGTTGCAGAACGGTGCCCAAATAATATTTATTCCCTTTTAACCAGACATTGCCGAATTCCACCGGCAATTCACGTGAGAAAAACACCAACTGTTCTAAATGCAGTACCGGCGCATCCTCACTGATATCCAAAAAATGTCCGCGTTCATTACCGATTAAGCGCGCTGCATAGCGACTTTCGGAATAACGTATTTTCTGTTGCGATAATCGTTCGATGGTGGGAAACAGGTTATTGTGATTAAAGTCCACCTCGGCAATGCCGGGCACCAGTTCCATATTGATGCGATTCTCAATCAGCATCACTCTTTCATCATCGATATAACGTAACCGCTCCAGATAAAGAATTTCCTGCCCCGGTTTAATGCGTAATTTTTCGGCAATATAACGGTTGGCCGGTTCAACCCGCGTGGCGATCACCTGCGTGCTGAAATTAATTTGCTGGCTTTCCAGTGACTCGGCGAAAGAGAGCAACCCTTCGCCCAATGGATAGCGAATGTTTTCTTTCTTAACGAAGGTGCCTTTGCCCTGCACTTGTACCAGCACACCTTCTTTGACTAACTGCGCCACGGCTTTTTTCACCGTACCGCGACTGACGTCAAGCATATCCATGATCTGGAACTCCGAAGGAATGCGGTCATCCTCCACCAGATCGCCGGTATAGATACTCTCGCGAATCCACTCCACTACCTGCTGATAGAGCGGAACCTGCGAACTCTTACTCAATGTTTTCATGGCGCGCACCTGAACATTCAGAGTTGTCTATGGACAATCATGTACAACTTCGAGGCTTATAGTAGGGAATTGCGTCTGGCGAGGGATCGAGGGCAGTCACGTTTTCGCGTACCGGATCTGTGACAATAAAGTGTGATCGGCCTCTCACAAGAAAACCGTGCTATGCGCTTTCGCCGGAGAAATTGTGTTCTGTGACGCGGATCAACAGATATTCACGAGTCGATGCTGGGATCATGTTTACTAGAATGGTAGTTTAACAGTTATCGCAGCAACACGATGACGGTGGATGAGATTATGCAACTGACAATGCGTTGGTTTGGTCCCAAAGAAGATAAAGTTTCGCTGGAATATATTCGCCAGGTGCCGGGTGTCCGTGGCGTGGTGGGCGCGTTGTATGACGTGCCGGTCGGGGAAACCTGGCCGAAAGATAAGATTCAAGCGCTGGTTGATCAGGTGCATGCCGCCGGTCTGACGGTGGAAGTGATCGAGAGCGTCAACATTCACGACGACATCAAAATCGGCCTGCCTAGCCGCGATCAATATATCGAGAACTACAAGCAGAGCATCCGCAACCTCGCCGAAGTGGGCGTGAAAGTGATCTGCTACAACTTCATGCCGGTATTTGACTGGATGAAGACCGACATGAACTACGTGCTGCCAGACGGCTCACTCACCATGGCGTTCGAGAAGAAAGGCATTGATAAGAGCCTCGACGAAGTGGTGCAGGAGGTGTTGGGCAACTCAAACGGTTTCGCCCTGCCGGGTTGGGAGCCAGAGCGTCTGGCGAAGGTGCAGGATTTGTTTGCGCAATACAAAGACGTTGATGACAACAAGCTGCGTGAAAACCTCGCATACTTCCTGAAAGCGGTGATCCCGGTGTGTGAAGAAGTGGGCGTGAAGATGGCGATCCATCCTGACGATCCACCGTACTCGATCTTCGGTCTGCCACGCATTGTGAAGAATCGCGAAGACCTCGACTGGATCTGTAACGTTGTGGATTCGGAGGCTAACGGCATCACGCTGTGTACCGGATCGATTGCGGAAGATCCGCAGAATGATGTGTACGGTATTCTGGCCGAGTTCTCGCGCCGCAAACGCATTCCGTTTGCACACGTGCGTAACATCAAGATTATTCAGGACAAAGATTTCTACGAGTGTGCACACCCGACCGAATACGGCTCGCTGGATATGTACAAAGTGCTGCAATCGATGCACGACAACGGCTTCGATGGCTACATCCGTTCCGATCATGGCCGCTTTATCTGGGGCGAAACCGGACGTCCGGGCTACGGTCTGTATGACCGTGCACTCGGCACCACTTACCTGATGGGTCTGTGGGAAGCGCTGGATAAGCGCTAATTCCCCCCGCTCTCCAGGCCGCTGTTAACAGCGGCCTATTTTATTGCCGTCAGTCTTCCCAGCACGTTAACGGGAAACCTCATCCCAACCCTTAAACAGCAGGCTGGCATTCACGCCACCAAAACCGAAGCCGTTTGACAGCACATACTGCATCGCCATCGGCTGTGGTTGCAGCGCCACCAGGTTCAGTCCGGCGGCGGCTTCATCGGGGTGCAGCAAATTGAGCGTCGGCGGGGCGATTTGATCGCGCAGCGCAAGGATTGAGAAGATCGCCTCCACGCCGCCCGCTGCCCCCAGCAAATGCCCGGTGGCAGATTTCGTCGAGGTGATCGCCACATTGCTGTCCGCAAACAGCGTACGAATGGCCGCCAGCTCGCCCTTGTCACCCACCGGCGTGGAGGTGGCATGCGCGTTGATATGCTGCACCTCTGCTGGGGTGATGCCCGCCTGCGCCAGTGCAGTCTCCATTGCACGACGAGCGCCTTCACCGGTTTCCGGTCCGGCGGTGAGATGATAAGCATCAGCGCTGGTGCCATAGCCGACTAACTCAGCCAGCGGTGTCGCACCGCGTGCCAGCGCATGCTCCAGTGATTCAATCACCAGCAGGCCAGCGCCTTCTCCCATGACAAAGCCATCACGATCGCGATCAAACGGACGAGATGCCTGTTCGGGATGATCGTTAAAACCACCCGACATCGCTTTCGCAGCGGCAAAGCCCGCCAGACTCACGCGATGGATCGCCGCTTCTGTACCGCCGCACAGCGCGATATCCGCTTCGCCGCTGCGAATCAGCCGTGCCGCATCGCCAATCGCCTGCGCGCCTGCCGCACAGGCTGTGACGGGTGCGCCAATCGGGCCACGAAAGCCGTGGGCAATCGATACATGCCCCGCCGCCAGATTGGCGAGGAAGGAAGGTATGGTAAACGGCGATAAGCGGCGCGGCCCGCGATTGGCGGTGGTTTCCACCGCATTGGCAATTTCGTTGAAGCCGCCGATTCCAGTGGCGATCACCGTGGCGGTCCGCTGGCGCAGCGTCTCATCCTGCGGGAACCAGTTGGCTTGCGTCAGGGCTTCGTGCGCCGCCACCAGCGCGAACTCAATAAAGCGATCCATTTTCTTGCGATCTTTCGGTGCGATCACGCGTTCGGGATCGAAGCCATACTGAGGATCTTGCTCCAGCGTGGGCACCTGTCCTGCGACTTTGCAGCTGATGTCTTGCACCATCTCATCCGGCAAGGCACTGATGCCCGATTTTCCTGCCAGCAGTGACTGCCACACGGCTTCTGTGCCGCAGCCAAGCGGAGACACCATGCCCATACCTGTAATCACAATACGTTTCATTGATAACTCCTTAAGCTGCGGGCTTTCTCATAAAAGGAACCAGCAGCGCAGCGATACAAAATCCGACCATAATCAGCCAGAATGCGTCCGAAAAGGCCTGGGTGCGCGCCTCACGCAGCGTGAGTGAAGCCAGCGATTGCAGCGCCGCCGTGTGCGCCGCATCCGGGCTGAGTCCGTTGAAAATCAGGGCTGCGGTACGCGATTGCATATAGTCGCCCAAAGACAAACTGGCGCTGTTGAGATGATCGGCCAGGCGGCTGAAGTGCAGATTGGTGCGGTTATTCAGCACGGTGCCGCACAGCGCAATGCCGATAGCGCCACCGAGATTACGCATCAGATTAAACAGTCCTGAGGCTAATTTTAGTCGTGCGGGCGGTAAGCTGCCGAGCGTCAACGTCACCGTAGGCGCGACGGCAAACTGCTGTGCCATGCCGCGAAACGCCTGCGGGAACAGCAGCTCTTTCGCCCCCCAGTCATGGGTGATCGGCACAAAGAAAAACATCGATACGCCAAAACTTATCAGGCCAAACGCCAGCAAAATGCGTAGATCGACGCGATTCGCCAGCCAGGCATAAAACGGGATCGACAGGATCTGAAAGATGCCGGTAGAGAAGATCGCTAAACCGATCTCCAGCGCACTAAAGCCGCGCACCTGGCTGAGAAACAGCGGCGTGAGATAGATGGTGGCGAAGATCCCCACGCCAGCCATAAATGAGAAATAACAGCCGAGGGTAAAGCCCGGATCTTTCAGTGCGCGTAGATCCATGATCGGCTTCGCGTGATTCAGGGTACGGATCACGAACAGCACGCCACACACCAAGGCGATCCAGCCCGTGGTGCTGATGGTGCTATCGTCAAACCAGCCCCAGCGCGGCCCCTCTTCCAGCGTGTACTCCAGACAGCCCAGCGACAGCGCCAGTAACAGAATGCTGAAGTAATCCGCTCCACGTAGCAGGTCAGGGTTGGGGCTGTCGATCTTCACCAGGATCGGCACTGCAATGGCAATATAAATGCCGGGGATGATGTTGATATAAAACAGCCAGTGCCAGCTGAAGTTATCGGTGATCCAACCGCCGACCGTCGGCCCCAGCGTCGGTGCTAATGAGGCCAACGCCCCCACGGTGGCGGCCGCAATCACCCGCTGCTTGCCCTGAAAAAAGGCAAAAGCCGTGGTGAACACCAATGGGATCATCGAGCCGCCCGCCAGTCCCTGCAGGGCGCGAAAGGCGATCATGCTCTGGATGTTCCACGCCCAGGCACAAAGTAAACTCATGACCGTAAATCCGCAGGCGGAGACGGCAAACAGCCAGCGTGTAGACATCACGCTCGCCAGCCAGCCGGAAAGCGGAATAATGATGATTTCCGCAATCAAATAGCTGGTTTGCACCCACACGGTTTCATCATCGCCCGCCGACAACCCCCCGCCGATATCCCGTAACGAGGCGGAGACAATCTGGATATCCAGTAAGGCAATAAACATGCCGATGCACATCGTGGCGAAAGCAAAGACCTTTTTGCTGATCGGCATCTCCGCCGGTGCCAGCAGCGCGGCGACGCTGCTCATCGCGCGCTTCTCTCATCCACCGTCACCGTGACGGAAAGACCCGGCCGTAACAGGCCGAGCACTGCCGCATCACCGTCCAGCACAATGCGCACCGGCACACGTTGGACGATTTTGGTGAAGTTGCCGGTGGCATTTTCCGCCGGGAGAATGCTAAAACGCGAGCCGGTGGCCGGTGATAAGCTGCCAACATGGCCGTCGAAGGTACGGCCGGGTAAAACGTCCGCCACGATATGCGCCGTTTGTCCGGGCCGCATATTGGCCAGCTGGCTCTCTTTGAAGTTGGCATCGATCCACAGCCCCTGCGCTGGCACCAGCGACAGCAATTGTGTACCGCTGCTGACAAAGGAACCTGACCACGCACGACGATTGCCGACTACGCCATCAAAAGGGGCGCGGATCTCGGTGTATTCGAGATTGAGCTTCGCCATCGCCAATCCCGCTTGTGCCTGGGTCAACGCTGCTTTGGCCTGCTGCTCACGCGCATCCAGCACCTGCAACTGACGCTCGGCGACGGTTTTATCCGCACGGGTTTTGCTCTCTTCCGCCATCGCCTGATGGTAGTCCGCTTGCGCATGATCGCGGATTTGCTGTGAGACCGCTGAACTGCTGGCCAGCGCACTGTAGCGGCGCTGATCTGAGGTGGTTTTCAGCGTCACTGCCTGCGCCGCCAGCAGAGAAGCGTGCGTGCCGGCGATGGTCGCGAGCTGTAGCTGGCGCGTGGCAGCAATGTCGCTTAACGCGGCTTGCTGTGCCGCCACTTCCCCTGCGGCCTGATCCACCGCGGCCAGATAATCCCGGTTATCCAGTTGTACCAGCAGATCACCCTTTTTCACCCATGCGTTATCCTGCACCGCCAGCGTGTGGATATAGCCGGAGACTTTCGCCGAGATGGCACTGATATCGGCACCGACATAGGCATCATCGGTGGAAGGCATAAAGCGCGCGGTGTGCCACCAGTAATAACCATAACCTGCCGCCGCTAAACCGCCGATCGTCAGTGCCAGCAACAGCGCCGATTTTTTGCGGGTGAGCGTCATGATTGTTTCTCTGACAGCGCGGGCGGCGCGAATTTCTGTGTGGTATCGCCGGCACGTTTTTTCTGCAGGTAATCATGGCGATAGTGCATCATTGGTACCGCCGCTGGACCCGGCACCATTTGGTATTTGTCGAGCGTCAACGGCTGGCCGTTTTCACTGTCGACCAGTTGCAGCTTCACCGGGCGTTGCGTGGCGGTTTCCACCAACTGCATCTGACGTCCTTCCGGCGAGAAGTGATTGCTGCCCCACTCGGCCAGCGCCAGAATCACACCGCGAAAATCACGTCCGGCCGGAGTGAGATGGTATTCGTAACGAGCGGGCGTAGTGCTGTAGCACACCTTTTCCAGCAAACCGTCTTCCACCAGCTCTTTCAGGCGACGTGACAGAATGTTAGGTGCCACGCCGCTGCTTTTTTGGAACTCATCAAAGCGGGTGAAGCCAGCCAGTGCATCGCGCATGATTAGCATGCTCCAGCCATCGCCGACGCGGCCCAGGCTGCGGGCGATAGGACAAGGCATGTGGTAAAGCGGTTCGTTTTTCATGGGAAGTATTCCGCAAAGGTCTGATGCGGAATACTGTTGCAGAGTGACTTTCATTTTGCAAGTAACTTGCAAAATGAAAGCAAGGAGTGTTCATTGTGAAACGCAAAACATTGCGCCGCTATCAGAGAGCAACAAGCCCGGTAGCGCGCAAATTTGCCAAAAAAAACGACAGCCACACTAGGCTGCCGTTTCATCACAACTGAGCAATCTCTAGGTGCGCACGCGCAGCGCCGCCTCGATCTTGTCGGCGATCTTAGTGACCACATAGGCAATCACCATATAGAACACCACTGCAATCAGGAAGGCCTCGAGGTAATAGAAGTTCAGTGCCGCCGTCAGCTGCGCCTGGGCAAAGATATCCACCACTTCGATGGCAAACGCCAGCGACAGGGCTTTCATGATCACCATAAAGGCATTCGCCAGATCGGGGATCGCCGCCACAATAATCTGTGGGAACATCACCCGACGGAACAGCTGTCCGCCGCTGTAGCCCAGCGATAAAGCCGCATCGGATTGTCCGCTGTCGAACGAGTTCAGTGCACCTTTCCACACTTCGGCCTGGAATGCCGCAACACAGGCACTCAGCGCCACAATGATGATCACCCAGTTCGGCAGTGAGTGGGCATTCACCTCGACGCCAAACAGCGTGGCAACAAAGTGCAGCGCCGGTGGCAAGCCGTAATAGGCGAGGAAAATCACCACCACCATTGGCACGCCTTTGAAAGCGATTTTGTAGGTGATCACCAACTGGCGCAGCAGCGGAATGCGGCGATGCTCAATAAAGGCAAACAGCCCACCCAACAGCGTCGAACAGATAAAGACCGTGACCGCCATCAACAGCGTCACCGGTACCGCATCGAGAATGCTCCAGAAGTCCGGCAGCAAAACCTCAGCATCAAACATGGTTTGTCTCCCCTTCTCAGACGCTGGCAGTGAACTTCACGCGCGGCGCAGACTTCGAGCTGTACTTCGCATGGCGTTGTTCAAAGAAGCGGATAACCAGCCACGCCACACCGCACAGCAGTGAATAGAGCACGGCCAGCACCAGATAGGTGCCGAACTGATACTGGTTGTAATCGCGTTCCATGATCAGGTGCGCGGTTGCCATCACATCCGCCGCCCCGATGTACATCACCAGTGCCACGTTATGAATCAGATAGATAATCGCATTGCCGTAGCCTGGCAGCGCAAAATGCACCGCCTGCGGCCCAATCACGCGCAGCATTTTCTGGCGGAAGCTGTAGCCGAGGCTGTCAGTGGCATCGTGCTGACCGCGCTCCACCGCCAGATACGCCGGGCGCATCACTTCAGAGAGATAGCCGCCGTGGTAAAGGCTCAAGCCAATCATCGCCGCCACGTTGGCCGTGAAGAAATCGCTAAAACCAAAATTATCGGTAATCAGCGGCATGCCGTAAAAAGCGACAAACAGCTGTAAAACCACCGGCACGCTGCGCGCGTAGGAAACATAGAGATCGGCCAGCTGGCTGATCACGGGAATACGGCGCACGCGAAAAACGGTGGCGATCAGCGCCAGAAAGAACCCGGCAATCATCGCGACAAACATGATGCCGAGCGTCAGTGGCAGCGCCGACAGCAGTTCTGGAATCATGGAGGATAGATTCACGGTGAAACACTCCTGCTAAAAAGGACAGCATGCGCCCGGCTCAACACCGGGCGCAGTGAATCTATTACTTCATGTACTTAGTGACTTCTTCGCCGAACCACTTCTGCGCCAGCTTATCCAGCGTGCCGTCATCTTTCAGTTCTTTCAGCGCTTTGTTCACGTCATCGTTCAGAGCCTGGTTTTCAGCAGAACGGTGGATCAGTACATAGGTGTTGTTAATCACCACTGGCTCACTGGCTTTGATCGCCAGTTTCTGGTTGTCGATCACCGTCTGCTCACCGAGGTTTGAAGGCAGGATCAGCGCATCGTACTTCCCGTTCTGCACTTCTTTCAGGCGATCCGGATAAGGCACGCCCGCGCTGGACGCTTTGATGGTGATTTTGTCGTTCGGGTTATCCTGCTGCCACTGAGTGACGAATTTATACACGCCGCCGCCTGCGGTCACCGGCACGATATTCTTACCGACCAGATCCTTCATGCCGTTGATATTGCTGTCGCTGCGGCTGTAGATCTTCATCAGGCTGGCACCGATCGGTGCATCCGGGATCAGGAACTGTTTGCTGCGCGCTGGCGCTTTGTAGTAACCGCCAGTCGCCATGTCGTACTTGCCGGTCACCAGGCCCGTTTCCTGCGCGATATCTGCCGCGCCTTCCATCACAAATTTGTATTGTGGCAATTTAGCGTTGATGGCTTTGAGCACGTCCGGCTCGTAACCCTCAGGTTCGTGACCGATCGCGCCCCATGACAGCGGTTTGGATTCCGCAGCGGTGGCGATTTTGATGGTGCGAACGGCGTCAGCAAAGCTGTTACCGCTGATCAGTGCCAGGGCGATGATGCCAGGCGCGGCCAGGCGACGTAATGTGGTTTTGATTGCAGGCATGTCTTTGATTCCTTTAATTATTAGAATGCTCGTTCTGAACTGAGGAACTGTGCAAGGCGCGGCAGGGTTGGGTTATCAAACATCTCTGCCGGACTGCCCTGCGCGGCCACGACGCCCTGATCCATAAACACGATGCGATTCGAAATGCTTTTCGCGAACTGCATCTCATGCGTCACCAGCAGCGAGGTAATGCCGGATGACGCCACATCTTTAATCACTTTCAGCACTTCACCCACCAGCTCAGGATCGAGCGATGAGGTCGGTTCATCAAACAGCATCACATCCGGACGCACCGCCAAAGCACGGGCGATACCGGTACGCTGTAACTGGCCGCCAGAGAGTTGAGACGGATAGTGATCGAGCTTGGCACCCAGACCCACGCGCTCCAGCTCCTGCACGGCGATGTCGCGCGCTTGCTGTTTGGTTTTACGCTGGATGACGATCAGCGGATCCATCACGTTTTCCAGCACCGTCATGTTTTTGAATACGTTGAACTGCTGGAACACCATGGCGGTGCGCAAGCGGATCGCCTGGATCGCCGCTTTATCCGGTGACTGATAATCCATGTGGATCTGATCCAGCTGAATCGTCCCGGCTGATGGCTTCGCCAGATAGTTGATGCAGCGCAGCAGCGTGGTTTTACCGGTGCCGCTTGGCCCGATGATCGATACCACATCGCCGCGTTTTACCGACAGATCAACCCCTTTCAGGATCGGATTGCTGCCGTAAGAGAGCGTAATATTGTTGAGTTCTAACATCCGGTGCAGCCCTTATTTGTTCAGGTCAGCATGGCCGAGCACATGCATCAGACGGTTGGCCCAGCCGAAAATGGCGATGGCGTGGATCAGATCGATAATCTCCTGATCGTTCATGCCGACGGCACGCAGTGCCGCCACATCTTCCGGTGTGGCCTCAGAAGGCGTAACCGATAAACGGCGAGCAAAGCGATAGATCGCCGCATCGCGTTCACCTAATACATCCGCTCTATCAAAATAGATGGCACTGACCACGGCGTCACTGTCAGCTAACTGTGCATGACGGCGCGCATGCACCACCGCGCAATAACGGCAGCCGTTGACGATCGAAGCTCCCAGCGCGCCCAGCTCACGATCGGCGCGATCGAGGCCACCTTCGACATACATAATGGCGTTGAACAGCCCGGTACGTGCGGTGTAACTCTCGGGATCGTGCACCAGCGTGCGCACGTACTCGGAGATCTTCTTGTTGGACGGCGTGACTTTCATCGCATCGAGCTGCGCCGGTGTCGCCTGTTCTACATCGACTGGCGTGATGTACGGATGCCAGTGCAGCGGCTTGAGATTTACCGACGGAATCATGCGGACCTCATCAAACGTAAGCCAGCCGCCACGCGCGTCTGGAAGTTAACAAAGGCGATCAGCTCAGAGAGCGCAACAATTTGCGGGTTGCTCAAACCGGCCTGCTCCAGCAAGCGAATATGCTGTTCGGTAGCCTGAATGGGCTGTTGCGTGACCATGTCAGCATGGCGCGCAATCGTGGCCAGCGGCTCTTCCGCTACGGCGCAACCCGAAGCCAGCGCCAGCAGGACTTCAGACGGATTTAACGCCGCCAGCTGCGCCTGGTAATCACGTTGCAGTGGCGCATCGTAGTTCAACACCGCCATACGCTGCGCCAGTGCCAGACGCAGATCCGCAGGTAAACCCTGATCGTCTTCCGGCGTAAGTACAGACACACGGCACGCTTCCGCACCCTCAACAAATTCGGGACGCAGGCGGCGCGTCTGATACAACGCCTCTTCTGGTGTTAATCCAGCTGCTTGATCAATAGCGTCGCTCACAACGCGTTCTCCTGTTTTAGTAACGGGGTTGAATCCACCCATTCATCGCCCTGTAGTTCAGGGGTGTCAAAAGCTTGTAAGTTGGCGTAGTGCTGCTCGACGTCCTCGGCAAACAGTGAGGCAGTGATACCGCGCACCAGGCGATCGGCCCCGGCGCTCACCGCAGGAATATCGCCGGAAACTTTGCCGTGCGTCAGCATCGCGGCATCGTTGAAGCAGTGAATGTGTGCCAGCATCGGGCAGCCATCAGGCGTCAATTCGCGGAACTCGAACGAAGGGCCGAGATCCGGCGCTTCCAGCAGGCTGTGGCGCGGATTGCCCATCTCAGGTTGATAGCGACCGTCAGACCAGCTGCGAATATGCGGCGCGATAGCGGCAAACTCCGGGCGGCCGTGGAAATCGTTGGTGAAGCCCGTCGCGGCGATCAAAAAATCGTAGTGCAGTGCACCCTGGGTGGTTTCAATCACCAGTCCGTTTTCTTCCTGTTTGACGGCGTTAATCCCGCAGTCGAGGAAGAAGCGCGCATTTTCATGGCGTGATACCCGCAGGGTTGAAGAACGCGGCGGTGGCGTTTGGGTGGCGGCGGTGTAATCGACGAATTTCCATTTCCACGCGTCTGGCAACTGATGCATGCCGTGCACCACGCCCTGGCTACCAATGCCGGTCATTTTATTGATGCGTGGCATTTCTTTGCGGCGAATCAGCAGATCCACTGCGCCCGCGCCCTGCTCCAGCGCGGTAGCCGCGTTGTCCATCGACGATGCGCCTGCGCCAATCACGGCAATGCGCTTGCCTTTTAAGGCCGTGAAATCGATGTCATCAGCGGAGTGTGCCCAGAACTGACGATCAATGCCCTGCAGGAAATCCGGGACAGCGAAACCACCGAGACCAGAACGTCCAGTGGCGAGCACCAGGCGACGCGTGTAAACCCGATCGGTTTCGGCACCGTCCAGATCCAGCGCAATCAAATCCCCGGCCTGCTGGATATGGGTGACGCGCACATTGTTCTGTACCGGCAGATTCAATACCTTGCGATACCAAATCAGGTAATCCATCCACTGCGCTTTAGGGATCTTGTCCAGCTCCTGCCATGCCTCTTTGCCCCACTGCGCCGTGAACCAGGCGCGGAAGGTCAGCTGTGCGAGACCGAGTGCCGGGCCGTGCAACGTTTTCGGTGAGCGCAGGGTTTCCATACGCGCAAAAGTGATCCACGGCCCCTCCAGCCCAGCGGGTGCGGCGTCATAAGCCACCACATTGCTGATGCCGGTGAACTGCAATTTGGCGAGTGCCGCCAGACCGCACATGCCTGCGCCAATCACCACCACATCGCGGACCGGCGCACTCTGAAAGGTGCGTTCCGGTACCCAGGATTTGGCGGGCAGTTCCAGAAATTCCAGATCCTGCTGAAGCTGAGCTTCTAATGCGGCAAGACCGTTGGCGGCATATGTCATTGAGAGATTTCCCTGGTGTCAGCGATCGCGTTGAGAGCGAGCGAAAACGATGAAAACACGCCGATGACCCTACCTTTTTTATTATCTATAAAACGCATAATAGGTAGCTAACAATCATCAATACGCATAATAAGAGCTAAGTTTTCGCATAATCCTCTTGCCCTAAATGTGAGTCAAGATTTTCGCTCAGGATTTGACCAATGGATTTCTTATATCTTATGCCGAAAAAGTTATAAGCGTTGAAAATGAAGGGATTCATCACGCCTGGTGAGTCAGGAAGACGCTGTGTTATATCTTGTCGCTGTAGCGAAATTGGGCTACTGCGTGACGTGATGCATTCGGTTCTGATGCGTAGCGGCGCTTCATCTCTTGTTGAAGCGCTAATGCTGTTGGATGAATTCAATTGCCCCGCTATGACTCCTGGTTTATCACTCGCATGATGCGCGGATGTTCGCTGGCGGGCAGGCGTTCAAATCCTGGCAGCAACTCGGCCGCAACGTCTGCCAGCGCTTCCACCAGCGCCTGGGCCGCGCTGGAAATCTGCCGACCTTGCGGCGTGATCACGCCAAAGAAGTAAGGGATGTCTTCCTGAATCGGACGGATTGCCACCCCAGCCAGCGGCATGCCCCAGCCTGTCACCGGTTCGAGGATCGCCACGCCCAATCCGGCACGCACGCAGCCCAGAATATTCGCCGAGGAGTTGGTTTCGATGGTTTCCAGCAGAGGGGCTTTGACTTTCTTCAGCGCTTTTTCGTAACGGCCACGCAGGCGTTGCGGACTCCATGGCGCAATCAAACGGCGGCCAGCAAGCTGGCTCAGCGAGAGCGTACTGTATGCCGCCAGTTCATCCTCTTCCGGCAGCGCAATCACGCACTGTGATTGCCCAATCCAGTGCAACTCCACCGCATGATGCTCCAGCGGCAAGCTACATAATCCAATATCGGCTTCAGCGGTGATCACCGCATGCGCGGTCTGCTCCGCCGATTCACTGATAATCTGCACTTTGTTTTGCAGGTTCAATGCCGCCAGCGCCTGGGGCAGCAACCCGGCGGCCAATGCCGGCGTGGCGGCAATACTGAGCGGACGATGCTGCTGATGGGCGATCTCTTGCGCGCGCAAGCGGATCTGCTGCAATGACAGCAGCGCTTTCTGCACATACTGATGCAGTTGCAGTGCTTCTTCGGAGGGGTGAATACGCGGGCCGTTGCGGATAAACAGCGGATAACCCAGCGACTGCTCCAGCTCCTGAATCAGGCGGGAGACGGCGGGCTGCGAACGATTGAGCGCTTTGGCGGCCGCCGTCACGCTGCCCGCTGAAATTACCGCCGAGAAGGCTTCCAGCTGACGCAGATCGAGGTCGTTTAACAGAGTCATCGCGTGGTTACTTCCCTAAGTCATTGATCGTTCCCGACAATCACGCGGGAAAAAATCCATCATAGAGAGAGTTACGTGAATTAGCCACTGCGGGAAAAACTGCGTGGTGGTCGTCATGCTCGTCAGTTAAGCGACGGGTGATAACGCAGTCTGGTGTCGTACAGGGTGCGCATTACTGCGCACCGGAAACAGCACCTTAATATTTAGCGCACCTTATTCTGCGCAAACTCACTGTAATTTTCCCGGGTAATCAGTTGATAAGGAATAAAGGTATCCTTCGCCACCTTCTCGCCTTTCACCAACGCAACCGCCGATTGCACAGCACCATCGCCCTGGCCTTTGGCATCCTGAAACACCGTCAGGCTCATCTCACCACTCTTGATGAACTGCAGCGCATCCGGTGTGCCGTCAATGCCCGCTACCTGCACGTTCTTCGCACCCGCCTGCTTGAGTGCCAGAATGGCACCGATCGCCATCTCATCATTGTTGGCGACGATGGCGTTGATATCCTGGCCGGTAAGCAGCCAGTTGGTGGTGACATCATTGGCTTCTTTGCGGAAGAACAGCGCGGATTGCTTATCCAGCACCTTCATGCCCGGATGCTGCGCAATCACCTCTTCTACCCCTTTGGTGCGTTCGCGGGTATCTTCGCCCGACAGATTCCCCATCAGGATCATCACGTTGCCTTTATCCCCCATCTTCTTCGCCAGTGCTTCCATCTGCATTTTTCCGGCCAGACGTGGATCCGATCCAACATAGGCCATGCGATCACTCAACGGGGTTTCTGGCCGACGGTTAACAAATACCAGCGGCACGTTAGATCGCTGTGCCAGTGCGATAATCGGTTTCATTGCCTGGGTATCGGTAGGCGTGACGATGATGGCGTCAACGCCCTGACCGATAAAGGATTCCACCTGCTGCAACTGCTGTGCGGAATCCCCTTTCGCATCCTCAAACTGTCCCTGAACATCACCGAGCTGTTTCATTTTGCTCGCCATCGCCTGGCGCAGGATGGTCTGAAAGTTATCGTCGAAGTGATCCATGCTGACCCCAATGCTGAGATCTTTCGCCATCACGCTCACGGGTAACGCGCACAGCAGTGCCAGCGCGGTAAGGTGTTTTTTTAATTGCATAATCTGACCTTATTGTATTGATTTGTAGGGGGCAGAATCGGTGCATCCTTACTCGGGATAAGCACCGGCAACATTCTGGTCGTAATCGATTAATGCACCGGTCATCACACCGGCTTCCTGACTGAGCAGATAGCTGGCGAGGCTTGCCAACTGCTGCGGCTTACAAAGCTGTCCCATCGGCTGCGAGGCCTCGGCACGTTCCAGCCAGCCATCTGTCGCGCCGTGATATTTTCGTTGGGTGAGATCCTCGCCTGGCGTGTCCATCCAGCCGGGCAAAATGGCATTGCAGCGAATACGGTTGCCGCGATAGGCATTGGCTACGTTTTTAGTCAGCGTGGCGAGCGCGCCTTTGGAGGCGGAATAGGGTGCCAGATAGGATTGCCCACAGTGCGCGCACTGCGACAGGATATTGACGATCGCCCCACTGCCGCCCTGAGCCAGCCGATGGCGCACAAAGCCTTGCATCAGAAAGAAAGGTGCGCGCGCGTTGGTATTGAACATCTGATCCCAGAGTGCCACTGGGGTATCCACCAGCGTGCCGCGTGCGCCCAGTGCGGCGGCATTTACCAGCACGTTCACGTCGCCAAAGGCAGCGACCGCCCGCTCGGTTAATGCCAGGCACGCATCCACATCCTGCAAGTCCAGCGCGACGAACTGCGCCGTGGCGCCCAATTCAGCCAGTTCGGCACTGGCACGCGCGCCCTTCTCTGCATCACGCCCGGCAAGGATCAGTCGTGTGCACCCCTCCAGTACCAGTTGACGTGCGATGGCAAAACCCACGCCCTGTGCGCCACCAGTCACGATGGCAATGGTATTCGTATGTCGGCCAGCAGTGTTATGCATGATGGAACTCCTGATCTAATCCAGTGAGGTGCAGGGTTTTACCAAGTCTGAGTGATTCGGTGGCGGCTTCTGCGAGCAGTGCGGCTTTCAGTCCGTCCAATGCATTGACCGGCATCGGTTTGCCGCTCTGTGCACACTCCAGGAACAGCCGCATCTCCTCCACATAGCTTGGCCCGTAGCGCTCCATAAAGAATTCAAGAATCGGTGCGGCACAGCCCGGCGCATCTGGTGCATAGCGGGTAAAGCCAGACTGGCGCGGGTTATCGGACATCACCATGCCGCTGGCACCAAAGGCTTCAATGCGTTGGTCGAAGCCATAGCTGCAGCGGCGGGAGTTGAGGATAGTGACGAGTGTGCCGTCCTCCGCCAGTAACGTCACGCTGGCAGTATCCACATCCCCCAGGCGACCGATTTCGGGATCGATAATCGACGATCCGTGCGCGGTGATACTGACAAACTCTTTGCCGACAATGCCGCGTGCCATATCGAAATCGTGGATCATCATGTCGCGGAACAGGCCGCCGGAGCGTGGAATGTATTCCAGCGGTGGCGGGAAGGGATCGCGACTGGTGATGGTCAGTTGCTCAAGACGACCAATCTCACCGGCCTGTACCGCATGGCGCACCGAGGCATGCCCACGGTCAAAGCGGCGATTGAAGCCGAGAAACACCCGCTGAGCGGCCTCGCTGCCGATGATCTCAATGCAATGCCGCGCATCCGCCAGGCTGCTGGCGATCGGCTTTTCACACAGTACCGGTTTACCGGCATTGACGGCCGCAATGATCAGTTCCACATGGGTATCTGACGAGGTGGCGATCACCACGGCGCTGACCTGAGGGTGACTGATGGCCGCTGCCGCGCTTGATGCCACTGCCGCCCCGGTTTCTGCTGCCATCGCATCTGCTGCGGCGCTAACCGGATCGTACACCGCCACAATCTGCCCACCCGCCTGGCGAATCGCTGCCGCATGTACTTTCGCCATCCGGCCCGCACCGAGCAGCGCAATACCTGTTAATTGCGTCATGTTTAACTCCTGAAATAAAAAGAGTGGCATTGGCTGAATAATTCACGCACTTTTATCTTTACCTTTTAAATAAAGACAGGTTTCTGCGCTGATTATTTTCATGAGAAATTCATCGAATCGTTAAATAAACGCTACGCACATCACCCTTTGAAATTAATTGATGCATAACTGTTGATCAAATGCTGAATTGGCGGTAAACATTCACGCAATGATGGTTTCCCTTCAAAACGGATAATTAATGTGAGCGACATCAAAAAAACCACGTTGGATCAGATAGCTGCCGCCGCAGGCGTCAGTTTAAGTACCGTTGATCGGGTGATGAACCGACGTGGCGGTGTCTCACCCGCGCGGGAAGCCAAAGTGCTGGAGTGGGCCAATAAGCTCAATGTGGATCGCGTGCTGTTTCGCGGTTATTTGCCGATGCTGCGCGTGGCGGTACTGATGCAGTCGCCGAAGAATCCCTTTTATCGCGGCCTGCGTAATGCCTTCGCCGATATCGGCGCCACGCTGTCGGAAATGCGTCTTAACTGTTTTATTCACTATCTCGATCTGACTAAACCGCAGGGCACCATCAAGCAGATTCACCAGATTGCCTCAGTGAATGACGCGATGATTGTGGTCTGTCCCAACGATCCTGACGTTGCAGAGGCGCTAAGACAGATATCCGCCAAAACCCCGGTGGTGACGCTGGTGACGGACATTCCCACCAGCGGGCGAATCGCTTATGTGGGGCCGGACAACCGTCAAATGGGCCGCGCCGCCGGGGAACTCATGGGCCGCTTTTGCGGCAGTCAGGGCGGAGAGGTGTTGGTGGTGTTGGGGATGCAGCACATGATTGGGCACGAGGAGCGCGAGATGGGATTTCGCTCAGTGCTGCGTGAGCGCTTCCCGTTATTTGCGATCAGCGAAACACTGGAGAGTGGTGAAGATCAAACCCGTGCCGGTGAAGTGGTGCGTAGAGCATTACAAAACAATCCGAATATTCGCGGCATTTATAATGTTTCAGCAGGTAATACCAATATCACTCAAGCGATTAAATCCCTTGGGCTGGAACAGCAAATGGTATTAATTACCCATGAACTGACTACCGAGCGTCGTCGTATGCTGCGTGAAGGGGTCATCGATGTGATTATCGACCAGAATCCGCATGAAGAAGCACGCCGTGCGCTGGAAATTATTGCCGTGCATTTCAATCGGGTGGAAAGTGATAAAAGTCCGGGCAGCTATACGCCGTTTAATATATATATTCGCGAGAACTGCCCGCCGGAATCGGAATTTAGTTAAGCATTCATCACAGTTTTTCAGTCAGCTCGCGCTTGTTGTCATTTAACAGGCGCAGCATCTCACGCAGATAATCATCTTCATTGCCTTTTTGCCAGGCAATACTCAGCGGCAGACCTTTTATTTGCTCTGGCAAGGCCAATGCAATATAGCTGACGCTTTCGCTGTTCATGGTGCGATAGGATGCGGGCACCACTGCCAGCCCTAATCCCGCCCCAACCAAACTTAAAATGGTCTGTTTCTCTTCAGCGAACTGCGCGATGTGAGGCGTTAATCCCGCCTGTTTAAATAAACTCATGGTGAGATCGTGACTGTGTGGTCGGGTACGGCGGTCAGGGATAATCATCGCTTCATGCTGAAAATCTTCCACGGCGACTTGCGTTCTCCCCGCCAGCGGATGATTGCGTGGCACCGCCAGCACGCAGCTTTCGCGGGTAATAAAGCGCATGGCCAGTGAGGCATCAATCACCTGCGGCGCACGAATAATAATCATATCCAACCAGCCGGATTTTAATTTCGGGATCAGATTGATGGTTTTATCTTCGATAATATGAATATCGCTGGTGGGATGCAGTGGGATAAATAAGTTTAACAAGGCGGGCACTAATCCTCGCGCCGCGCTGTCTATCGCACCAATACGTAATGTTCGGCGCTCATCTTTTAATCCCACTTTAAAACGCAGGGCCAGCGCATCAAATTGATCGATCAATTTGCTGGCTTCGTCAAAAAATATCGCGCCCTCTGCCGTTAAAGAAACGTTGCGTGTTGAACGGTTCAACAAACGTACGCCGAGGTCCTCTTCGAGTAATCGAATGAAGCGAGAAAGTGACGCAGGCATCATTTCCATTCTTTGGGCTGCCCGACCAAAATGGAGTTCTTTACCCACTGCCACAAAACAACGCAGTTGATTTATATCCACATTTCCCTCGCCATTCGATTATTCAAATACTTTATATAATCCACTCTTGATGATCCGCCAAGTCAAAACTGCATACTGAACTCGATTACAAAAAAATAACACCACCCTACACAATCTGGAGCACTTTAATATGAACTCTCACCTCGAAAAAAGGGTGATGCGTAAAGTGACGTTACGCATTGTGCCCTTCATCATGCTGCTCTACTTCATCGCCTTTCTCGATCGCGTCAACATTGGTTTTGCCGCGTTAACCATGAATCAGGATTTAGGTTTCTCGCCCACGGTATTTGGTTTGGGGGCGGGAATCTTTTTCCTCGGTTATTTCCTGTTCGAAGTCCCGTCGAATTTAATTCTGCATAAAGTCGGTGCGCGGATCTGGATTGCCCGCGTGATGATCACCTGGGGATTGGTCTCCGGCTGCATGGCCTTTGTGCAAGGCACCACCAGCTTCTACACCCTGCGTTTCCTGCTCGGTGTGGCGGAGGCCGGCTTCTTCCCCGGCATCATCCTCTATCTCAGCTACTGGTTCCCGGCGGCTAAACGGGCGCAGGTCACGGCCATTTTTATGGCTGCGGCGCCACTCTCGACCGCGCTGGGATCGCCTATCTCCGCTGCCTTACTGGAGATGCATGGCTTCCTGGGCTACGCAGGCTGGCAGTGGATGTTTGTGCTAGAAGCCATTCCAGCATTGGCGCTCGGCGTGGTGGTGCTGTTCTTCCTTACCGATCGTCCGGCCAAAGCCAAATGGCTGACGGACGAAGAGCGGGCGTGGCTGGAAAACACCATGCAGGCTGAGGAGCTGGCGCGTGCGGCAAAACAGAGCCACAGCAGCGCCTGGCGTGGGCTGGCGGATAAGCGTGTGTTGGCATTAGCGCTGGTCTACTTCGGCACCTCCGCAGGCTTGTACACTCTCGGCATCTGGTCACCGCAAATTATCCGCAGCTTTGGTGCTTCCTCGCTGGAGATTGGTTTTCTTAACGCCTTCCCGGCAGTGATCGGCGTCATCGCCATGATCCTGTGGGCACGTCATTCCGATCGCACCAAAGAGCGCAGCTGGCACGTGATTGGTGCCTGTTTACTGGCCGCTGTCGGGCTGATTTACGCCGGTAACGTCAGCACGCTGTTTGCCGTGATTATCGCCCTGACGCTGGTCACCGTGGGGATCAGCGCCTCGAAACCGCCACTGTGGAGCATGCCAACCCTGTTCCTCAGCGGCCCGGCCGCCGCAGCGGGTATCGCCACCATTAACTCCATCGGCAACCTCGGCGGTTTTGTCGGCCCGATGATGATTGGCGTCATCCGCCAGCAAACCGGTAGCTACACCTGGGGCCTGTATTTCGTCGCCGGACTGCTGGCGCTCTCTGCCCTCGTCGTTCTGATTCTTTCTGCCAAGGCTAACAAACCGCAAACGGCAGAGATTCCACATCCTCATACTCATTGATTGGAGAATTAACTATGCGTAACTACAAAATTGCCGCGATTCCTGCCGACGGTATCGGCCCGGAAGTGATTTCAGCGGGCGTGGAAGTGCTGCAGGCGCTGACGCGTCAAAATCCACAGTTGAAGTTCGATGTGCAAAAGTTTGACTGGGGCTCGGACTACTACAAAAAGCATGGTGTGATGATGCCGGAAGATGGCCTGAACACGCTGAAAAAATTCGATGCGATTTACTTCGGCGCGGTAGGTGCACCGGATGTGCCTGACCACATTACGCTGTGGGGCCTGCGTCTGCCGATTTGCCAGGGCTTCGACCAGTACGCCAACGTGCGTCCAACCAAAATTCTGCCGGGCGTCACCTCGCCGCTACGCAACCGTGGTCCAGGCGATCTGGATTGGGTTATCGTGCGTGAGAACTCAGAAGGTGAATATTCCGGTAACGGCGGTCGTGCGCACCGTGGCTTGCCGGAAGAAGTGGGCACCGAAGTGGCGATCTTCACCCGCGTTGGTGTCACCCGCATCATGCGTTACGCCTTTAAACTGGCGCAGTCGCGTCCACGCAAACTGCTGACCGTGGTGACCAAATCTAACGCCCAGCGTCACGGCATGGTGATGTGGGATGAGATTGCCGCTGAAGTGGCGCTGGAGTTCCCGGATGTGCAGTGGGACAAAATGCTGGTCGATGCGATGACGCACCGCATGACGCTGCATCCGCAGACGCTGGACACCATTGTCGCCACTAACCTGCACGCCGACATCCTCTCCGATCTGGCCGGTGCGTTGGCGGGCAGTCTGGGCGTGGCACCGACCGCCAATATCGATCCACAACGCCGTTTCCCTTCCATGTTTGAACCGATTCATGGCTCGGCTTTTGACATCACCGGCAAAGGCATCGCTAACCCGATTGCCACCTTCTGGACTGCGGTGCAGATGCTGGAGCACCTGGGCGAACCCGATGCGGCTGCGCTGATCATGGAAGGCATTGAGTACGTGTGCGAACAGGGCATTCTGACGCCCGATGTCGGTGGCACCGCCAATACCGCTGACGTGACGCGTGCTGTCGTGCAGTTCATCGAAGCCAAAGCCAACGTCGCCGAGACCGCATAATCATGAGAAATGAACAGGCCGCAGAAATCCTGCGCGATATCTTTCAGCACGCTGTCGACAGCGCCCGCGCCGGACCGGTGATCCCCCCCAACCTGCCGGAAAAGCCACGCGGACGTTGCGTGGTGATCGGTGCCGGTAAAGCCTCCGCTGCGATGGCGGCAGCGGTGGATGCGGCCTGGCCAGATGTGGATGTCTCGGGCGTGGTGGTGACGCGTTACGGCCATGCCGTACCCGCGGGACGCATCCGTATTCTTGAGGCAGCACATCCGGTGTCTGATGCCATGAGCGAAACTGCCGCGATGCTGATTGTGGAGACGCTGCGCGGGTTAACCCCGGATGATTTGGTGCTGGCATTGATTTCCGGTGGAGGGTCGGCGCTGATGGCGCTGCCCGCACCGGGATTAACGCTGACCGATAAGCAGACGATTACCCGCGCCCTGCTGCACAGCGGCGCCAACATCAAAGAGATGAACCTGGTTCGTCGTCATCTCTCGGCGGTGAAAGGCGGCAAGCTGGCGGCGCTGGCCCAACCCGCACGCATCGTGTCACTGATTATCAGCGATGTGCCAGGTGATAACCCGACGGATGTGGCTTCTGGCCCTACCGTCGCCGACCAGAGTACGCCGCGCGATGCGCTCAGGGTGTTGGAGCGCTATGGCATTGCGGTAACGGAAACGGTGCGTAAGGTACTGAGCCAGCCGACCCGCCCAGTGGAAAATGCCGCGAACAGTGAAGTCAGGCTGATCGCGGCGCCCGCACTCGCGTTGCAGGCAGCAGCGTTGGCCGCCCGCGCGCATGGCCTGACCCCCTTGATTCTCGGCGATGCCATCGAAGGGGAAAGCCGTGAAGTGGCGGTGGTGATGGCCGGTATTGCCCGATCGGTAAAGCAGTACGGTCATCCCGTTGTCGGGCCCGCTGTGCTGCTTTCCGGCGGCGAAACCACGGTCACTGTGGCAAACGGGCGGGCGGGCAAAGGCGGACGCAATACCGAGTTTCTGCTCAGCCTGGCCTGCGCATTAAAGGGCGAAAGTGGCATCTGGGCGGTGGCGGGTGATACCGATGGTATTGATGGCACCGAAGATGCGGCGGGTGCGTTGGTGTATCCCGATACGCTGGCGCGCGGCAAGCTCAACGGCCTAAGCGCCTCGGCCTACCTGGAAGCCCATGACAGCTACAGCTATTTTCACTCCACCGGGGATTTAGTGATTACTGGCCCGACGCTCACCAATGTGAATGATATTCGCGCCATATTGATAGCCTGATATCGCCGCTACCGTCTGGAAAGACAGGCGGTGGCGGCGCAACAAGCCAGATAATTCGAGTCGCCTAAGTACTTTTCGGTCGCCATAAATGGCAACCCTGCGATGACGTGCATACTTTCCGGTCGCCATGAATGGCAACCCTACGATGACGTGCACGCTTTCCGGTCACCATAAATGACACTCCTTCTAGGAACGTGCGCGCTTTTCATAAGGTGCGCATTCATGCGCAGCGGCTCACTGACAGCCCGCCACAAAATAATGCATTAATTAACCCGTTGTTAATTCGCCTAGCCTATTTTATTGATCATTTACTCAGCATAAATATGTCTCAAAGATCTCAAAACATAACAATCTGTAACCGCATTATTTGATAATCGATTTAACATCATGAATGGCAATGACTTTATTTAAATTGGATTATTCAAATAGTTTATATAAACCAGCGCTAATGATAAGCGTAACGGGAAGTGCATACTATGCGCCGTTACAAGCCAATAACATTATTCACCAGGTTAAATGCAGCACTCATTTCACCCGAAATAACACACCAGGCTGCTTCACCATTATTAACACCATAATGAGAAACACATATCCATGGCAGATGAAACATGTCGCATTGGACGACGGCCTTTTATCATAGGCTCGTTAATTGGAATTGCCACATTGGGCATGAAAGGCGGCGTCAGTTCGGTATTTGCCGCCGTGCCCAGCCCCGCAGATGAATTAGATCGCTACCAGCCCGAATTCTTTTCTGCCGATGAGTGGAAATTCATCATGGCCGCCTGCGATCGCCTGATCCCCTCAGACCACGAAGGTCCTGGCGCACTGGACACCCACGTGCCGGTCTTTATTGATAAGCAGATGCTTACGCCTTACGGCAAAGGCGATGACTGGTACATGGACGGACCGTTTGACAGCCACGCCAGCAAGCTGTTTGGCTACCAGATGCCGTTCCCGTTACAGGTGCTGTATCGCAAAGGCATCGCGCTGACCAACCAGTACACCCGCATGAAGTACAACCAAAACTTCAGCGATTTACCGGCAAAAGTCAGAGACAACGTGCTCACCGACCTGCAAAAAAACACGGTGGATTTTTCACAGTTTGGTGAAGCCGATCTTAACGCTGGCTATTTCTTTACCCGCCTGCTGGAAAATACCAAAGAAGGCTATCTGGCCGATCCGCAATATGGCGGAAATAAAAACATGGCGGCGTGGAAAATGATTAATTTTCCCGGTGCGCGTGCCAGTTATCCGCAGTGGATCAAAATCCACAATATTAAATATCCCCTTGGCCCGGTGTCACTGAGCGGCGAACAAGCCTGATTCTTGCTGGAAAAATAAATGAAAAAAACCAACGACCACGTTGATGTCATCATCGTGGGCCTCGGCTGGGCGGGCTCAATTATGGGAATTGAGCTGGCGCAGGCCGGATTAAAAGTGCGCGCGCTGGAGCGTGGAGAAGATCGTCTTAACAGCGACTATGCCTATCCAAAACCCGCAGATGAACTGGCCTTCACCAAACGCCATAAAATCATGCAGAGCCCGCATGATGCCGCTTTCACCATCCGCCATAACGCAGCGGAAACCGCGCTGCCGATGCGCGAACTGGGTGCTTTCCGTCTTGGTGATGGCGTGGGCGGTGCCGGACTGCACTGGACGGGGATGATTACCCGACCGACGCCGATCGATTTGAAAATGAAAACCTACGCCGATGCCCATTTCAAACGCGGCGAACTGGATGAAGAACTGCGTATCGAAGATTTTCCGGTGAGCTGGGAAGAGATTGAACCGCATATGGATTTCTTCGATAAAGTTTGTGGCTCTTCTGGCGAAACCGGCAACCTGCGTGGTGAGATCCAGCAAGGTGGCGATCCCTTTGAGGGCGCGCGTTCCAGCGCCTTCCCTAACCGACCGCTGGAAGACAGTCTTAACGCCACGATGTTCCGCAAGGCCACACAGGAGATGGGCTATCACCCCTACTCTATGCCTTCCGCGGCGGTGTCGGTGCCCTATACCAACCCCTATGGTCAGCAGATTGCGCCCTGCAACTATTGCGGCTTCTGCCAGTTTTACTCGTGCCTCAACTACTCCAAAGCCTCACCGCAAACGGCGATCCTTGACCGCCTGAAGCAGTTCAAAAACTTCGATTATAAAACCCGTGCCAACGTGATTCGCGTGGAGAAACATGCCGATGGTAAAACCGCGACGGGCGTAACCTATATCGACGAAAACGGCGACGAGATTTTCCAGCCGGCCAGTATCGTGATCCTCTCGACTTTCGGCCTGAATAACGTGCGCCTGCTGCTTAACTCTTCAATTGGCAAGCCCTACAACCCGATTACCGAGGAGGGCGTGATTGGCCGTAACTACACCCACCAGTACGGCGGTGGCTTTACGCTGTTCTTTGACGATCTCGAATTCAACCCGTTCGCCACCGCCGGACCGACCGGTACGGTGATCAGCGATTTTGGCACCGGCAATATTGATACCGCCGCGCTGGGCTTTATCGGCGGCGCCAAAATTTACAGCTCGCAGCCCACCGGTACGCCAATGGCCGCCCCGGTGCGCAAAGACGCACCCGCCTGGGGCAGTGGCTGGAAGAAAGGACTGAAGCGCAGCTACGGCCATTCAATGGGCGTGAAGCTGGAAGGCAGCAATATGGCAACGCGTGGCAACTATCTCGATCTCGACCCGGTTTATAAAGACCGTTTCGGCATGCCGCTGCTGCGCGTGACCTACGACTACGTGCAGAACGACCTGCGCATGCTGCAGTTCATGAAAGAGAAGATGGAAGCGATCACTAAGCATCTTAATCCGAGCGAGTATTCGCACAACATCCTGAAAATGGACAGCCACTTCTCCAGTTCACCGAACTACGTCAACACCCACAACGCGGGTGGCGCCATCATGGGTGACAACCCGCGCACCTCGGCGCTCAACCGCTATCTGCAAAGCTGGGATGTGCACAACGTTTTCGTGATGGGTGCCAACGCTTTCCCGCAGAACTTCTACGCCAACCCTTCTGCGATGGTGGCAGGCCTGGCTTACTGGTCCGCGAAAGCGATTCGCGAACAGTATCTGAATAACCCCGGTCCGCTGGTGCAGGCATAAGGAGATAACCATGAAACTAAAACTGCGTTATCTGCTGATTGCCGGGTTGTTGAGCAGCGCCGCGCAGGCGGCAGATTCATCCGACGCGGCGCTCATTGCCCAGGGTGAATATCTGGCGCGCGCCGGTGATTGTACCGCCTGTCACACCGTGGCCGGTGGGAAAGACTTCGGCGGCGGTTTGGCGATTGCCAGCCCAATGGGCGTGATTTATTCCACCAATATCTCCCCAGACCCTAAAGTGGGTATTGGTGAATACACCGAGCAGGAGTTTGCCGATGCCGTGCGCAAAGGCGTGCGCCGCGATGGTAAAAATCTCTATCCGGCCATGCCCTATCCCGACTATCGCGGCGTGACCGATGCAGATATCCATGCGCTGTATGTCTACTTTATGAAGGGCGTCCAGCCGGTAGCGGAAAAAGCGCCGGAAACCTCGCTGATGTTTCCTTTCAGTCAGCGCTGGGGTATGTGGTTCTGGAATAAAGCGTTTACCGAAGATAAGCCCTTTACCCCCCTGCCAACGGCACCTGAAGAACTGAATCGTGGTAAGTATCTGGTGGAGACCCTGGGTCACTGCGGCAGTTGCCACACGCCGCGCGGTATCGGCATGCAGGAAAAAGCGCTCAACGAATCCAACCCGCATTATTTGGCAGGTGGCGAACTCAACGGCTGGCCGGTGCCTGCTCTGCGCGGCATGCCGACCTGGAGCGTGAAAGATATCACCGACTATCTGGCGACCGGGCGCAACAACTTTGCCTCCGTCGGCGGCGAGATGACGGGTGTGGTGGAACACAGCATGCAGCATATGAATGATGCGGATTTGCAGGCGATTGCCCGCTATCTTAAGTCATTGCCTGCGGATGTGCCGGTGAAAAACCGTCGTGCTGCTGTCGATCAGGAAACACAGAAAACCGCTGACTTCCTGACGCAGGGACATAATCTGAACGCGGGCCAGATGTTGTATATGAACAACTGCGAAGCCTGTCACTGGACCGATGGCAAGGGGGCGAAAGGCATCTTCCCACGCCTAAACGGCGGCGACATCGTGACAGCAGATAATCCTACCGGACTCATCAACATTATCCTGCAGGGCGCGCAGACCCCGTCTACGCCGAAAGCGCCTTCTGTAATGGCGATGCCGGGCTTCTCAGAACGTCTGAGTGATAAGCAAGTCGCGCAACTGGCTACGTTTGTACGCAGCGGCTGGAGCAATGATGCGCCGGCAGTTTCGGCAAAAGAGGTGAAGAAGGTACGCGAGTCACTGTCTGCGGATAAGAAGTAAGGTATGATGCGTTTACGCTACTGAAACGGCGTAAACGCTTTTTAAATATTCTGAACATTGCTCTTCTTAAAAACATGATGGCATCACACCATCCATTCCTCACAAATTCATACGCTAAATTTTCCAGTTAAATGAAACCGTCTCTCGATTGTAGGGAACGCATTACACCAGAAACAGAATAGTAGTACTCAAATAAGATCCCCACCTGCCAGATTGATAAATAGAAATCCGCCAGAATAAATCAGTTAAATACCCCCCCCGAAAAATCAAAAAAATATCAACATATTGATAACTTATTTAAATTTTAACTAGGATTAAAATGAAAAAAATACCCTTTTTATTTTCCCTCATTTTCTTACTCTCTTCATTCAGCGCTCATGCTGTCATATCCATCACCAGTGCCTCGCACAATAATAGTTTTACGGTGACCTTTGGCTATAGCAGCACGTCAGGTGGAAACCCCACCACTGGACCCATTTGCCGAATGGGGGGGACGGCGTGTTGGTTTGGCATTTGGATCATTGATTATTCTGGCAGCTCAGCGCGCTCCGTAAGAGCCGTGCGCTACGTTTCCGTATCCCCCAGGGCGACCTGGGCGGAGGCCAACAGCGCATTTTTAAGGGCGCATCCAGGCAGCGGTACGGTTGATTATTATGTTCATGGAGGGCCGCCCTATGAAGTTTGTGTTGGCGGCGCTGGTGCACCCAGCGCATCCTTCCCCGGCGGCACTGATTATCAAAATCAGCCCGGTACCTTTTGCCGGACGGCCTCCGCTCCTCCCGTACCCACCAGTTGTTCGTTTTCAGGTTCAGCAAATATCGACCATGGCACACTGCAAGCGGGCCAGGTTAACGGCAAACAGGATAGCGTCTCAATCAATGTGATTTGCAATCGGGCAACCTCTGCCACCATTGCAAGCCTGGGCGGCACCATCAATTTGGGGGGGGGGGGTGACATCAACCCTCACCTTTGATGGCCGCAGTTCTGGAACGATCTCTTTACCCAGCGGTACGTCAGCCCATACTATCGCCTCTACGCTCAAAGCGACCAATCCAACGCCTGGCGACAAGAGCGGCAGCGGTACGATTGTGATAAATCTTCTCTAACAATTTTCACTTTATAATTCATATTTTTATAGTCCCCCTCGCAACCCGGCAACCGCCGGGTTTTTCACAATATGTTGCTTGCAAGTGACACAGTTGTGCTCAAAAATAATACACCTTCACTCGCGCAATTTATCGAATATTCAGGGACGTTATGACACAACCTGGCACTAAGCTGCATCACACCATGCTGCTGGCACTGCTAGTCGCAGTGACTTTCTTTATGGAAAACCTCGACGCCACGGTGATTACCACTGCGATCCCACAAATGGCACGGGATTTCACGTCCAGCCCGGTGGCGTTGAATGTGGGAGTCAGTGCCTATTTACTGGCTGTCGCCGTAGGTATTCCCATGAGTGGCTGGTTGGCGGAGCGCTGCGGCGCACGTACCGTGTTTGCTTGCGCCATTTTGATCTTTACCCTCGCCTCGGTGCTGTGCGGCCTCAGCGACACCTTACCGATGTTCACCCTGAGCCGTATTTTGCAAGGCATCGGCGGCGCGATGATGGTGCCAGTGGGGCGCATGGTAGTGCTACGCGTCACCGAAAAGAAAGACATGGTGAAAACCATCGCCTTTATTACCTGGCCAGGATTGATCGCCCCCGTACTCGGCCCGCCACTGGGTGGGTTGATTGTGACTTACGGGCATTGGCCGTGGATCTTCTGGCTAAATATTCCTCTCGGTATCCTCGCCATTATCGCCACTGGTTATCTGGTGCCGCAGTTCAAATCAGAGCAGTTACGCCCTTTTGATGTTCGAGGTTTCGTCCTCACGGCCACCGCCTGTACCGCGTTGATTATCGCGCTGGAAGCCCTCGGTCAAATGCATCTCAGCCTCGGTATCCCATTGTTGTTGGTCGGGATACTGAGTAGCATTCTGGCCTATCGTCATAGCTTCAGCCATCCGCAACCGCTGCTGCCGTTCAGTGCCCTCACCATTAACACCTTCCGCAACGCGGTGGTGGGTGGTTCGTTTTTCCGCGCATCAATCAACGCTGTGCCCTTTCTTCTGCCGCTTTTGTTCCAATTGGGATTCGGCTGGAGCGCGGCACAAGCGGGTGCCATGGTGCTGTGGGTGTTTGCCGGGAATCTGGCAATGAAACCGGCCACCACCTGGCTGATGAAACGCTTTGGTTTCCGCCAGGTATTGATGGTTAATGGCGTCATCAGTCTGGCAGCGATGTTGGGCTGCTTGCTGCTCAGTCCTTCCCTTGGCTATTTCGCGATTGCTGCGATTCTTTTTATTGGCGGGTTATCGCGCTCGCTTCAGTTCAGCTGCTATAACAGTTTAGGCTTTGCTGATGTGCCTCAAGCCAAAATGAGTGATGCCTCCGTGGTGTTCAGCATCTTCTTCCAGTTCAGCATGAGCGCCGGCATTGCATTAGCCGCTCTGTTCTTGCGGGGTTCGATGCTGTGGCAGGAGCATGCCAACATTCAACAGAGCGATATTCGTATCGCTTTCGCGGGTGTGGCTTTGTTGGTGTTGATGTCTCTGTTCGATGTCTGGCGGCTGGAGAAAAACGCCGGTGCGCAGGTGTTGAGCCGATAACAGCCACTCTGCCCACACGGGGGTATGGGTGTGGGCATTCCTGTTAAGATTCAGCAAGTGAAGATATTTTTATATTATTAGCAATAATCATTAATTACTCTCGTAATAATTACGACACTGCTCACAGTAACACTCATTTCGCAATGTTATAGTTTTTATCAATGGGTTCCATCGTTCACTCTTATTCAAAACCCTAAGAAAGCCCCCTTATTTCTTCACATGTAATACATCCCTGACAAATAGCCCATTAACTCACTACACCAACACAAAACAAATCTTATTTTCATCAAGCAACCCTCCCTCCATAATGCCCTCCAACGACGCCACTAAAAATAAATAAAAGGCTGAGCAGAATGAAACATGCAGATCTGTATTTGCATGTTCCAGGAGCACCTGATAGCAGTGTGCAAATACTAATATTTTATCAAATCAAAAGCGTAAATCATCGCGCATGCGCCTGATGCAATATTAGTGAACACCATATTTATCAATAATAAAAAATATGGGTACTAAACCAAATGGAAGACATTAAATGAAAAAGAGTATTATTGCCTTATCTATGCTAAGCCTGTTTACCGCTTCGTCTGTCTACGCTGCAGGAGGCACAGGTAAAGTCACCTTTACCGGCTCGATTATTGATGCACCTTGCTCTATTGCACCGGGTTCATTGGATCAAACGGTATCTCTTGGTGCTATTTCAAATGTGGCACTGGCAGCCAACGCCAATACCGGTTCTTCCAGCCCTAAGCCTTTCCACATTGAACTTGAAGATTGCGTCATCACTACTCCAGGCACTAAAGACAAAGTTTCCGTGACCTTTACAGGTACGGCCTCCCCACATGATGCAGAAAGTCTGGCCTTAGTGGGCGGCGATGCAAGTGGCGCATCGATTGTTCTTACCGCCGGTGATGGCTCCAAAGTTAAACTCAATACCGCCACTACGGGCCAGACAGTCATTAATGGTAAAAACACTCTGGCCTTTGCAGCCAGTGTCAAGGGCGGTGGTGCACTTGCCACAATCGTACCCGGCACTTTCCAGGTTCCAACTAATTTTGTACTGAATTACATCTAATAATACGCATTATCTATTTACCTGCGGCGTGCCTGTCGCAGGTTTTTTAATCTGTACCGTATTCTGGAGCATATTGATGTATTGGAAGCCCTTATTATTACGTTATGCGGCCCCATTCCTGGTATTGTGCAGCACTTTGGGCACACCCCAACTCACCTTCGCGAATAACGAAGGTTTTGGTCGTGTAAATATGTCAGGTTCAATTGTAGAAACGCCTTGTGCAATTGAAGTTGGCGATCGCGATCAGACCCTGTATATGGGAAACCATCCAATTAGTAAAATTATCAGGGATGGGCAAGGGCCGAAAAAAGAATTCTCCATTCGTTTATTTGGTTGCGTCCTGACCCGCCTGGATCCAAGTAAGCCAGACTGGAAAAACTTTAAAGTCATGTTTGATGGTGAAAATGACAAAGGCCACTTCAAAACAGCAGGAACAGCTAGCGGGGTTTCCGTCAAAATAAGCGATCTTAATGGAAATATTGCAACGCCAGGTGTACATCTGCCTGATGGCGATCTAATCGCTGAGAATATGCACCTTAAGTACACGCTTAACTTAGTCGGTAACCAGGAAATATTACAAGCTGGCGATCATCAATTAACTATCCGTTTCAGAATAGATTATAACTAACGGGGCACGCCATCATGCTGTTACGTTTTCCGCGCAATGCGGCTTCTCTTTTTTTCATCACCGCAGTTGGGACAACATTATTCATCGGGAAATTATCGAACTCTAATGCTGCCAGTGATGTGCAGTTCAATACAGATGTCCTTGATCTCAAAGATCGAAGCAATATCGATTTAAGCCAGTTTTCGCGTAAGGGCTTTATTTTACCGGGAGCCTATACCCTCGCGATTAATCTTAATGCGAACACATTGCCTGAGCGTCAGATTCACTTTTATCCCGCAGAGAATGACGTTAATGAGACCGTAGCCTGCATTTCACCGGAGATGGTGGAACAGTTTGGCCTGAAAGAGACCGCATTGGCGGGCCTCACGTGGTGGCATAACAAGCAATGTCTCAATCTGGACAGCATAAAGGGTATGGAAGCTCGTGGTGATTTAGGCAAGTCAGCACTGTTCGTCAGTATTCCACAAGCTTATTTAGAGTACAGCAGCCCCTATTGGGATCCGCCTGCTCGCTGGGAAGAAGGCATTACCGGAGCGTTATTTGACTACAACCTCAGCCTGCAATCTTTGCAGCAAAACGGGGCTGGAGGCGGAAGCGGCACCAATTTATCGGGTAACGGCACAACGGGCGCCAACTTTGACGCCTGGCGTGTACGCGCAGATTGGCAGGCCCGCTACGATCGCCGCAGCGGCAATAATCACGAATCGGGAACGCGAAGCTGGGACTGGAGCCGATTCTACGCATATCGCGCCCTGAGCAAACTCGGCGCCAGGTTTATCATGGGTGAGGATTACCTAAGCTCGGCAATCTTTGACAGCTTCCGTTTTACCGGATTCAGCCTGGTATCCGATGACAACATGCTGCCTCCCAACTTGCGTGGCTATGCGCCTGAAGTCAGCGGTGTCGCAAACAGTAATGCCAGGATTACGATCAGCCAGCAAGGCCGCATTATCAAAGAGGTTCAGGTCGCTGCGGGTCCGTACCGTATTCAGGATCTTGATAGTGCGGTGTCCGGTAATCTCGATGTGCGCGTTGAAGAGCAGGATGGCAGCGTAAAGCAATATCAGGTGAGCACTGCCACCATTCCGTATCTCACCCGACCAGGACAAATGCGTTTTAAAACCGCCGTGGGTAAACCATCGGACTGGAAGCACCGTGTCGATGGCCCGATGTTTGCCACCGGTGAGCTTTCATGGGGAGTGAGTAATGGCTGGTCACTGTATGGCGGCGGCATTGGCGGAGAAGATTACAATGCCCTTTCCGTTGGTGTAGGCCGTGATCTGCTGGCATTTGGCGCTATTTCGTCAGACGTCACGATGTCGCAAGCTAAGGTACCGGCTCAGGATACGCAGCGCGGAGGGTCTTATCGCCTGAGTTACGCCAAACGTTTTGATCAAACCGGAAGTCAGGTGACGTTCGCTGGCTATCGCTTTTCTGATAGCGGCTTCCGTTCCATGGCCGAATACCTGGATTCACTGGATGGCGATATCACCGCTGGGCGCAGCAAAGAGATGTACACCATCTCGCTGAATCAACAATTTGAATCGCTGAATCTGACCGCGTATTTGAATTACAACCATCAGACGTACTGGAACCAGCCAGCTAACGATCGCTATGACTTATCACTTTCTCGATATTTCGATCTTGGCCGCTTCAGAAACCTGAGTCTTTCGCTGACGGCCTATCGCAACAAATTCAATAACACCAATGATGACGGCATGTATATGTCGCTGTCATTGCCCTGGGGCGCCTCCGGAACAGTGAGTTACAACGGCTCCTATGCCAAAGGGGATAACCGTCAAAGTGCGAGTTACTACAGCCGCGTGGGCGAGTCGGACTCATATCAGGTGAGTGCCGGAGTGGCTCGCCAGGGCGCGGATCTGAGTGGCTATTACACCCATAACGGCACGCTGGCACAGGTAAACACCTCGGCCAGCTATCGCGAAGGTCAATACAGCGCCTTAGGTGTTTCCATGCAGGGTGGTGCAACGCTTACCCCTAAAGGCGGTGCATTACATCGCAGCAATATTATGGGCGGGACAAGGATGTTAGTGGACACCGATGGCGTTGCCGGTGTGCCTGTCGGCGGTTATGGCAATCCGGTTTACACCAACCGTTACGGTAACGCTGTGGTGAGCGATGTCAGTAGTTACTACCGCAACAGCGTGCGAATCAACCTCGATAAGTTGGCAGATAACGTCGAAGCCAGCCAATCCGTGGTGCAAGGTACGTTGACGGAAGGCGCGATTGGCTATCGTAAATTCAAAGTCATCTCCGGTGAAAAAGCCATGGCGGTGATACGCCTGGCTGATGGCAGTGCACCGCCGTTTGGGGCCACCGTGCTGAATATAAAAAACCAGGAAACGGGCATCGTTAATGATGATGGCAGTGTGTATCTGAGCGGAATCAATGCAGGCGATAGCATGACGGTGCGTTGGAATAATGCAGAGCAATGTAAAATTTCTCTGCCAAAGAATCTGCCTGAAAATATGATGAACAATCTATTACTCCCTTGCGAAGAAATCGCAAGCTTATAAATAAACATAAACCAGTCATTTTATTCTGTAGGTCAATGATGAAAAGAAAAATATTACTTAACGTCTTCACTGCAACAGCATTGAGCTTTATTGCTCACTCGGTTTCCGCTGCCATTTCATTGGACAGAACGCGCGTTGTTTTTCCCGGCTCAGAGAAATCGGTGAGTTTGACCGTCAGCAACCAAAACACCGAATTACCTTATCTCGCTCAGGGCTGGCTGGAGGATGAGCAAGGTGAAAAACTGGATAACAGCAGCCCATTAACAGTGGTTCCGCCAGTACAACGCATCGAGCCTAAAGCAGAAAGCCAGGTTAAAATTCAGGCTCTCTCCTCTTCTGAAGCCTTTAAAAAACTGCCACAAGATCGGGAATCACTGTTTTATTTCAACCTGCGAGAGATACCACCAAAAAGTGATAAGCCCAATGTATTACAAATCGCCCTGCAAACACGCATCAAAATGTTTTATCGCCCTGCTGCATTAGCAGAAGCGGCGGCGGCACAACATGCGTCGCCATTCCAGGAAAAAATCACGCTAAGTAAAAGTGGTGATAAATATACCGTTATCAATCCGACGCCTTATTACGTCACGTTGATTGGTGCCAGCGCGAAAAAGGAAGGCGATGTTATTAAAGGATTTGATGCATTGATGGTTTCACCAAAGAGTCAGGCGGAATTAGGCGGGAGCGCCGCAGCGTTAGGCCCAACGCCGGTATTGGTTTACGTCAATGATTACGGCGGACAAACCGCATTGACTTTTAAATGCAGCGGTAATGTTTGCACTGTTGATACCAGCAAACGCGCAACGCCAAAATAATCAGGGAAGTGATCAGATGCGAAAGATAATCATCGCTGCACATTCAGTAACGGGATGTAGAAAGATTCAGGGATCCGCATTGCTGTCCTGCGCATTGCTATTTTCTTCAATGGCGCAGGCAGGTTTCGATGATGGCCTGGTGGATGGCAACTACGGTGTTATTCGTGCTCACGGCACTTTAACCGAAAGCGCCTGCCGGCTGGATATGCGTTCAGCCGATCAGTCTGTTGACTTAGGTAATATTGCCACGGGCAAGCTAAAGCTTCCGGGTGATAATGGCAACTTAGTCCCCGTTGCACTCTATTTGCATGACTGCCTGCGCACGTCATCGGCAAACCGTGATGTGAGAGGAAACTTAGTCTGGAGTGCCTCACAGCCCGCAGCATCCTTTACGTTTACCGGAATTGAAGATGATGCGAACCCGCAACTGATAAAAGCACAGGGCGTGGACGGCATGGGATTGCGCTTGAAAGATGCGTTTCGCCAAAACGTCGTGCTTGGGCAAAAGGGTAAACCGCTAACATTGAAACCGGCCAGCAACGTAGTGATCTATTACATTGCTCCAGAGCGCACACGCGATAATCTGCGCGCCGGCAGTTATTCCGCCAATGTGAATTTTAGGTTGAATTATGATTAATTCACGTTCAAACAAAAGAACAAATGCGCTGCTTTTAAGCAGCGCGTTGGCGATATCACTCGCCTTTATTCCTTTGACCGGTTCTGTGCAAGCATTTTCAACCACCGCCACGGTGAAGGTCAAAGTATTAGCGCCGCCCTGTATCGTTAATGGTAATCGGGATATACCGATCGACTTTGGCAATGACATTATTATTTCGCGAATTGATAGCCGGATTTATGAACGCTCAATACCTTATGTACTTGATTGCTCAGCAGCCACTTCAAAAGCGCTAAAAATGCAATTACGCGGAGGCGGTGCCTCATTCGACACCACCGTCCTGGGTACCAGTAAAGCCAATCTTGCGATTGAATTAAAAAGCAACGGTACCAAGATGGCGGTTAACAGTTGGCATAACTTCACCGACCCCGCAAGACCGTTACTTAGCGCGGTATTAGTCAAAAATCGCAGCGGTGCTGTCACAGGTGGGACATTTACCGCGACGTCAACGCTGCTGGTTGAGTATCAATAGGGAAGAACAATGAGATACGTCAAATGCCTTAAAGGACAGCAGGCAATGTTATTGGCTTGTTTATATATGGCGCTTCCATCAGCACAAGCAACAGATGTCACCTTTAAGGGCACACTTGTGGAATCTATTCCCTGCGAAATAAATAGCGGCGGAACGATTACCATCGATTTCGACACCTTAATTATTCGTGGTATCGATGGCGATAAATACCGTCGTCCCGTGCCTTATTCAGTGGCCTGCACGGGTACCGGAAGCGTTCGTTTAAGCGTGCAAGGAACGCCAGCAAGCTTTGATAACACCGCCGTTGTGACTAACAAAAGTGGTTTGGGAATAAGGGTTGAGCAGAATGGTTCTCCGCTGCGTATAAACCAATATATTGCCATCAACCTTTTGCGCCCCCCCACCTTAACGGTTGTTCCTGTTGCTAATCCAGCAGCGTTGCCCGATGCCGGTGACTTTACGTCGCGAGCCACAATCATTGCAGATTACCAATAGGATTAACCATGAAGCGAATCATCACATTGTTAAGCATCCTATTCACGTTAAGCTGTGGAATGCTCACATCCTCTGCGGTCAAGGCCGCGGAAAACCTCATTATGCGTGGCAGCCTTGTCGATGCACCTTGTTTTATACGGCCGGGTGACGACTTAATTAAACTTGATTTTGAAGAGGTCATTGATAAGTTTCTTTATCGCTACACCCGCACCCCCAGTCGTCCGTTGCTTATTCATTTAGAAGACTGCGATGTCAGCGTATTTAAAGAAGTCGAAGTAACGTTTCAAGGCACAGAGAATTTCTCGTTACCTGGATTATTGCGCCTTGATGCGGGTAGCACAGCACGTGGTGTTGCCATCGGCATTGAGGGTTTAGATGGATCTGCCGTGAAAATTAATAAACCTGCCCCGGCAAAAGCATTACAAGCAGGCAATATGGTGCTGGCATTCCAGGCCTATGTGCAGGGAGAGCCCGATGCCATCCTTAACCGACGAATTGGACATGGACAATTCACGGCGACCGCCACCTTCATACTGAATTACCTGTAAATCAAGTGACTGTAACGTCTGCTTTACTCAACAACAAACGGGCAGACGTTACACGCCATTGGCTTACCTCGCCTCCCGCGATAGATTCAAAGCCTTTCCCTTATTGCTGAGGTAGTTAATGCATAGTCTCTTCGTTTACGGCACGCTCGGTCCCGGCCGTCCTAATGCACATATTATGGAAAATATCGGCGGAAGCTGGCAGCCAGGTTATGTGCTCGGCAATTTGCGTGAAGCAGGCTGGGGCGCAGCGATGGGTTTTCCAGGTATTGAACTCTCTGCTGAAGGCACGCAGGTCAACGGCTTTGTCTTCAGTTCGGAAAATCTTCCGGCAAACTGGTCAATGCTTGATGAGTTTGAAGGCGAAGGCTATCAGCGTGTACCCGTTGAAGTGGTGCTGCAAGATGGCAGCACGCTGATGTCAGAAATCTACGCGCTAAAATGACGTAAGCGCCATTTCCAGCCGATCCAACGCGCAGAGAGTGCCATAGCTGCGCGCCTGTGGATCATCCGGCAGCGGCAACCAAATGTCGGCCTGACTCGCCAGATCCAGCCTGGTTGGGCAGATCGCAATGACCGCCGTTTTTTGGATATGTGCGTGATGTACGGCACTGAGCACGCTGCTGTTCACCGCATCCGGCGCGAGGATCAGCAGCAAATCATCCGGCTGTAATCGGCTCAACGTCATACGTAGCAGGTTATCATCCTGAATCCATGCCAGTGCCAGACCCGTCGCCGTTAATCGCTGGTGCACTTCAGCCACCAGCGGCGTGTTTTGTCCTGCCGCACCAATCAACAGCACGCTACGCGCCTGGCGTAACGCCCGTGCTGCCCGCTCCCAGGTGGCCGTTTCCGCCAATGACCACTGCTGTGCCAGCGCCTGATGTATCGCCTCCAGCTGCGGAATACCCTGCGCGGTTGGGATCGAAGCCACAGAACTGGCACGCGCCAGCCGCATACGCAATTCCCGAATATCTTCACAACCCACAGAACGGGCAAAACGGGTGATGGTGGCAGCACTGACCTCAGCGCGCCCGGCTAGTTGCTCGATGGTGGCCGAAGCAGCAAATGCAATATCGTTGAGGATCGCCACTGCAACACGATTTTCCTGCTGACTCAGCGATGACTGGCGCTGCCGAATGACATCGATAAATGCCCCTTCCTGCTGCCCTGCTTTGCGCACCTGATGTAGAAAATCATCCAAATCGCGACAACCTGCCGATACCGCAAAGCGGCGCAGGACTTCAGGACTCACCCCTGCCTGCGTTGCCAGACTTTCCATTGTCGCCTGCGTGCTGACATGCAGGTTTTCCAGAATAAAACGCGCCAGCTTAGATTCAGGCGCATCCGCGCGTGCCGACTGCTGCCGCAGTTGCCAGACAATATCCATCCGCTCACCACATCCTCTCGTTGCGAACACTCATCATGCATGAAAATATTTTTCAGTGTGAGTTTTTTTTCAGCGATTTCACCGCTGTAAGGGTCAAATCCCACTTATGTTAACGATAAATTACAGCACCGATCACAGTCGTGAAAAATATTTTCACAAACAATCATCATGTAAACCATTAATTTTAAGACATTAATTATTCATTCATCAGAAAATCGTCTGTCCAGAGGGTATTTACACCGCCTCCAACCCAGGTCTTAAATGGCCCCGACAAATCACAGGAGGAAATCATATGCGTATCGTACTTTGCTGTGCTGCGGGCATGTCCACTAGCATGCTGGTCAACAAAATGCAGAGCGCTGCTCAGGGGCGCGGATTGACGATAGATATCAAAGCGGTGCCGGTAGCGGAATTCGAGCGCATCCTGCCGGATGCCGATGTGGTGCTGCTTGGCCCACAGGTGAAATTTGAAGCCGCCCGCCTGACTGCCATCGCTGAGCCGCAGGGCAAAGCTGTCGCCGTAATCGACATGATGGATTACGGCATGATGCGTGGTGAACAGGTGTTGGATACCGCCCTAGCGTTACACGCCTCGTAATACCCCCGTTTTATCCAATCTGACCGATTTAAACACGGCCTTGTGCTGTGGGGGATTCTGCATGTCCGAGGAAGTGGTTATCGAGTTTGAAGAACAGATCATGCTGCTGTTGGTGCAGGCCGGTGCTGCCCGCAGTGCAGCACTGAGCGCCCTGCGATTGGCGCGTGAAGGCCAGTTTGCCGCCGCCGAGCAGCAGCTCATAGCGGCCAAAGAGAGCGTCAATGGCGCGCATCAGCAGCAAACGGCGTTGATCAGCCTCGATGAGGGCAGCGGCAAACTGCCTGTCACTCTGATTCTGGTACATGCCCAGGATCACCTGATGAATGCCATGCTGGTGCAGGATCTGGCAGGCGAAATCATTGAACTCTATCGCCGTACTGCGGCAGGAGGAAGCGATGCTTAAAATGGCAATTATTGGTGGTGGCAGCAGCTATTCACCGGAACTGGTGGAAGGAATCATCAACCGTTATGCGCAGTTGCCTGTGACTGAACTGGCGCTGGTGGATGTGGAATCGGGTCGCGAGAAAGTGAATATTATTGCCGACCTCACCCGCCGGATGCTGCAGAAGAAGGGATTAGAGCAGGTCAACGTCAGCGTCCATTTTGAGCTGGATGATGCGATTCGCGGTGCGAACTTCGTGCTGACCCAACTGCGCGTCGGCCAGCTGGCGGCGCGCGCAGCCGATGAGCGTCTTGGCCTGAAATATGGACGACTCGGCCAGGAAACCACGGGCGTGGGCGGTTTTGCCAAAGCCCTGCGCACCATTCCGGTGATGCTGAACGTGGCGAGGAAAGTGGAAGAGCTGGCGCCCGATGCCTTTATCATCAACTTCACCAATCCCGCCGGGATCGTCACTGAAGCGGTATCGCGTTACAGCAACACCAAAATCATCGGTCTGTGTAACGTACCGGTGAATATGCATCATATGATTGCCGGTATGCTCGACGCGCCATGGGATGATGTGCAGTTGCGCTTTGCCGGGCTCAATCATCTGGTGTGGGTGCATCAGGTCACCTGTCGTGGCGAAGATGTCACCAAACAGGTGATTGATCAACTGTGTGATGGCCAGTCGCTGACCATGAACAACATCAGAGATATGCCGTGGTCGCCGCAGTTCCTGCGCGCGCTGAATGCCATTCCTTGTCCGTATCATCGCTACTACTGGCAGACGCCGCAGATGCTGGCTGAAGAACAGGAGAAAGCCAAAAACGGGCACGAAGGCACCCGCGCTGAGCAGGTCATGAAGGTGGAAGCCGAGCTGTTTGCGTTGTATGCCGACCCGCTGCTGGCGCACAAGCCCGAGCAGTTAAGCTTCCGCGGTGGCGCCTATTACTCTGAAGTGGCGGTCGAGCTGATTAGCGCGATTCACAACAACAGCGGCAAGAATCTGGTGGTGAACTGCCGCAATAACGGCGCAATTCACGGCCTGCCCGATGACGCGGTGGTGGAAGTGAACTGCCTGGTGGATGCCCAGGGTGCGCACCCGTTGGTGTTTGGCGAGTTGCCGCCGCTGATGCACGGTCTGACGCAGCAGATTAAAGCCTTCGAGCGCTTAACCATTGAAGCGGCAATACACGGTGACCGGGATCAGGCGCTGCTGGCGCTGTTGGGCAACCCTCTGGTGGGTGATGTCACGACAGCGGAAGCCCTGCTGGACGAAGTGTTAACCCTGAACAAACCGTGGTTGCCGCAGTTCTCATCGGCTCAATAGCGCCGTAGCGGTGCAATCGCGAGCATGCGGTTCCCGATATGCCCGATAAACCGTGCCGCTACGCAATTGAAGGCATCTGGCAATGTAAGGTCACCTGCACTAACGCTGGCGGCGCGATTTTTCCGCCGCGAGTGAAGGTGCAAATGGACCGCTTATTATCATATCGTTGCGCCATTGAGCCTGAGGAGGCCCTGTGTCCAACCGTACTTTTATTGAACGTTATGTGTTGCCCGCAGCGCTGAAAGTCGCGGGCCAGAAACATGTGCTTTCGGTGCGTGACGGCATCATTCTCAATATGCCGTTTATGCTGATTGGCAGTTTCTTCCTGATTTTCGCCTATCTGCCCATCCCAGCCTGGGGCCACTTGATGGCGGATCTGTTTGGCGACACCTGGCGCAACAAACTGCTCTATCCGGTGCGTGCCACCTACGACATCATGGCGCTGATCTCCAGCTTCGGCATCGCCTACCGTCTGGCGGAGAAGTACCGCACGCTGGACCCGCTCACCAGCGGCGCCATGGCGTTAGTGGCATTTGTGATGACCATTCCGCAGCAGACACTGTTTGCCCCAGTGGAAAATGCGCCCGCACAGCTGGTGACCGGCGTACTGCCGATCTCGATGATTGGCAGCCAGGGCTTGTTCGTGGCCATTGTGATTGCGCTGATGTCGACAGAGATTTATCGCTTCGTTCATAACCGCAATCTGGTGATCAAGATGCCGGAAGGTGTGCCGCCTGCGGTGGCCAAATCCTTCCTCGCACTGGTGCCCGGCTTTTGCGTGCTGGCGGTGGTGCTGATCATCCGTCTGGCCGTGGAAGCCTCGCCGTTTGGTGACATCAACAACCTGATCGCCACCGTGATTGGGCTGCCGATGCACCACGTAGGCGGCACGCTGCCGGGCATGATTTTCTCAGTGCTGTTGATTGGCATTCTCTGGACACTGGGATTGCACGGCGATGCCATTGTGCTGGTGTTCATCCAGCCGGTCTGGCTCTCCAACATGAGTGAAAACCTGGAAGCGTTCCAGCATAACCAGCCGATCCCGCACATCTTCACGCAGCAGTTTTATGATTTGTGGATTGCGCCCGGCGGCACCGGTGCCTTGCTGGGGTTGGTGATCTTTATGCTGATCCGTTCACGCAGCCGCCAGATGAAACAGCTGGGTAAGATTGCCGGACCCGCCGCCTTGTTCAATATCAGCGAACCCCTGGTGTTTGGTATTCCGCTGGTGATGAACCCCTATCTGTTCCTGCCGTTTATTTTGACGCCGGTAGTGCTGGTGATTGTCTCCTGGGCGGCCATGACGACCGGATTAGTCGCGCCACCCGCCGGGATCGCTTTGCCGTTTACCACGCCGATATTTGTCAGCGGCTATCTGGCAACCGGCGGGCACATTTCCGGCACCGTGTTACAGGTGGTCAACCTGGCGATCTCGATGGTGATCTACTATCCATTCTTCCGTGTATGGGATCGTTTGAAACAGCGCGAAGAACAGCAAAGCGAACAGCAGGCTCAGGCTGTGGCAGGGAGTGCGGTGGTTTCCTAGTTCCCGGCCAACCCCTCGCGGCAATAGCGATACGCATGACTGCGCGCCCTGCAAATAGGTTTAACGATTTTGCAGGGCCGCCGTGTATCAGCACTGCCCGCCATTCTTCCATTTTCCGCAATAATGACTTCGCAAACCCGGCTATTCTGCCGCGACACAGGCTATGACAACCTTTAGACAGCGTTTGGGATCACCCCATCCACCACTAAAGGACATTAATGATGAAACTCTACCACTTCCCGCTTTCTGGTCATGCGCACCGTGCACGTCTGTTCCTGTCCCTGCTTGACCTGCCACACGAGGTGATTGATGTAGACCTCGCTAACGGTGAACACAAATCCCCGGCGTTTCTCGCCATCAACCCGTTCGGTCAGGTGCCGGTGCTGGAAGATGAAGGCGTGTATATCTCCGACTCCAACGCCATTCTGGTTTATCTGGCGAAAAAATCAGGCCGCAGTGAGTGGTTACCTGAAGATGCTCTGGGTGCGGCGCAGGTGCAGCGCTGGTTATCTGTCGCGGCAGGTGAACTGGCTTATGGCCCTTGCGCGGCACGCTTGATTACCGTGTTTGGCCGCTCGTTCAACCCTGACGAAGTGATCGCCCGTGCGCACACCATTTTGGCGCTGATGGAACAACATCTTACCGGGCGTGAATGGCTGGTGGGCGATCGCCCGACCATCGCGGATATCGCGCAGTACAGCTACCTGATCGGCGCGCCGGAGGGCAATGTGGATCTCTCTGGCTATCCGGCGGTCAATGCGCTGTTACGCCGTATCGAAGCGCTGCCGGGCTTTGTTCCCTTCCCGCAAACCGCTGCCGGTCTGCGCAGCATCGCGTGAGTTAACGATCATGGGCGAGAAACTTCCGGTATGGCATGCAGGTGAAATAGCCCTGCAACAACAGGCGGGCGTAGCCGAACGCATGGCGGAAGTCGGCCAGCGCGTGATTCGCGACTACATGCCCGATCAGCATCGTGACTTCTACGCGCAGCTGCCGTTTATCGTGGCAGGCAGCGTGGACGCGCAAGGCGATGCCTGGGCTACGCTGCTGGAAGGCCAACCCGGTTTTATTTTCTCGCCCAACGCCACCACGCTGGATATTGCCGCCCAACCCGATCCCCGCGATCCGGCTGCTGTCGGGTTTACTGACGGCGCACCGGTTGGCCTGCTCGGCATCGAGTTGCACACCCGTCGACGTAACCGCATGAACGGTGTCCTGAGCGCGATTGGCGGTGGCTTTCGGGTACAGGTAGAGCAGAGTTTCGGCAACTGCCCGCGCTATATTCAGCTGCGCGACTTCCGCTTTACTCGCTCGCCCGATGAGCCTGCGACAGGTGAGATTGAAGTACTCAGCACGCTGGATCAGTCGGCCCTCACCACTATCATCAACGCAGATGCGTTTTACGTTGCCACCTACAATGAACGGCAGGTGGATGCCTCGCATCGCGGCGGCAAACCCGGCTTTGTGCGCGTGAATGACGATGGCCTGCTGACCATTCCCGATTTTAACGGCAACCTGTTTTTCTCCACGCTCGGCAACATCCACCAGAACGGTAAAGCCGGGCTGATGTTTGTCGATTACCGCAGCGGCGATACGCTGCAAATGACCGGTGATGCCAGCGTGATCCTCGATTCGCCGGAGATCGCTGCATTTCAGGGTGCCGAACGGCTGTGGACCTTCCGCCCGCGCCGCATCGTGCGTCGTCACGCCGCCCTCGCCTTGCGCTGGGAAACGGAAGCGGGCGGTATCTCACCGGCTTCAGAAATGACTGGCGACTGGCAATCTGCCGCCGAACGCCTGCGCGCCAGCGAACTGGCCCAGCGCTGGCGGCCATTCAGAGTGACGAAGATTGTTGATGAGAGCGCGTCGATTCGCTCATTTCATCTGATGCCGGATGATGGCGCGGGTTTGCTGCCGCACCAGGCCGGACAACATTTGCCGATTCGTGTGCGATTACCCGATGCTGAGAAACCACTTATTCGCCACTACACCCTGTCCGTCGCGCCGTCAGACGGTTTTTATCGCATCAGCGTCAAACGCGATGGCGTGGTTTCGCGCTATCTGCACGATCATTTGCAGGTTGGCGATCGGCTTGAAACACGCGCACCAGCCGGTGATTTCACCATCGATGCACAAGAGGCGCGCCCAGCCGTTTTGATGGCGGCGGGCGTCGGCATTACTCCGATGCTGGCTATGCTGCGTCATCTGGTTTATGAAGGACGCCGTAAACAGCGCATGCGCCCGACCTACTTTATTCAGTCCGCGCGCCATAAAGCTGAGCGCCCTTTTGTACGAGAGTTAGATTCGCTGCTGGCCGCTTCACTGGGCGCATTCAAGCTGGTGCGTGTGCTGAGCCAGACGGAAGAAGCGGAACAGGGTTTTGATTACGATATCGCCGGCCGCATCGATATGCCGTTACTCTCCCAGGTGCTGCCGTTCAACGACTACGATTTTTACCTGTGCGGCCCGCCGCAGTTTACGCAGGCAATATATGACGGGCTGCGCAGCTACAATATCGCCGACCAGCGCATTCACGCGGAGGCTTTTGGTCCCTCATCGCTACAGCGCCAAAAAGATGAAGTTGAGCCCGAACTGGCGCTGCCAGCGGTTGCAACTCATGACGTGCCGATTAAATTTATGGCATCACTGAAAGAGGCGCGCTGGACACCGCAAAGCGGTTCACTGCTGGAACTGGCTGAAGCGCGTGGGTTAAGCCCGGAGTACAGCTGTCGTGAAGGGCATTGCGGCAGTTGCAAAACCCGGTTGCTGCGAGGTGCAGTCACTTACACAACCCTTCCGAGTGCCAGTGTGGCTAAGGATGAAGTGCTGATCTGCTGCGCGGTTCCGGCCCAGCAGGATGGGGGCATTGAAGAAATTCATCTGGATATTTAAGTGTGCACGACGGCTCGATATTCAAATTAAAGTCATAACGCACAGTAACCGATAACAGAATCATCACCTGAATCGGAGCAGTACGATGCGTATTCAACCACTGATTTTACTACTATCCATGTGCACGAGCGGGCTGACCCTCGCGCAAAGTGTTGAATTACGCGTCACGGGCGTCATTCAACCGTCAGGTTGCGAAACGCAGGTCATTCAGCCAACACTTTCGGCATCATCACTCAGTACGTCGTACACGTTTCAGTGTCAGCCGGGAAGTAATGCGGTATTACGCCAGGCTTATACACCTGATGGAGCGAAGATCGACATGAGCGCTGCCAGGGGTAAACCCGGTGAAACCCGCGGCCAACTGACTTTACATCGTATGCCCGCCACAGGTGCGCATAATGCTTACCTTGAGGTTTATTACTATTAGCGACATGCGTAGTTTGAGCATTGAGCATTGAGCATTGAGCATTGAGATTGTAGTTGAAGTGAAATTAAGGCGAGAAAACCGAACGAGATGATAAATATCGCGGCTGGCATGACGTTAAAACCAGCCGCGCATGACAATAAAAATTATTTATCTACCGGCCCACAACCACCGATGATTTTAGATATTGATACAGCCGGATGAAGTAAGTAATCGTAGTCACAATTCTTTTCTTTGTTGTACACACTTCCAGTACATCCAGACAGCAACGCGATTGCCGCAGCGGCAATTGAAAATTTAAAGATCTTATTCATTATAACGAGTCCATTTGTTAAAAATATTTCGAAGAGGTTGAATCACCAATCCCACTAGCTAGAAATCAAAAAATCACTGAGAATAGCGAACAACAGAACATAAGAACCTTACAGCGCTTATGTGATAAATTATTAATTAAATACATAACTGAAGACAACATTACGAATCATCTCATTATTATCATTTTTTGATTAAATTTTTGTAGTGAAAACCTGACGACTTCCATTAATGTCAGGGTATTCTTCAGGTTGATAAGCTTTTTATCAGATAAAGAGTTAGTTGGCACTTTACTCAAACGACTTCGCAGTATTCAGTCGGTTCTTTTCATTTTTAAGGATTAACTGGATCCATACCAAATCTTGCCTTCAGACGATTATATAATGTGGGCCACTATGCAAAAATGAAAACACGTCATTATTCTCACTGGCTCTAAAAATTCATCATATGTAACATTACCCACAGTTATTACATGATTGTTAATTAGGGACAGGTAATGGCACTTCAGGGAACATCGATTTTAAATGGCGAAGATTATGTGCTTATCCGCCAGACGTTTATGAACACTGCAATGGTGTCTGTACCAAGCCAGCTTTCTTTTATGGCCCGAGGATTAATTGAGGTTGTGGCCAATGGTTCAAGTACTTGCCCTTAGAATCGCAAAATGCATTTTCTTTATACTTATAACGCTTGTTGTGGGCAGGTCGATCGGTTGTGCCGATACGTATATCTCTCCGGATTTCGCCCATAAGGTCGCCGTTTTCATCAGTGGCGAATCCAATATTGAAACCCTCTACGACGCCTATTTCTATATTGATTTTTCCATCGTGATGTCCAGTTCTACAGCTGTTTACTTAACAATCATGAAGCTAATTAAAAAAACAAAGAGAAAGTAAAATGCCATTCCCTCCGCATATGTGGCTGAAAGACGATAGTGGAGAAGATATTCGAGGACCTGTTGATGTTCAAGATCGTGAAGGCAGCATTGAAATTATCGGCATGAGCCACGGCATTAACCTGCCGGTCGATGGTTCTAACGGTAGAATTATCGTCATCCGAAAAGCGCTCTGTATCTGGTGAGCTACCGCTGTGCATACCGTTAAAGCACAGGAATCAAAATTAATGCTTTTGATGGGGTGAGTACGTGAAGATGTTTTAGAAACCCAGAAAAGCAAAAACCCAGCCATAAAGGCTGGGTTTTCAGAATGTTGGTGCCCGGACGCGGAATCGAACCACGGACACGGGGATTTTCAATCCCCTGCTCTACCGACTGAGCTATCCGGGCAACGGGGCGCATTAAACCCTACTCAGGCCGCACCGTCAAACGCTTTTCAGCAAAAATCCGCTGACTGCTGGCTTTTACAGCAACCTTCAGACCATCCGGTAAAAAATTTCTGCAACTACCAACTTTAGTGGTGAATTTTTAACCGCACCCGCCGATAACCAATGTGACGACAAATACCAATAATAAGGTCCACCATGTTTAGCACAATTACATCGGGAATCCTGTCACGCCTGGCGTGGCAGAAACGCGCTCGCAGCAGTGCAACGCTCAGTTCGTTGCAGGATGCGATTGCGATGGTTGAATTTACGCCGGAAGGCCACATTCTCACCGCCAATGAACTGTTCCTTGAACGGATGGGATACACGCTGAAGGAGATTGTCGGCCAGCATCACAGCATGTTTTGCACGGCTGATTTAGTCCAGTCCCCGCAGTATCGCGATTTCTGGCGCCGCCTGAACCGTGGCGAAGGCTTTAGCGACAAATTCCTGCGCGTGGCAAAACACAGCCGCCCAATCTGGCTGGAAGCCAACTATGTGCCGGTGCAGGACCGCAGCGGCCGGGTGATCAAAATCGTTAAGCTGGCGAGCGATATCACCGCACGGATTATTGATGCGCAAGAGCAGCGCGCCATGACCACCGCCATTGAGCGTTCGATGGCGGTCATCGCCTTTAACCTCAAAGGCGAAGTGCTGATGACCAATGACAATTTCCTTAAAACCATGGGTTATCGCAGCGATGAAGTAATTGGCGTTCATCACAGCCAGTTCTGCCCGCCGCAGATGCGTAACAGTGACGAGTATCGCCGCTTCTGGCACAAGCTGAATCAGGGCGAATATATCTCCGGCCAGTTTGAGCGCGTCAACAAGCTGGGACGCACCGTGTGGCTGCGTGCCACCTATAACCCGGTGTTCAACGAAGCGGGCGAACTGTACAAAGTGGTGAAATTCGCCACCGATGTGACCGCACAGGTGGAGAAGAACCATCTGGAGCGCGAGGCGGCACAGCAGGCATATCAAACGGCGCTGCAAACCAGCGAAAGCACACGACTCGGTGCCACGGTGATTGAAAACAGTGTGCAAACCATCAATGAACTGGCGGGCGAACTGCACGGTATTTCCGGCGATATCAGCAACCTCAGCGAATCCTCAGACCGCATTGGTGCGATTGTCGAGAGCATTCGCCGCATCGCCGATCAGACCAATCTGCTGGCGCTCAACGCCGCGGTGGAAGCCGCGCGTGCCGGGCAACATGGTCGCAGCTTTGCTGTGGTCGCTAACGAGGTTCGCACGCTGGCGGCGAATATCAACCGCGCCACCACCGAGATCGAGAATATGGTGCAACATAATCACACTCTCGCCGAAAAAGCGTTGAAAGGCATCGAATCTAACCTGAAACGTGCCGATCATGGCGTCGTGTTAGCCAAAGAAGCGGGCGGTGTGATCTCTGAGATTCGCGGCAGCTCCAGCGAAGTGGTGCGCGCCATCAGTCATGTGGCTGAAGCCTTGAAAGAAGAGTGATTTTCGTCTTATCTCTTCTTCTATTGCACTGCTGTGACATAAAACTGTCATGGCAGTGCAGTAATCTAGGATAAATCCTAATCAATGCCAGAAAAATTCTTATGCAGCTGCCTGATTTACGCGCAGGATTAACCTCCCTGTCGAGCCGTTCCCGTGCGCGTTCGCTGTGCATTGAGGTACCGTTTGTGAGTCCCGCCATGGACAACACTGCGGTCATGGCTCTGTTTACCGAACACAAAGATTTGATCGGTTTGCCGGTCATCGAGAACGGCACGCCGTTTGGCATGATCAACCGCCATATATTCCTGTCACAGATGACGCGCCCGTTTTTCCGCGAACTCTATGACCGCAAAAGCTGCATCGCTTTTATGGACAAAGAGCCGCTGGTGATTGATGCCGATACCGAGTTGGATCAGGTGGCGCATCAGGTGGTGGCAACCGGTGATAAATCGGTCACCGACGGATTTATTTTGACCGAACAAGGCCGCTATATCGGTATCGGTTTGGGGATCGATTTGATCCGCACCGTCTCCGATTTGCAGGCACAACAGCATCAACAAATTTTGCAGAGTATCGATTATGCACGCGTGATTCAGGACGCGATGCTTGATCGCTCAAAACAGCAAATGGCCCAGCAACTCAATGACTGGTGCCTGCACTGGCAGCCGCGCGATGGCGTGGGCGGCGACTATTATGCATTCCATCAGGATGAACACGGCTGGCTGGCATTGATTGCCGACTGCACCGGCCATGGCATTCCGGGTGCCTTTATGACGGTGATCCTGCAATCCGCATTGGAAAACGCGCTGCAGAAAAACCGTCGGGCACCGTCCGATCTGCTGCAATCACTGAATCGTCATATTAAACAAACCCTTGGGCAGCTCAATGCTACGCAGCAAACGTCGCTCTCCAATGACGGCTGTGATGCTATCGCGCTACGCCTTGATACTCACCAACATCAACTCAGCTGGGCCAGCGCACGCATGCATGCGCTGTTACATCCGGCTGCTGGCGAAGCGGAATCGCTAAAGGCCGATCGCGTCGGTGTGGGTTACACCGATACGCCGCAAGATTACATCTGGCCGGAACATCAACGCACGCTGCATCCCGGCGATATGTTGTTGGTGATGACCGATGGCGTGACCGATCAGCCCGGCGGTGAACGCCATATTATGTTTGGCAAAAAGCGCATTCAGACGCTGGTAACACAATATCAAACCCTGCCGATGGACGAGCTGTCAGCGACCTTTGAGCGGGAATTTCTCAACTGGCAAGGCAACCAGCCGCGACGCGATGACGTCACCTGGTTTGGCTTCCGTTATTGAATGAGCACCCTATGAACTCAGGTTCAACCCTTAGCCGCGTACCGCCAGAAAGCGTTGCACTGCACTATACTGGCTTCTTCTCGCCGCAGAACATCACCGCCATGGGCGAGGTGATTAAGGTCTTTCTGGAGAACCAGCAGGCGCCGGTGAAAGTGCGCCGCCGCTTGTTCTCCAGCTTTGTTGAAATCGTACAGAATATCCTGCGTTATTCGCAGGATAGCCGCGTCATGAACCACGCCGAGCAGGATTTTCGCTTTGGCACCGTTACGCTGCGCGTAGATGGCGACAACTACGTGCTGGAAAGCAGCAATCAGGTCGATGAAGTCGCCTGTGAGCAGCTGCGTTACTGGCTGGATTTGCTGCGTACCATGAGCAATGAAGAGATCAAACAGGCATACCGCGTAGGTCTGCGAGCTGAGAGCCCTGCCACAAGCAAAGGGGCCAACATAGGATTACTGACACTTGCCCGTGATGTCAGTGAACCGCTGGAGTATGAACTGCGTCCGCTGGAGTCCAGTGGTTACGCCACGTTTTGGCTCAAAGCCACCATTCACCAGGATTGAATTGTTTATGCAAAACCTTGTTATTGCTGCCACAGAAAGCACTCCCGAGGTCAATTTTGACTTCGAAAGCGGCCAGTTTTCCCTGCGCGGAGAGTCCTGGCCAGAAAACGCCGCCGCCTTCTACCGTCCGTTGCTGGATGCGCTGGAAAGCTGGCAGCCCGCACAAAGCGGCCAGATCGAAGCCAATATTGCCCTGCGCTATTTCAACAGCTCCAGCACCAAAATGCTGTTTAGCCTGTTTGATCTGTTCAATCAGCTGGCGCAGAAAGGCCAAAAGGTTGAACTCAACTGGTTCTTTGATGAAGAAGATGATGTGTCTGAAGAGTTCGGTCAGGAACTGGCGCTGGACTTTACCGATCTGCAGGTCAATCTGCGAGCGGAAATGGCCTCATGATGGACCTGAATGAGCTGTTTCGCGAAGAGAGCGAGGTGCTAACGCGCGCTCAGGATGTTGCGGCTCAGACCTCGCTCAGTGCAGACGATTATCGTAATGCGTTGCTGAACGTTAATCGCCACTATCAGCGCCTGATGCGCGAGACCTATCGCATGATCTCGCGCAGTGACCGTGCTGAACGCGAGCTGAACCGCGTCAATGAGCAGCTGCATCAACTGGCTCAGGAGCTGGAATACAAAGCCAGCCACGATCCTCTCACCGCTGTCTGGAACCGCGGTGCCATCATTCAGCGTATTACGAATACGTTGAGCAATGGCCCAGCGGCGCTGATCATTCTCGATATCGACCACTTCAAGAAGATCAACGATGAGTTCGGTCATCCAATGGGTGATAAGGTGATTTGCGGCCTGGTGTCGCGTATTCAGACGCACTGTCCGGAAGATGCCAGCATTGGCCGTATTGGCGGTGAAGAGTTTACCGTGCTGCTGCCGCACTACCGTTTATCGGACGCGGTGATTGTCGCGGGCGCGATTCATGCCTCACTGAACGCCTCGCCATTGGCGGTGCTGCCGGGTCAATTAGTCACGGCCAGCCTCGGCGTGAGCTACGGCAAACCGGGTTCTGATTTCGAAACCCTGTATAACAATGCTGATGCCGCGCTATATGATGCGAAAAACCACGGTCGCAATCGGGTTTTCTTCCGCTAGACGAGCCTTGTCGCGACAGCATCTAGAGCGCAGAGATTAGCATTACCGCTCAGGTTCGCGCGATAAATCGCACCACGACGGTGTGTGCGGTCTCGCGCAAATTAATTTTTCTGTGCTGTTTCCACCGGCGGCTCAGACGGTGGCGGCAGGAAGATGTGATCGAGAATATTGCGCATCAACGGCGCTGCCGTCACCCCTTCACTTCCCCCGTTTTCCAGAATCAACGCCACCGCCACTTTCGGATCATTAAAGGGTGCGAACGCGGTATAGAAGATGTGGTCACGCAGGCGCGTCGGGATCATTTTCGCGTTGTAGACCTGGTTCTGCTTCAGACTGAACACCTGAGACGTCCCCGACTTCGCCGCAATGCCGTAAGGCGCGGTGTGGAAATACTTATAACCGGTGCCGTTCGGTGCATTGGCCATGCCGAACATCGCGTGACGCACCAGCGACCAGTACGGTGATTTTGGATCGCCAATCTGCGGCTGCGGGTCTTTCGGCTGATACAGCTGCTGCTCAGTGCCACGCTGCGATTTCTCCAGCAGGTGCGGATTAATCACCCGGCCGTTGTTGAGCAGTGCCACCAGCGCTTTCACCATCTGAATCGGCGTAGCGATCCAGTAACCCTGCCCAATCCCTACCGAAACCGTATCGCCCTGATACCACGCGTGTTTATGTACTTTCTGCTTCCACTCGCGGCTTGGCAGCAGCCCGGCATACTCTTCATTGAGATCGATGCCGGTCGGTTTGCCGTAGCCAAACTGGCTCAGCATGGTGTGAATACGATCGATGCCCATCATAAACGCCACCTGATAGAAGAAGCTGTCCGCCGACTCCTCAATCGCCTTGGTGACATCCAGCGTGCCATGCCCCGATTTTTTCCAGTCACGATATTTACGATCGGTGCCTGGCAGTGTCCAGGTCGGTGCACCAAAAATGGTAAAGCTGGGGGTGATCACCTTGGTCAGCAGCGCGGACATCGCCATATAGGGTTTAACTGTCGAGGCCGGTGGATACAGGCCTTGCGTGACACGGTTGATCAGCGGCAGATTTTTGTCCTGCAACAGAGTTTTATAGGCTTTGTAGCTGATGCCCTTCACAAACGGATTGGGATCGTAACTGGGCGCAGACACCATCGCTAACACGCTGCCATCGCGTGGATCTTCAATCAGCGCCGCCGCACGCTGACCGGCGAGCTGGCTCTCAACGTACTGTTGCAGATGCAGATCCAGCGTCAGATAGACGTTCTGCCCGGCAACCGGCGGCACTTCTTTCAGCACGCGCACAATGCGACCGTGGTTATCCACTTCCACTTCCTGATAACCGGTTTTGCCGTGCAAAATTGACTCGTAATAGCCTTCAATGCCCTGCTTTCCGATGTTGTGGTCGGCAGCATAGTTTTCGCCGACGCCTTCGGCATTAAGGCGTTTGAAATCGTTATCGTTGATCTTGGAAACATAGCCCACCACATGGGCTAAATCGGCGCCATAGGGATACTCGCGGTCCTCATAGGTATCGATCGCCACGCCGGTGAAACGGAACTGATTGACGGAGAAGCGCGCCACCTGCTCATCGGTGAGTTCTGCTTTTAACTCGACCGGCTTATAGCGGCTGTTCTGTTTGAGTTCGTGCTCGAAGGTTTCAATTTCTTCTGGCGTCAGGTCGACAATCGGCGTCAGCTGCTTCAGCGTTTCCTGCATATTGTCGATTTTGTACGGCGTCACGAGAATGTCGTACCAGGTGACGTTACGCACCAGCGGAATACCGTTGCGATCGTAGATCAACCCTCGCGTCGGCGCGATGGGGATCATTTTGATGTCGTTTTCGTTGGACCGCGTCTGGTAATAGCTGTGCTGATCCACCTGCAGACGATACAGGTTAACGCCAAGGATAATGAAACAGATGACGACCAGAGCAAAAGCGACAAGCGCACGGCGGACAAACAGTTTTTCTTCAGCTTCGAAATTACGGAAATTCATCAGGGGGGCTTAGTCTCTTTGTTATCACGCTAATGATAAGCAGAGATTGCTTTAGAGCCAGCACGAAGATGCACAAGCCTGGGTAAAAGTGTGTCAGATGTTTACGAGGAGAGGTTCAGGTCGCCCTAAGTGGTATCGCTGATTCCGAGCGGTGACTCACGAGGTCGTCATAAATGGCAGGGTGAAGAATAAGGTCGCCATCAATGACGACCCTGTGCACTGATGCGTTTCGTCAGGTGCGCCTTGCAGCGCACCGAACAAAACAGACGGGATTAATCCCCCAGCAGCACCGACTCCAGCGCGATCTTGATCATATCGTTGAAGGTGGTCTGGCGCTCAGCAGCCGTGGTCTGCTCGTGCGTGCGGATATGATCCGACACGGTGCAGATGGTCAACGCTTTAGCCCCGAACTCCGCTGCCACGCCGTAGATACCGGCAGCTTCCATTTCCACACCCAGAATGCCGTACTTCTCCATCACATCGAACATCTGCGGATCTGGCGTATAGAACAGATCGGCAGAGAAGATGTTGCCAACGCGCGCATCCACACCCAGTGCTTTTGCCGCATCAACCGCATTACGCACCATGTCGAAATCTGCAATCGCGGCGAAGTCGTGATCCTTGAAACGCATACGGTTCACTTTGGAATCGGTACAGGCACCCAGACCAATCACCACATCACGCAGTTTCACATCGGCACGCACCGCACCGCAGGAACCCACACGGATGATTTTCTTCACGCCAAAATCAGTGATCAGCTCTTTGGTGTAGATCGAGCAAGATGGAATGCCCATGCCGTGGCCCATCACTGAGATTTTGCGGCCTTTGTAAGTCCCGGTGTAACCCAGCATGCCGCGCACGTTGTTCACTTCTACTGCATCTTCCAGGAAGGTTTCAGCAATGTGCTTAGCGCGCAGGGGATCGCCTGGCATCAGTACGACGTCCGCGAAATCACCCATTTCTGCATTAATATGAGGCGTTGCCATGGTTATTTTCCTTATTAAAATTGGTGGGCTGTTTTACAGCAGGCTTTTACCGTAGTCCATGCTGGACAGGCCAAAATACTTCGCAATGGTCTGGCCGATATCCGCGAAGGTATCGCGGTAACCCAGCGATCCCGGCTTCACTTTCGGGCCATAAATCAAAATCGGAATGTGCTCGCGCGTGTGCTCAGTGCCGTGCCAGCTTGGATCGCAGCCGTGGTCAGCGGTGAGGATCAAAATGTCACCCTCTTTCACTAACTCCATCAACTCCGGCAAGCGACGGTCAAAGAACTCCAGTCCACCGGCATAACCCGCGATATCGCGACGATGGCCCCAGGTGGAGTCAAAATCAACGAAGTTGGTGAACACAATGGAGTTGTCCGGCGCCTTTTTCATCTGCTCGATGGTGGCATTGAACAGTGCATCCAGCCCGGTGGCTTTCACCTTCTGGGTAATGCCCTGCTCGGCATAGATATCCGCGATTTTACCCACAGAGATCACTTCACCGCCCTTCTCATCCACCAGCTTTTTCAGCATGGTTGGCGCAGGCGGTTCTACGGCCAGATCGTGGCGGTTGCCGGTACGCTCGAAGTTGCCCGCTTTGTCACCGACAAACGGACGCGCGATAACACGGCCAATGTTGTAGCCACCGTTGGTCAGCTCTTCACGTGCGATTTCACACAGCTCGTACAGACGATCAAGACCAAACGTCTCTTCGTGACAGGCAATCTGGAATACCGAGTCCGCCGAGGTGTAGAAAATCGGCTTGCCGGATTTCATGTGTTCTTCGCCCAGTTGGTCGAGGATCACCGTACCCGAAGAGTGGCAGTTACCGAGATAACCCGGCAGATTGGCGCGTTTCACCAGCACATCAAGCAGCTCCTGCGGAAAGCTGTTCTCTTTGTCGCTGAAGTAGCCCCAGTCAAACAGCACCGGTACACCGGCGATTTCCCAGTGGCCTGACGGCGTATCTTTACCGGATGACAGCTCGCTGGCGTAAGCATAGGCACCAATGATTTCTGCATTGGCGTCGAGCCCCTGCGGGAAACGCCCCGTAGAGAGTTCAGCCGCTTTACCCAGGCCGAGCGCGGTCAGGTTTGGCAGATGCAGCGGGCCTTCGCGACCTTCATTGGCGCGGCCTTCGAAGCACGCTTCGGCGATGTGGCCGAGCGTATCCGATCCTTCATCACCGAATTTATCGGCGTCTTTGCTGGAACCGATCCCGAAGGAGTCGAGAACCATAATAAAAGCACGTTTCATGCAAGTCTCCTGCGCAATGGCGCGATGACAAGTCAAAAAAAAGCGATCAGATCAGTATACCCGAATGGCCGCTCCCTGGCACGAAGAAGCGTTACTCGCTGACGCGGCGATAGACCACCGGCGTTTCCGCAGGCGCGCTGTCACTCAATGTGATAGCCGCTTTGACCGCTTCCGCAGCCTGCTGCCACTGCGCTTCCGACGCGGCATGAATCACCGCCAGCGGGCGCTGTGCATCAACCTGCGTGCCGAGCGTGGTCATGTCACTTAAGCCCACGCTGTAATCAATGCTGTCGCTGGCACGCTGACGACCCCCACCCAACGACACCACCGCCATCCCCAGCGCACGGGTATCCATGGCGCTGACAATCCCGGCGCGATCGGCATACACCGCTTTGCTCAGGGTCGGTGCAGGGAGATAGCTATCCATACGCTCGATAAAATCAACCGGGCCGTTCTGCGCCGCCACCATGCGCGCGAACACTTCCGCCGCTTTACCGTTATCCAGCACGTTTTGCAGTTTCTGCCGTGCTTCGGCGTCGTTCTCTGCCAATTTGCCGGAGATCAGCATTTCCGAGCACAGCGCCATGGTCACTTCCAGCAGGCGTGGATTGCGCGCCTCACCCGTCAGGAACTGCACCGCTTCACGCACTTCCAGCGCGTTACCGGCGGTGGATGCCAGCACCTGATTCATATCGGTGAGCAGCGCGGTGGTTTTACAGCCCGCACCGTTCGCCACGCCAACAATCGCCTGCGCCAGATTTTCTGAAGCTTCAAAGGTCGGCATAAAGGCACCGGAACCGACTTTCACATCCATCACCAGCGCATCCAGTCCTTCCGCCAGTTTCTTGGCGAGGATCGAGGCGGTGATCAGCGGGATCGAGTCAACGGTAGCGGTGATATCACGCGTGGCGTAGAAACGCTTATCGGCAGGCGCCAGTGAGTTGGTCTGGCCAATGATGGCAATACCCACATCTTTGATGATCTGGCGGAAACGATCGTCACTCGGGAAGATATCGAAACCGGGGATCGCTTCCAGCTTATCCAGCGTACCGCCGGTGTGACCAAGGCCGCGCCCGGAGATCATCGGGACATAACCGCCACACGCGGCCACCATCGGACCGAGCATCAGCGATGTTACGTCGCCCACGCCGCCGGTGGAGTGCTTATCAACAATCGGGCCGTTGAGGTTCAACGACTTCCAGTTGAGCACCGAGCCGGAATCGCGCATCGCCATGGTCAGCGCCACGCGCTCTTCCAGATTCATATCGTGGAAGTAGATGGTCATTGCCAGTGCGGCAATCTGGCCTTCTGATACGCTGTTGTCGCGCACGCCATTGATAAAGAAACGGATCTCCGCCTCGCTCAGTGGCTGACCGTCGCGTTTTTTTCGAATAATTTCTTGTGGCAGGAACAAGGTTGCCTCCCCGGGGGATTGCTGTGAAATGCACCAAACATTCTTTGGGTCGCCATTGATGGCGACCCTGAGGCTGGGATCAGTAGCCCGCTTTGCTGGTCGCTGTCGCGTGGCCCAGGGTGTTCAGCAGGCTCGCCAGCAGGCTTGAAGCACCAAAGCGGAAATGGCGCGCATCTGCCCAGCCTTCGCCCAGAATGTCATCCGCCAGCTTCAGATAGATCGCGGCATCTTCCGCCGTGCGCACGCCACCCGCAGGCTTAAAGCCCACCTGCTGCTGCACGCCTTTATCGTGAATCACCTGCATCATGATGGCTGCCACCTCTGGCGTGGCGTTCACCGGCACTTTACCGGTTGAGGTTTTGATGAAATCCGCACCGGCATCGATAGCGATTTCAGAAGCGGCGCGAATCAGCGCTTCTTCTTTCAGTTCACCGGTTTCGATGATCACTTTAAGCAGCACGTTGGCAGCGGCGCAGGCTTCTTTACAGGCTTTTACCAGCGCAAAACCGATGTCGCGATTGCCAGCAATCAGCGCGCGATACGGGAAGACCACGTCCACTTCGTCTGCACCGTATGCAATCGCCGCACGGGTTTCTGCCAGCGCGATCTCAACGTCATCGTTGCCGTGCGGGAAGTTAGTGACCGTGGCGATGCGGATATCAGGCGTGCCCTGCTCGCGCAGTGCTTTACGTGCCGCAGGGATGAAACGCGGATAGATGCAAATGGCCGCGGTATTACCGGCTGGCGACTTCGCCTGATGGCACAGCGCGATCACCTTCTCATCGGTGTCATCGTCGTTCAGGGTGGTCAAATCCATCAGTTGCAGGGCGCGTAGTGCGGCCGCTTTAAGATCGGTCATGATGCTCTCCAAAAGGTGACCGGCAGACTGTGCCCACCGGATAATGTGATAATTCTAACAAACCACACCTGAATGAATTGCGCTTCATGTCACATGAAAAAAGAAAATTCGTCATATGAATACAATTATTTAGTGATTTAAGTCACAAATAACCGCCAGCACACCCGTTTTCAGGCGCAATACAGGTTGTGAATATTATCACAAAACAGGGTGAAAAAGGATAATGCCGATTTTATTACTGTAGCCAATGCCCGCCAAAACCGCGGGAAATCCAGATTGTGTCGGGAGGGGATCAGGCAGGCAGGGCAAACACGCGCAGGCTGTTTTGCCACAGCGTATCGGCAATGATATCGGGTGATTCACTGCGCAACTGACACAGCACATCAAACACGTTACGCGCGCGCTCAGGACGGTTGGGCTGCCCCTGATAACCCTGCAACGGCATATCGGGCGCATCGGTTTCCAGCAACAGCGAGGTAAGCGGCAGGTTAGCAATGGTGTTGCGAGTTTTACTGGCGCGTTCATAGGTGATGGTGCCGCCCACGCCGATCGCATAGCCAAGCTGGATAAAGCGTTCTGCCTGCTGCTGGCTGCCCGCAAAACCGTGTACCACACCACGGCGCGGTAAATCATGGCGACGCAAATGCAGCGCTAACTGATCGTGGGTACGTCGCGAATGCAGGATCACCGGCAAATCATACTGTTTCGCCAGTTTGAGCTGCGCATCCAGTAACCGCGTCTGCTTATCAAATTGCGCGTCTTGCATGTACAGATCGAGGCCGATCTCGCCGATCGCCACGCGTTTGCTATCCGGCGTTTTCAACCACTGTTCCAGCTGATCCAGGTGCGTATCCTGATGCGCGGCAATATTGATCGGATGCAGCCCTAATGCGGCATACAGCGCCTCGTGCTGTTGCGCCAGCTGGCTGACCAGTGCAAAGCGGCTGGCATCGACGCTCGGCACAATAATGCGTTCCACACCCGACTGCGCCGCACGGGCGATGCTGCCTGTGGCGTCATCGACAAAAGGCGGGAAATCGAAATGGCAGTGGGTGTCGATAAATCTCATGCCAGCGATCCTGCATCAAAATCGGCATCATTATCCGCCAGCGGCGGCCTATGCACGGCACGATTGTCTGGCGCATTCGCCACGGCGGCCGGCGGTGTCACGGTAGTCTGGCGCAGGAACGGTTCGGCATCGCTCAGCCATTGACCCAGCGTCGCGAGGAAATAGCGGCCGCTGCGGCGCCCTAAATGGTAATCCTGATTCAGTGAAGCCAAACGACTGCCCAGCGCCATACTCGCCAGCGGTTTCGGCGGGTAAATTTCAATGATGCGCAGGTCGTCCGGCGGCTGTTCGATAAACTGCTGAATCTCACGATAGCTCTCTTCATGGTGATGCAGGATGTTGATCATCGGCTGCAGCGCGCTGTCACCCAGCCAGCGCTCCATGCGTTTGAACCATTTCGGCGTGTAAGACATTTGTGATGGTACGGTGCGGATCACCACAATGGTATCGGCGCCACGCCGTGCCGCTTCACGCACCGGAATGGCATCACTGATACCGCCATCCAGATAGTTCACCCCATCCATCAGCACGCCGCTGCGATAGAAACCCGGAATGGCGCTGGAAGCTTTGATCACGTCATGCCAGTTCAGGCTGGTGGGATTGAAATATTCAGCGCGGTAATCGTCACCACGACAGGCGCACATATAGAACTCGCTGCCTTTGGCAAACAGCCCTTCGGCGTTGCTGAGCGACAAGGGAAACTCTTGTTTGGTGATGTCGATTAGCCAGTCGAGATCGATCAGATGGCCGCCGCGCACAAAGCGCAACGGATCAAAAAACAGTTTGCTGGTGGTATAACGCGTGATGACGCGGCGCGCGTAGCCCGGCTGGGCGCAAACAAACGCAGACAGGTTTTGTGCCCCAGCGGAGGTGCCCAGCATCAATTGAAACGGGTTAAAACCGGCGCGCTGAAACTCATCAAGGACGCCTGCGGTGAAGATGCCGCGTTGACCGCCGCCTTCGCAGACCAGGGCAATTTTTTTGGATTTAAATGGGGTGAGCGCCAGTGGCTCAAAGGTGTCCAGTGACACCGGGATGCGTATTCCCAATGGATGTCCCTCAGTTTTCCTGCTCTGAGGGAGCCGCTGACGGCAGCATCCCGGAGAACCAGTCATTGTCATTCCCTGACCTATTGCATCGTGCAATCGGTGCGGCTGCCTATTATGCCGCAAATGACTGGTCTCCGCTTTAGTGACTCGCGGGTTAGCGTTGTGTTAACGCAATCGGTCAGGGTCGTTTACGCCCGGTAAACAGGCTGATGAGGAACAGAATAATACCGACGATGAAGACAATTTTAGCTGCCCATGCTGCCGTACCCGCCAGACCGCCGAAACCTAATGCTGCAGCAATCAGAGCGATGACCAGAAAGATAATACCCCAACGAAACATAAGCCTCTCCTTACCGTAGTGAAAATCGAACTGCTTATTCATACCACATTGTTTTTATTACGAAACGGCACCGAAACAGTGCCGCTTCGCTCGCGTTAAGATTTCACCTTCAGGTCATTCTTCACGCTTTTGACGCCTTCAATGGCTTTGGCGATTTTCTCAGCACGATCGGACTGTGCCTGGTTCGCCACTTCTCCTGATAACTGCACCACGCCATCGGTGGTTTCCACCTTCACGTTGCGCGATGGCACAATGTCATCTGCTAAAAGCTTAGCTTTGATTTCACTGGTGGTTGCGGTATCCCCCGCATAACCTTTCAGTGTGGTCTCTTTGCTGTCTTTAACGTGCAGTTTGTCACTGACGGATTTCACGCCCTCAACTTTTTGCACCAGCGCCACGGCTTTTTCCGCCTGATCCTGCGAAGCGACAAAGCCGCTCAGCGTGACCACGCCCTGATGCGTTTTCACTGAGATATCCGTACTTTTAATCGCTTCATCATCCACCAGTGCCGCTTTGGCCTTGGCCGTGATGCCGCTGTCATCCATAAAACCATCGACTTTTTTCATAGAACTATCGATTTTAGAACCCGTGCTGCTGGTATCCGCAGCAAACGCCGCGCCGCCCATCAAGGCAGTAGAGGCCAGAGCCGCAATCAGGGTTTTGGCAACCTTAGTCTTATTCATCGATATCATCCTTCTATCAGTTAACTCACTCGCAACTGCGAATGCGCCAGCAACAAACGGCGTTGCTGCATTGATGGACGTAATGAAACCAGAGGTCTCTTTTCTCGTCCGACAGGATAATCATAGTAGGGATTACAGGTTTTGCTGGCTTTTGTGGTTGATATCTCGCCAAAAAGCGATAAACGCAGCGCAAATAGGAGGAGTCTGTAGGATAAAAACAGGGCCAGTGAAAATCACTGGCCCTGTTTGTGAGGCGGGATTAATGTTCGCGCGTTTTGCGGAACGTCACGTCAGGATAGCGTTCCTGTGTGATGTTGAGGTTCACCATGGTCGGGGCGATGTAAGTGAGGTTATCACCGCCATCCAGCGCCAGGTTCACTTCGTTTTTGCGTTGGAAGTCGTCGAATTTCTTCGCATCACTGCACTCAACCCAACGAGCGGTTGCGACGTTGATAGCTTCATAAATCGCTTCAACGTTGTATTCGCTTTTCAGACGCGCCACAACCACTTCAAACTGCAGCACACCGACCGCACCCACGATCAGATCGTTGTTGTGCACCGGGCGGAACACCTGCACCGCGCCCTCTTCCGACAGCTGTACTAACCCTTTCAGCAGCTGTTTCTGCTTCAGCGGGTCGCGCAGACGAATACGACGGAACAGCTCCGGGGCGAAGTTCGGAATACCGGTGAACTTCATGTTTTCACCCTGGGTAAAGGTGTCGCCGATCTGAATGGTGCCGTGGTTGTGCAAACCAATGATGTCGCCGGGGAAGGCTTCTTCCACGTGCGAACGGTCGCCGGCCATAAAGGTCAATGCATCCGAGATCACCACGTCTTTGCCGGTACGCACCTGGCGCAGCTTCATGCCTTTCTCGTACTTGCCAGAAACCACACGCATGAAGGCAACACGGTCACGGTGTTTTGGATCCATATTCGCCTGGATCTTAAACACGAAGCCGCTGAATTTCTCCTCGCTGGATTCCACCAGACGCGCATCGGTTTTACGTGGCATCGGCGTCGGTGCCCAAGCCACTAAGCCATCGAGCATATGATCGACGCCGAAGTTACCCAGCGCGGTGCCGAAGAACACCGGGGTAATTTCACCGCTCAGGAACAGCTCCTGATCGAACTCGTGGGATGCGCCCTGCACCAGTTCCAGCTCATCGCGCAGTTGCTGTGCCAGGTCTTCACCGACCGCCGCGTCGAGATCCGGGTTCGCCAGACCTTTAACAATGCGCACTTCCTGAATGGTGTGGCCCTTACCGGTTTGATACAGGTAAGTTTCATCTTTGTAGAGGTGATACACGCCTTTAAACAGCTTACCGCAGCCAATCGGCCAGGTGATTGGCGCGCAGGCGATCTTCAACTCGCTCTCAACTTCATCCAGCAGTTCCATCGGATCGCGGATGTCACGGTCAAGTTTGTTCATAAAGGTGATGATCGGCGTATCGCGCAGACGGGTCACTTCCATCAGCTTACGGGTACGATCTTCAACACCTTTCGCGGCATCGATCACCATCAAACAGCAGTCAACCGCCGTCAGCGTACGGTAGGTATCTTCAGAGAAGTCTTCGTGCCCTGGGGTATCCAGCAGGTTCACCAGACTGTCGCGATACGGGAATTGCATCACCGAGGTGGTGATGGAGATACCACGTTGTTTCTCCATCTCCATCCAGTCAGATTTAGCATGCTGGCTGGAGCCGCGGCCTTTGACGGTACCGGCGGTTTGGATCGCCTGCCCGAACAGCAGCACTTTTTCGGTAATGGTGGTTTTACCGGCATCCGGGTGCGAGATGATCGCAAACGTACGGCGGCGCGCCACTTCATCTAAAAAGGAAGCAATAGACATGTGTGAATTCTTCTTCAAGGGCAACGCGCGGGCGGCGCGCTGCGAATAAATCGTTCCGGGCAAAGCCGGGGGATAACGGAACCAATGGTGACGCAGTGGCGTCAGTTCACAGCAAGATGTGCGCGATCTACATTGGCGGCAGTCCGGTTATCCAGTCAGCATTAAGGCGGCATAGCATACAATATTTCAGCAGGCGGGGAAATCGTGGGATGGGACCTGTATGCACCTTCGCCCTGCCAGTTTCCTGCAAGCGAGAAGAAGAGGCTATCGAGTGAGGCTTTGATGCCAGTTGGTAGTCTTACTCAGCCGCTTTCCTGCAAATGAGAAGAAGGGACTGTTCAAGTGAGGCTTTCATTCCGGGTGACAGCCTCACTCGACCGCTGCCCTGCAAGTGAGGAGTAAGAAGGCTATTCGAGCGAGGCTTTCATTCCGGGTGACAGCCTCTCCCATTTGCGGGAGAGGCTGGATTGTGGGAAACGACACACGGCTAACCCAGCACGCGCACCACTGCCGCCTTAAAGATCTTCACCCCGATCTCCAGCGAACTCAGCTCAAAACGCATATCCGGATGATGCAGGCCCGGCACCAGATTGGTGCCCAAACCCCAGAAACCGGCTTTCACCTGCGGTTTTTTCACCGGGTAGTAGAAGAAGTCTTCACTGCCTGGCGTGGATTTGGTGTCGAGCAGCCCTTCTTCCCCCAGCACATCAACGATCGCAGCCCGGATCACCGCCGTGGCTTCCTCATGGATTTCTGCTGCGGGCATCTCTTTCAGTACCACCACTTCAGCGCTCGCACCCAATGCAGCCACGCTGTGCTGAATCGCCTGCGTCACTTTCTGTTTCAGCACCTCCATCGGCGCGTTCTCCTGCGAACGCAGATCCCATACCACGCGCGCCTCATCCGGCACCGAGTTGGTGACACCGGCATCACACAGGAAGCGAGTGGCTTTCACGCTCCATGTCAGGCCCGGCGCCAGATGGATACTGTTCACCGCCTGTACCGCTTGTACTGCGGCATCCAGCGCATTGACACCCAAATGTGGGCGCGCGGCATGAGCAGGCACACCTTTAATTGTCGCTTCCAGCGTGCTGCACGCCGAATAGAGCACGGCTGGCGTGGCTTGTCCGACATGGCACTCTTCCAATGGGCGCACATGGAAACCGAGGATCATCTCGACATCATCCAGCGCACCGCCCTCAATCATCGATAACGCACCCGCACCGAGTTCTTCCGCAGGCTGGAACAGCAGCTTTAGCTTGCCGCGCTTGATCGCGCCCTCTTTCAGCAACTCCTGTGCCGCCGTCAGCACCACCGAAGAGTGCCCATCGTGGCCGCAGGTATGGCGTGCACAGGCGACGCCGTTAATGATGTGGCCGAGTGCATCCATATCTGCACGTAGCGCCAGTACCGGCCCCGGCACGCCGCTGTCAATTTCCGCCACGATGCCGGTGGTGTGATTAATGCCGCGCGTCACGCTGATGCCAGCCTGCTCAAGCTGGTCGGCGATGTAGGCGGAAGTTTTGAATTCTTCGAATCCCAGTTCCGGGATTTCATGCAGGTAATGGTAATGATCTAATACGTTCGACACCGCTAAGCTCCTGACAAGTAAAGGCTCGCCACAGCATCCGCCGATGTACGGCTATAATCAATCCAGCGTGAATGAAAATGAGTCAAAACTGAGAACTCTTCGCATTCAATAAATGAAATAATTCCATTTACAATCAATAAGATAATTTCAACTTTTTGACGAAAAAGCCTTCACAAAAAAGTATAGATTGATGCATAATTCACCGTACTTCACCTGACAAATTAAAAAGGACTCAGCCATGTTAACTGCTGAAATGACCTCTCGCCTGAACGATCAACTGAACCTCGAATTCTTCTCTGCCAACCTGTATCTGCAGATGAGCGCATGGTGCAGCGACAAAGGTTTTGAAGGTGCCGCTTCATTCCTGAAAATGCACTCTCGCGAAGAAATGGAACATATGCAGCGTCTGTTCGATTACGTTAGCGATGCCGGTTCTCTGCCAGTGCTGGGCAGCATTGCCGCCCCTGCCGTTAACTGGAACTCACTGAATGACGTGTTGGAAGAAGCGCTGAAGCATGAGCAGCTGATCACGCAGCGCATCAACGACCTGGTACACACCGCGTTGATGTCTCAGGACTACTCAACCTTCAACTTCCTGCAGTGGTATGTGGCTGAACAGCACGAAGAAGAGAAGCTGTTCAAAACCGTACTGGATAAACTGGCGCTGGTCGGCAATAAAGGCGAAGGCCTGTTCCTGGTGGACAAAGACCTGGGCCGCATGAACGTCGAAGGCCACGGCCAGTCATAATAAAGATTTCACACAGCAAACAGCAAAACGCCCGGCAATGCCGGGCGTTTTTTTATGCTGAAATCTTACGCCTGGATTGCGACGAGCTTATCAACAACCAGGAGCGTATCAATGCGCCCCTGGGTTGTAACGTCGCCATTTATAGCGAGCTTATTCCAGCTCTTTCAGACGCAGTTCCGAAGGCTGCGGGCGGCCAAAGAAATAGCCCTGGAACAGCGTACAACCCTCTTCACGCAGCTTGGAGAATTGCTCGCTGCTCTCCACCCCTTCGGCGGTGATCTGAATATCCAGACTGCGGCTCATGCCGGTGATCGCCCGGATAATCGCCAGCGCTTCGCGACTGTCACCCATATCGTTGATAAACGACTTGTCGATTTTGATCTTGTCGAACGGGAAAGATCGCAGATAGCTGAGCGACGAGTAGCCCGTGCCGAAATCATCCAGCGCAATCTGCACGCCAATCGCCTTCAGGCTTTGCAGGGTGCGGATATTGCCCAGCGTGTCATCCAGCAGCACCGATTCAGTGATCTCCACTTCGAGGCGTTGCGGAGCCAATCCGGATTCGCGCAACGCGCCTTCTACCACCGACACCAGCGAGCTGTTCTTGAACTGCAGCGGCGACAAGTTAACCGACACTGACTGCTCGGTGCCCCAACTCTGTGCCTCGCGGCAGGCTTCATACAGCGCATAAGCGCCCAGCATGTGGATCAGCCCGGTCTCTTCGGCAATCGGGATAAAATCATTTGGCATGATCAAGCCCTTAACCGGATGGTGCCAGCGCATCAGCGCTTCATAACCAATGATTTCGTCCTCATTGGTGATCGGCTGATAGTAGAGTTTCAGCTGACGCCCGGTGATCGCCTCACGCAGATCGTTTTCAATCACGCGGCGACTGCGCGCCACATCATCCATTTCCATGGTGAAGTGTTCATAGCGGTTGCGCCCGTTGCGTTTGGCTTCGTACAGCGCCATATCCGCACAGCGCAGCATGTGCTCTGGCGTGTTGGTGACTTGTGACGTCAACGCAATGCCCACGCTCAACCCAACGGAAAGGTTGTGCCCTTCAACATTGATAGGCGGACGGATCGCTTCAATCAGGCGCTGTGCCACCACCGCCGCTTCCTGCGCGTTATTGATGTTCGGCAGCACGATAGCAAATTCGTCGCCGCCAATACGCGCCAGCGTGTCATGGTCGCGCAGCGCACTACGCAAGCGTTTTGCCACCACGCGCAACAGATCGTCACCAATCTGATGACCCAGCGCATCGTTAACGTTCTTGAAGTTATCGAGATCGAGACACAGCGTGGCGCTCAGCGCATGGTGTTGGTTATCCTGGCGCAGCGCTTCACTCAGCTTCTGCCGGAACAGAATACGGTTTGGCAGGCTGGTGAGGTTATCGTGGTGCGCCATATGGTGAATACGCGCATCGGCTTCACGCTGGTCGGTCACGTCTTCGACAATCAGCATCACGTAGTTCTGACGCATATCTTTGCCACTGATAGTGGTGGCGCGGGTATGCAGAATACGGTCGCCGCCTGCGGTGAGCAGCAACTGCTCGCGTGAATGAATGCCTTCGCTGCGCAGCGCGATATCCGCCAGGCTGTTGAAATAGTCACTCAGCTCCGCCGACATACATTCGTGCGGACGCTTGTGCATAATCAATGACTTACTGACACCAAACAGCTGTTCGGCTTTGTCATTAACCATCAGGATTTCGCGGCTGATGGCGTCTTCCACAATGACGCATGAAGGGATATTGCTGATGATGGTGTCCAGGAAGCCAGACAGCTCGGACATTTTGGCACTCTGCGCCTGCGCCAGATCCCGCGCGCGCAACAGTTGCTGTTCATTCTCACGACGTTCGGTGACATCACGGGTGATTTTAGCGAAGCCGATCATCTTGCCTTCTTCATTGTGGATGGCATCGATCACCACATGCGCCCAAAACGCCGAACCATCTTTACGATAGCGCCAGCCTTCATCCTCGAAGCGACCGGTCTTCAGCGCGATACCCAGGTTGGCTTCCGGCGTGTTGGCCAGCCGTTCCTGCGAACCATAGAACACCGAAAAGTGCTGGCCGACGATCTCGTCAGAAAGGTAACCCTTTGCACGCTGCGCACCGGCGTTCCAGTTCACTACGCGGCCCTGCAAATCCAGCATATAGATGGCGTAATCAGTGACGCCCTCCACCAGCAGACGGAAGGTCTTCTCGTACTCCTGCTGCTTGCGCTGCAGCTCACGCTGTTCAGTGCAGTCACGGGTGATTTTGGCGTAGCCAATCAGCTTGCCCGCATCATCACGAATCGCATCAATAATCACATGTGCCCAGAACGCACTGCCATCTTTGCGATAGCGCCAGCCTTCATCTTCGAAGCGGCCGGTTTTGAAAGCGGTGCTGAGGTTCTTTTCCGGAATATGATTTTTACGATCCTGCGCGCTGTAGAAACGTGCAAAGTTCTGACCGACAATCTCTTCAGCCACATAGCCTTTGGCACGCTGCGCGCCGGCATTCCAGTTTTCGACGTTGCCGTCGATATCAAGCATGTAGATGGCGTAGTCCGTTACGCCTTCAACTAATAAACGGAAACGTTGCTCCTGTTCCTGTTGCTTACGCTGCTGCTCCTGCTGAACCGTGCAGTCACGCGTGACTTTGGCGAAGCCGAGCAGTTCGCCGAAGTCATCGCGAATCGCATCAATCACCACATGTGCCCAGAAGGCGCTGCCATCTTTGCGATAGCGCCAGCCTTCCGTCTCGAAGCGCCCCACCGCTGTCGCGACGGAAAGTCCACGCTGTGGCGCACCGTTTTTACGATCGTCTTCGCTGTAGAACAGCGCAAAGTTTTTACCGACGATTTCGTCGGGCGTGTAACCTTTGGCGCGTTGTGCCCCTGCATTCCAGTTGGCGACGGTGCCATCGGGTTTGAGCATGTAAATGGCATAATCCACCACGCTCTGCACCAGCAGCCGGTACATGACGTCTGAGTTATTATTCATTGTTGTTCGCCTATTGCTGGCCTGGTAAAAATTGCTTCTTAAGAAAAATCCTAATTGCTGTGGAGACTTAAACGCAAAAGCACAGCGCTGACAAGCGTTAATCGTCCACAGACAAAAGTTGGTAGTCAGGTTATCGGCAATGGCGAAAAAACATTCAGCGGGATACTCAATTTATCCTGCTGCGTTGACGCTGCTCGTGGGGGAAACGGGGGCTATCAAGATGGCATTGCAGGGGAAAATGCGCTTGCCAGCACAAAGGGGCGCGCGCCGCTAAAATCGGGCACTCCGCCGCCGCAACAAAGGCTGGTATCACGCGCTGGGCAGCGGTTTTCTCGATCAACCACAGTTGATCGTCAATCGGCGGATGAACGTTCCACGGCAGCCAGGTTGCCTGCTGATCGGCCAGCAATCTGGCTGCGCGTGTGCCGGGCGCAACGTGACTGCTGAAGATCAGCTTAAAGCCTGGCTGAGCACTCAGCTGCGCGGCTAAGCCGCTGTCGGCCACCGCATCAGCCGCCACAATCACATCTGCAGGTTGCCATTGTTGCGGCTGCGGCTGTTTCAACAAGCGCACCAATCCCAGCGCCGTGGTGGCGGGCAGCTTGTCCATCGCCAGCAGTTGCGCGACCTCACTGCGAATTTGTGGGCAGAGCTGAACCGCCAGACCCCGCGCGGTGAGCTGTAAAGCCACTTCCGGCCCGCGTCCGTGTTCCGGCACGGCAATCACCGCGCCGTGAGCAGCGGCCATCGCCAGCGCATCCATTTGATCGCGCAACCGCTGCGTGCGGTCGCCGTAGGAAGCATCCGTGATTAATAGTTTTGCCGACGGCGGGCAGTCAAACGGCAACAGCAGCGCTTCACGGCTCCAGTCGCCCATGTAGGTGATGCCACCGGCGATCGGCAGATGAAACCACACCGAGCCCGGTGAATGGCCGCTGCGGCCAGTAAACAGATGCAACGGGCCAATGGCCGTTTGCCCGCGCAGCGGTAACAACCGTCGCGCATACATCGGCACGGCGACATTAGCCAGCTGCAACCAGGTTTGCTCGGTGGCGTACACCGGCGGCGAGCCGATTTGCGCCCAGCAGTCGAGCGAGGCCGCGTGGTCAATGTGCGAGTGGGTCAAACACAGCGCATCAACGCGGCCAATGGCGCGGATATCCGGGCGCACGCCGGGTTGTGGACCGGCCCCGAGATCCCACAGCAGGCGATAACCTTCCATCTCGACCAAAAAAGCCGCGGGCAGCTTGCCACCCACACCGCTGATAACCGTTAAGCTTGCCATGGTAAAACCCCTTGCGGCAGACGCCGCGCCAGCCGCGTTGCCAGTCCCATCAGCAAACACACGACCAGAATCATCAGGCAGCCTACCGCGGCCGCCAGCGAGGCGGAGCCCCCTTCGTCAAGGAACACGATGGTGGGTCCGATGGTTTGGGTTTGCGAAGTCACCAGCAATACCGAAACCTGGATTTCATTCAGTGCGGTGAGGAACACCAGCACCGTGCCCGCCAGCGCAGAAGGCGCCGCCAGCGGCAGTAAAATATCGCGCATGCGGCGCATAAAGCTGGCACCACACAAGCGTGCCGCCTCATCCAGCGCCGGTTCCAGCTGCGCGAATCCGGCCAGCGTTGGACGCAACACCAGCGCAAGGAAGTTCGCCAGATAAGCGGCGAGGATGATCCACACCGTGCCATACAGCGACACATTGATTATCGGCAGCGGGCGCAGGAAGAACAGCATCGCCGCTACGCCGGTGACAATCCCCGGCAAGGCATAAGTCAGTTCACTTGCCAGCCACAGGCCGCGCACCAGTTTGGTCCGGCGCCAGCTGAGGAAATACGCCAGGAACAGCGCGGTGGACGTCAGAATCATCGCTGCCAGCGTGGTCAGCCCGAGACTGGTCATAAAGGCATGGCGCACCGCCGGATAGCCCCATAGCGCGCTGCGGAAGTTTTCCAGCGTCAGCGTTTGCCAGGTGAGCGCCTGACCATATCCGCTGGTGAGTGCAGTGATCAGCAACGCACTGACCGGCAGCAGCAGCGTTAGCGCCATCCACAGCCAGGCCGCGCCTTCAATCGCCAACCGTCCGCGTCCTAACGGTTGCTGCCACAGACGCGGCGCACCGTTGACGCGCACATCGTGACGACCGCCGAGCCAGGCGCTGGCCGCCATACCCGCCAGCGTGATCACGGCAATCAGCAGCGCGTAAACGGCGGTATTGGGTAAGGCACTCGGGCCAATGCCGTTAAGCTGCTGATAGACCAGCGTAATCAGCGTTGGCACGCGGGCTGGAATGCCCAGCATCGCCTGAATACCGAAGTTACCGGCGGCCGCAACAAAGGTCAGTGCAGCCCCGGCAAAGATCGCCGGGCGCGCCAGCGGCAGAATGATGGTCAACAACACGCGCATCCGCGAGGCACCGCTGATCTGCGCCGCTTCGACTAAATCAGCCGGTAAACGACGCAAACCGGCACGCACAGTGAGAAACACCAGTGGCGCGTTGTGTGTACCGAGCAGCAGCACGATGCCGCTCAGCGAATAAAGCGGTTGCTCGCCTGGTGCAAACCATGGCAAGCCGAGTGAACCAAACAGCAGGGCTAACGGGCTGGACGGTGCCAGCGCCTGTAGCCATGCGAGCGCCGTGACCTGCGGCGGAATCATCAGCGGCAGGATAAAGGCAAACACCCAGGCGGTTTTGGCGCGCAGATCGCTCAGCGCCACCAGCCAGGCGGCGGCGGTGCCGAGCAGCACTGAAATCAGGGTCGAGCTAAAGGCGATGAGCAACGTATTGCCGCTGGCAATCAGCACGCGGTCGCTGGCTATCAGGCGCGACAAGCGCGCCAGATCCGGCACGCCTTGCGGGGCAATCGCTGTCCACACCAGTCGCAGCAGTGGCGCCACCGACAATAAGCCAATCAGCAGCACCATCAGTGCCAGGATCAGCTTTTCGCTGTTGAGACGCCAGCGTTGACCGCCACGCGTCGCGTTACGCCACTCGTTGCTCACCACGCTCATGCTTAGCCGCCAAACAGCGCGGTGAACTGATCGCGCACCGTGGCATCTTCCTTGATGGCTTTCGTTACGTCAGGCGTCAGCAGCTTGATTTTATTGATAGGCGTGAAGCCCGCCGGTGCAGAAACACGATCGTCCACCGGACGGTTACCCTGCTCGACCACCAGCTTCTGACCTTCCTCAGACAGCATAAAGTTCACGAAGGCTTTAGCGGCTGGCAGGTTGTGCACCGACTTCATGATCGCTACCGGCTCCGTCACGTAAGACACGCCCTCTTTCGGGTACACCAGATCGACGGGCGAGCCTTTTTTCTTCGCCAGAATCACGTCAGCGTCAGTGATGATGCCGTACTTATCCAGCCCGCTGGCGACCGCTTTCAGCGCCGGACCGTTACCGCCCTGCGGTGCCACGCCAATCGCTGCCAGCTTCTTGTAGAAATTCCAGCCGATGGTTGGCGTGTTGATATCGGTGTGCAGTTTGTACAGTGCCGCACCGGAGTAGAGTGGGCTTGGCATGGCGATCTGACCTTTATTGGCCTCCACCGCCAGCGCGTTCCAGCTGTCAATCGGCTGCGCATGCTGGGTGTTGTAAGCAATCACCGTGGCGATGATTTTGGTACCAAAGAAGGTTTTGTCTTTGTCGTAGAACGACGGATTGATGTGACTCAACGGCGCATCGGCGTAGCTGTAGAGCTGATTTTGATTTTTCAGGGCACCGAGGTTGATCGCATCGGCAATCAGCAGTACATCGGGCTTAGCGCCACCGCTCATCATCTCGGTCTGCAACACGTTCATCAGCTGCGTGGTGCCGTTACGCGTCCACTCCACCTGCACGTTCGGATAGGCAGCTTTAAACGCATCCACGGTTTGCTGCGCGATTTCCGGTGCCTGTGAGGTGTAAATCACCAGCTTGCCGGACGGGGCATCATCGGCGTGGCTGGTGGCGGCAAACACTAATCCACTGGCTAACATCAAAGCGTTAAAAGACGTGCGCATAGCAATTTCCCTAAGTATCTGAATGTTATGAAGGAAGGATCCAACCGTCGCGCAGCGCCACCCCAAGGGTCGCATCCACAACGGGTAAAGCGGTCTCCGCCAGCTGCAGCGTGATGCTGTGGTCTGGCGCATCAAGTGGCGCAACATCAATCTGGTAATGGCTGCCGCGATAGATCACCCGCTGCACGCGCACCGCAAACTGCGGTTCATCCGGTTCAGCGAGGCGGAAATCCACCGCATGAAAACTGGCTTTGCCGTGAGGCATCGGGCGTTGTTCGGCCGCACAGCGCAGGGTGACGCGCAGACCGCACAGCGTGGCGAGCGCTTTGCCCTCGCCTGTCGGTTCGATATCGCTGACCGGCAGTACTTTGCCGTCATCGATAAAACCCGCCACCATTGCATTCGCCGGTTCACGCCACAGGGTTTGCGGCGTGGCAAACTGCATCACGCGGCCGCCGTCCATCACCACAATGCGGTCGGCCAGCGCCATCGCTTCGTGCTGGTCGTGGGTGATGTAGAGCAAGGTGGCGTGGCTGTGGCGATGGAAGCGGCGAAACTCCTCTTCCATGGTGGCGCGCAGGTGCACATCAAGATTGGCTAATGGTTCGTCGAGCAGCACCAGCGTGGGTTTGGCAACCAGACAGCGGGCTAACGCCACACGCTGACGTTGTCCGCCTGAAAGATCGGCGGGGCGGCGTGAGGCAAAGCTTTCTAATCCCACCAGTTCCAGCGCCTGCTGCGTGCGGCTGTCACGCTCATGGCGCGCCACGCCGTTGACTTTGAGGCTATAGGCAACGTTTTCCGCCACCGTCATGTGTGGCCACAGCGCATAGCTCTGGAACACCACGCCAAGTTGGCGATCTTCTGGCGGCAGGTGCACGCCCGGCGCAGCAAAGCAGCGCTCGCCGACGTGGATTTCACCGGCATCAGCGGTTTCAAAGCCCGCCAGCAGACGTAATAAGGTGGTTTTGCCGCAGCCCGAAGGACCCAGAACGGCGATGAACTCTCCCTGCGCAATCTGCAGCGAGATATCCTGAAGTACCGGCTGGGCAGCAAAGGCTTTGCTTAACCCGCGAAGTGTGATCGTTGCCATGTTTCTGGCCTTTATCTGACAGTCCGGCTAAGACCCTACGACAATCAGATGACGATCCCGTGACATCAACTTGACGTTTCCGTGCTCAAACAGAACGGGAGGCCCGAGAGCCTCCCTGTACCTTATTCGACGCTTTCAGCCTGCAAATGCATGCCGATATAGCGCTCATAGCGCGATGGCTTCACGCGTGACAGATCCACCAGCACCAGCCCGTCGATACAGTTGTTGAAATCGGGATCGCTGCCGAAATCGATAAACTGCACCCCGCCCGGCTCACACACTTCGGAGTACTGCTTGTAGAGCGTGGGAATCGCGGTGCCGAGGTTCGCCAGCAGATGCTTCAGGCGGCGCAAGTCTTCCGCGTAGTTATCACCGGTAAACTGCGTCAGCACTTCTGGCAACGAGGCCGGATAGGGGCGACGCGACTTCGCCAGCGGTAACTCGGTTGGGAAGTACATGCGGTAGAACGCCACTAACAGGTCGCGCGCCGCCAGCGGCATGCCGCCAGAGATCGACACCGGCCCAAACAGATAGCGGGTCTCCGGGTATTTGGCGATATAGGCACCAATGCCCATCCACAGATAATCCAGACCACGTTTGCCCCAGTAGGCGGGCTGGATAAAGCTGCGACCCAGTTCCAGGCCCTGATTGATGATCGGCAGCATGCGCTCGTCGTAATGGAACAGGCTATCGCTGTAGATGCCCTCCAGACCACGACGTTCCAGCTGCTCGGCACCCGGAATAAAGCGGTAAGCGCCAACAATTTCCAGCGCATCGTCATCCCACAGAATCAGGTGATAGTAATCGTCATCGTATTTATCGAGGTCACGACGGCGACCACTGCCCTCGCCCACGGCGCGGAACGCGATTTCACGCAGGCGTCCGAGTTCACGCAGCAGCGGCACCCAGGTCGCGCCGTTACGACGCCACAGGTAGATCTGTTTGCCATCCGGCAGCGAGCCCAGACGCTCACTCTCCATCAGCGCTTTTTTCAGTTCGGCACGGTCTTCCGGGCGCGCAATCGCCGCTTCAGTCTGGAACAGACCCCGACGGCCCTGACCAATGCGATACAAGTGCTTGCGCAGCCGTTTCGCCAGCTCTTTGCCCGGCGTGTGGCCATCGTGCCAGTTGGCGAACGGGATCTGCTCGCCAATATGCAGCTTGATGCGCGATCCACGCTGGCGGAACATTTCGCGCACCAGCATCAGCAGCGCCAGTGGTGAGGCGATTTTGGCGGCGGCATAGAACGCCAGGCTATTACGCCCGACGACGTGTGCCGGAACAATCGGCGCACGAGCACGGGCGGCCAGGCGCAGGAAGCTGTGATGCCAGCGGTTATCGCGCACACCACGGCTGGAGAGACGGGACACTTCACCTGCCGGGAAGATAATCAGCGCTCCCTGATTGTCGAGATGCTGCTGCATGCGCGTCAGCTGTTCGCGACTGGTGCGGTTGCCCATGTTATCCACGGGCAACATCAGGTTGTTAATCGGCTCCAGCATCATCAGCATGCGGTTCGCCACGATTTTCACATCACGACGTACCTGAGAAACGGCCGCCAGCAGCGCCAGGCCGTCGAGCGCACCGAGCGGATGGTTGGCGACAATCACCACCGGGCCGCTGGTCGGGATCTGCTCCAAATCGCGTTCACTTAATTCACAGCGCACATCCAGGTGCTCCAGCACTTGCTCGACCATATCCACCCCTTTCAGGTGGCGATAACGGTCAGCAAAAGATTGGAATTCATGTTCGCGAACGGCCCATTTCAACAGGCTTTTTTGCCAGTTCGCGGGGTGATGGCCTGGCCAGTAAGTATCGAGAAGCTGATCAACAGAAAACATCATTCACCTTTTGTGCGCAGAGGTTTATGGCACCGAAGTTAAACAGGCTTGTTTTCAGATTTATGACCAGTACCGAAGCGGAACGGAAAAAGCAGGAGCGGAAAGGAGATGCACTACAGTGCGCCGCGACTGAATTGATCAATTCATTGCAGCAGCGCGGTTTATCACGCGGGACTGACACGGCGTTATTGCGGGAAAATGCGCAAGGAGTGAAGCCGCTACCGAATGGGACGCTTTAAGGTAGCGGCGTGATGTCTCGCGCGGGGTTGCTCTATAGTTTTAACGGCGGCAATTGTGAGAACACGCTCAACAAGCCTTTGCTCCACAGCTGGCGAATCTGCGAAAAGTAAGGGTGTTGTTCGGTAATATGATGCTGTTCGTTATCTTTGAAGCTGTCGGTGTGATAGACCATCACATCCAGCGGCAGGCCTACCGAAATGTTACTCGCCAGTGTTGAATCCATGGAAATCAGCGCGCACTGCATGGCCTGGCTAAGCGGGGTTTCATAACGCAATACGCGATCAATAATCGGCTTGCCGTACTTGCTTTCACCAATCTGGAAATAAGGCGTATCCACGCTGGCTTCAATGAAGTTGCCCTGCGGATAGATCTGGAACAGGCGCGGCTCTTCACCGCGAATCTGTCCGCCTAACAGCAGCGTGCCACCAAACTCTTCGCCATCACGCTTGATCACTTCACGCAGGGTTTCCCCCACCAATAGCGCAATGTCATACAGCGAGCGCCCATTCAGCAGATTGGGCTGATCGCTGTCGTGGTTATTACGCCGTAGCAAACTCATCACGCTTTGCGTGGTCGCCAGATTACCGGCGCTTTGCAGCACCAGCGTGCGTTCATCATCCACCTGAAACACGTGTAATTTACGGAACGAGGAAATATGATCAACGCCCGCGTTGGTGCGTGAATCCGATACAAAAATCATCCCTGACGATAAACGCATTGCCACACAATAAGTCATAGTCACGCCTGCAAAAAAATATCACTGCTGCGCATGCACCTGCTGCACCGCGGCCATCGCCAGCATATCCTCACCGCCGCCGCCCAGCCGCATACCGCGCACCGGACAAGCATCGAGATAATCCACACCCACCGCCAGACGTAAATGCTGGCGCGTACTGCGCGTATTGTTGGTGATATCAAAGCTGTGCCAACTGCCATCCAGCCAGGCTTCAACCCAGGCGTGAGTAGCAACGTGTTCGACATTGTCCGTATAAAGATAGCCGCTGACATAGCGCGCCGGGATCCCGAGACTGCGACAACAAGCCAGAAACACATGGCTGTGATCCTGGCAAACGCCGCTGCCCGCCGCAAATACTTTCGCTGCGGTATCACTCACCTGCGTGCTGCCAGGCTGGTACGGCATTTTCAACAGCAGCTCATCCATCAGTTTTTCCAGGCTGGCGAGCGGTTTTTCTGCGTGCCAGTAGCGCTGTGCGAAATCGCGTATCGCCGCATCGGGCATGGTTAATGGCGTGGCACGCAGAAACACCAATGGCGAAAGGATCGATTCAGGATCGGGGGAATACTCCCCTTCATCCAGAATTTCCACCACGCCACGCGCGGCAATCTCCAGTTGCTGATGTGGCGTATCCAGCGTCAGCACGTGCAACACGTTGCCATAAGCATCCAGGGTACGCGTGGCTTCGCACGGTAAATAGAGATCCCATGACAAAATCTGCTGGTGCACCGAGTTTTGCGGCGTCAGGCGCAGATACTGGGTGCTGAGTTTGACCTGATGCTCATAGGCATACCAGGTTTTGTGCTCGATGTTCAGTCTCATTTCGCCTCCAGATAGGTCTGATTGATGCTTTCTGCCAGCGCGTTGGTCTGCGAGAGAAAGTGATTAAGCCAGCTATACAACCCGTCACGCGTCAGACTTTCCCAGGTGCTGAAGCGCATTTCAGCCAACAGCACCGTCACCAGATAGCGTGGACGATCCTCACCGCTGCTGCCGATCTGTTCCAGCTGGTTGGCGATCTCCTCAATGCAGGAGTGCAGCGAACGCGGGCTTTCGTTACGCAGGATCAGCATCTCATTCACCAGATCCGGCATTAGTTGCTGCTTAAAGATCGCGTTATAGGCTTCACGCGCCGACACTGCACGCAGCAAGGTATCGAGGCAGTAATATTCCCGCACCGAATCGGGGTTCTGCTCCAGCAGTTGCTGGTTGACGCTCAACAAGCGCGCGGTACCGTCGCTGCGCTCCATCAGCGTGCCGATACGGATAAAACACATCGCATCGCCACGCAGCAAAGTGCCGAACATCGCGCCGCGAAACAGGTGTGAGCGCTCTTTAACCCAGTCAAAAAAGCTGTCAGCGTTGGCGCTGGTGATGCCGCGTCGCCGCATGTTACGCATCTCAATCCACGTCGAGTTGATGCTCTCCCACACCTCAGACGACAGACTGCCGCGCACCGCGTGCGCATTGTTCCACGCCTCCTGCCAGCAGCTAAAAATGCTGCTGGGGTTACGATCGTCGAGGGCGAAAAAGTTAAACAGTTGCGGCATGGTGAAACGCCCGTTGAGGGTTTCAAACAGCTGGCGCGTGCCGGTGAGATTGAGCGGCAACAGCAGCTCATCGGTTTGGCTATTACGCACCGGCATCAGCGAAAGCCGGTTGGTGACATCCAGCACCCGGGCAAGTTGTTCTGCGCGCTCCAGATAGCGCGCCATCCAATAGAGGCCACTGGCCGTGCGGCTTAGCATGATGCGTCATCCTCCAGAACCCATGTGTCCTTGGTGCCACCGCCCTGCGACGAGTTCACCACCAGCGAACCTTCGGTCAGCGCCACGCGGGTTAAGCCACCCGGTACTAAACGAATATCCGCTCCGCATAAGGCAAAGGGACGTAAATCGATATGACGCGGTGCCAGGCCGTTGTCGATAAAAGTCGGACAGGTGGAGAGCGATAGCGTGTCCTGCGCGATGTAGTTTTCCGGGCGTGCTTTCAAACGATCGCGGAAATCACTCAATTCTTGTTGGCTGGCCACCGGGCCAATCAACATGCCGTAACCGCCGGCGCCGTGTACCTCTTTCACCACCATTTTGCTGAGATTGGCGAGGACGTAAGTCAGATCCTGCGGCTTACGGCACTGCCAGGTCGGCACGTTGTTGAGGATCGGATCTTCATCCAGATAAAAGCGGATCATGTCGGGCACATAGGGATAGATCGATTTGTCATCGGCCACGCCGGTGCCGATCGCATTGGCCAGCACCACGTTGCCGGATCGATACACCGACAGCAGGCCCGGCACGCCGAGCATCGAATCGGGACGGAACGCCAGCGGATCGAGGAACGCATCATCAACACGGCGATAGATCACATCGACTTTGCACGGCCCGGCGGTGGTGCGCATCATCACCGCACCGTCTTTGACAAACAGATCGGCACTTTCCACCAGCTCGACGCCCATCTGCTGCGCAAGGAAACTGTGTTCGAAGTAGGCGCTGTTGAAGCGGCCCGGCGTCAGCACCACCACCACCGGATCGTTGACCGGTGAGCTTTCGCGCAGGGTTTGTAGCAGATGCGAAGGATAGCGTTCTACCGGTGCCACATGCTGCTCGACAAATAACTCGGGATAGAGGCGCATCATCATCTTGCGGTTCTCCAGCATGTAGGAGACGCCAGAAGGCGTGCGCAGATTGTCCTCCAGTACGTAGTACTCGCCGTCGTTGTTGCGCACCATATCGACACCGGTGATGTGCGCATAGATGTTGCGGTGCAGATCGACACCTTGCATGCAGGGCTGATATTGATCGTTTACCAGCACTTGCTCGGCAGGCACGATCCCCGCCTTGAGGATGTGTTGTTGATGGTAGATGTCATGCAGGAAGGCATTCAGCGCCTGCACGCGCTGGCGGATGCCGCGATCGAGCATCGCCCATTCACCCGCCGGAATAATACGCGGTACGCTGTCGAACGGGATGAGCCGTTCCGCGCCGCCATCGTCTCCATAGACATTGAAGGTGATGCCCACACGATGAAACAACAGTTCCGCTTCTTCGCGCTTACGCGCCACGGCCTCTTTGTCCGCCTGTTGTAACCACTCCCAGTAATGCTGATAGTGCGCACGGTGTTCGCCGTTGCTCAATAACATCTCATCATAGAAGTGTGACGCTATCTGGTAGCTTTCTTTCATGATTTACCCGGCGCTTGTCAGAGGACCTGAATCCTCTCCTGCACAAAGTGTGCCAGAGGCTCACGCCCCAAACGGCACACGCGCCCCGATAGCGGAGCAGCGCCGAATAACCCTCAGATTGCACCTTACTGGTGCATTAACTGCTGCGCAATTGGCAGCCAGATATCCGTCATCGCTCCATCGCCCCCCGTGAAAGGATCGCGATGCGGTAAAGGTACGCGCGCGATTTGATCTTTCGCCGCGCGTAAACGAGAAGGTTCATCACGCACGGTTTCCGGGGACATGCCTTCAGGATAGGCGCCAACGGCGAAAAAGTCGTCTGAGGCGAACACCTGTTTATGGCCGACACCGGCGGGGATCAGCACAGCATCACCCTCGCGCAGCGTCACCATGCGGCCGCTATCGCCACCAAACAGCACTTCCGCCCAACCGGACGCCACACCCAGCACTTCATGGGTATTCGGATGGTAATGAGTGTAGGGAAAGATCGGTGCGCGCCACGCGGCCGGCCAGCCGTTGGCAGTGAAGGTTTTTTCAAACCATTCGGCGCTGTTGCTTTGCAGCTCTTCATCATAGTCAGGCGCGATGCCCGGCCAGATGATCAGCGGTAGCAGATTATTAGGCACGCCGCCTGAGGGCTGCGACAGCATCAAATGCTGCGGATTATTGGATGAACCTGCAGAAAAGGTACCGGCGGCGAAAGACATCAGTAACAGCAGGCTGGAAGTGTTGGCAGTCATACTCTTTCTCCGGGAAGCCACGTTGCTTAATTGTGGCAAACCCCGACGGCATTGCAATGTGCGCCCGCCAACAAAATTCACATAAAAGAATGATTTACCTTACTAAAGCCAAATTAGTTAGCAACATATTTAACATTTTGTGGGGCCAATAAAACCGCCAGCAAACTGTTATAAAAAAACACTCAGGATCTGTGTCTGATTCGCTTCACTGTTATGTGATTAACTGGCAGGCAGTAACATTTAGAGGTGAACTATGGAAGCGATCAAACAAATTCTGCTCGATGAAATCGCCACGCTGAACCGTGAAGGCCAGCGCGATAATCTGCCACGCTTTAGCTTTTCATTCCTCAAAACCCATCCGGGGCTGTGGGCGATCATGTACCTGTGCTACGCGCTCTGCGTGGCGCTGATCTTCTCCACAGAGATGCTCGGCTGGCCCGCATTCTGGTTCGCCACCGCCTTTGTATTGGTGATGAGCTTCCTGATGCTGATGGATATCAACCCCAAATACCGCTTTGAGGATATCGACACGCTGGATCTGCGCGTGTGCTACAACGGGGAGTGGTATTACGTGCAGCCGGTATCTCAGCAGGCGCTGGATAAAATCGTGGAAAATCCCGGCACGCCCGACCGCGTGCGCAGCGGCATCGATCGCCTGATGAAGCAGAAAGGCGAAGTGGATTTTTATGATGTTTATTACCTGACATGGGGAAACAAGCAGGCGGCATCCATCTGATTCTTTGCCATTTATTGGAGGTGCGCATTAACGCGCACCCTGCAAAATTCTCGCGATTGTGCTGGTTCGCCTAATACGGCAGCGGCATTTATCGGGCCGCTTCTGTATGCCGCGATTAAAGTCAGTCGCATTTATAGCGTCGCCATTTAGGACGACTCCAGCTGAGCAATCAATCTCCCTAACGTCTCCACCGCCGCCTCAGCGCGGGCATCCCACGGCCAGGCGGTGTTGAAGCGGAAGCAGTGGCTAAACCCTTCACTGCCCGAGAACAGCTGGCCAGGGGCGATGCTGATGCCCTCTTTTAGCGCCAGATGATAGAGCTGCGTGGTGTTGATCTGCTGCGGCAGCGCAATCCACAGGAAATAGCCGCCCGGCGTATCGCTGATCTGCGCGTCAGCAGGCAGCACGCGACGTAAAGCCTGCTGCGCCAACTGCTTACGCTTAGCCAGCGTCTGACGCAGTTTCTTTAAATGCGTGTCGTAACTGCGGGTGCTGAGGAAGTCGGCCAATGCCAGCTGCATCGGCGCGCTGGTGGAGAGCGTGCTCATGAGCTGAATACGCTGTACGCGCTGTGCGTAGCGCCCGGCAGCCACCCAACCCACGCGAAACCCCGCCACCAGATTCTTCGAAAAACTGCCGCAGTGCAGCACATTGCCCTCGCGGTCAAAGGCTTTGGCGGGCAAAGGCTTGTCGTGGCCGCTGTAGAGATCGCTGTAAACATCATCCTCAATCATCGCGACCTGATAGCGCGCCAGCAAAGACACCAACTGCTGTTTTCGTTCAGCGCTCAGGGTAAAACCCAGCGGGTTTTGCCGGTTGGTCATCAGCCAGCAGGCTTTGACCGGCCAGCGTTGCAGCGCCTGCTCCAGCTCGTCGAGATCGATGCCCTGCTCGACATCGCTGGCGATGGCAATCGCATTCAATTTCAGCCGCTCAATCACCTGCAATGCACCGTAAAACGAAGGATTTTCAATCACCACCCAATCACCGGGTTCAGTCACCGCTTGCAGGCTGAGGTTCAGCGCTTCCATCGCACCGTTGGTGATGACGATATCGTCCGGCGACAAGGTGATGCCCTGCTGGGCATAACGTTGCGCCAGAATTTTACGCAGCGCTTCGTTGCCAGGCGGCAGGTTATTCAGGGCATCGCTGGGTTTCAGATTGTGTGAGACCTTAACCAGCGAGCGCATCAGCTGACGCTGCGGAAAGAGTTCAGGATCGGGAAAGGCAGAGCCAAACGGCATGATGCCCGGGTCACGCGTGGCTTGCAGCACATCAAAAACGAAACTGTTGGTGTCTGCCTGCTCGGTTTTGGCAATCGCCTGTGTGGGCAAACGTGGACGGCTTTCGGCAGCACGCGGCGCTACGTAGTAACCGGATTGCGGTTTTGACAGGATCCAGCCCTGGCTTTCCAGCACTTCATAGGCGTGCATCACCGTCATCAGGCTGAGGCCGCTCTGTTCCGCCTGCTGACGCAACGACGGCAGCTTTTCGCCCGGCGGCCAGATGCGCGCTTCAATCTGCGTCCGAAGCTGATCAACCAACTGCTGATATTTCGCCACCCTGGCTCCGATATGGGGGATAGAGGCGAGCATTTTCCCTCACCCTGGGCCTGTCCCGCAAGCAAGAGAGAGCATCGTTGGGCAGGGAATTGACGCTGTACTCAGGCTTTACCCCCATCTCCTGCTGAAAGGAGAAGGGGTATTGAGTTGAGAGACTTATACAGGCGAGGGAATCACACTCAGGTACTCACTTTCTGCCGCGTACAGGCGTGCACCTTCCCTGCTTGCAGGAGAGGTTGCCATGGGGGCAATCACTGCCCCCATGCCTTAGGGTAGTTGCACCAGCTGTTGCTCGTTTTCGACAAAATTCGGCAACTCATGGATGCGTTCCGGCGGCACCGGTTTACCCAGCAGATAACCCTGCAACGTATCGCAACCCAGTCCGGTAAGAAACGCTTGCTGATCCTGTGTTTCCACCCCTTCTGCGACCACTTTGAGATCCAGTGACTGCGCCAGTGCCACAATGGCGGAAACGATGGTGGCATCTTCTGATTTCGCCTGCAGCTCATTAACGAACGCTCGGTCGATCTTCAACTCACTGGCGGGCAAACGTTTCAAATAGAGCAGGCTGGAGTAACCCGTGCCGAAATCATCGATCGAGGCTTTCACGCCCATATCCGTCAGTTGCGTCAGGATACGCACACTCTCTTCCGGATCGCGCATCGCGGTAGTTTCCGTCACTTCCAGCGTCAGCAATTCAGCCGGAATCTGGTGCTTCGCCAGCGCCTGCGTCACGGTTTCCACCAGGTTGCTCTGTTCAAACTGCAGCGCGGAGAGGTTCACCGCTACCGACCAGTGTGGATGGCCCTGCAAATGCCAGCAGTGCAGCTGACGGCAGGCTTCGTTGATCACCCAATTGCCGATGTTGATGATCATGCCGGTCTTCTCGGCAATCGGCAGGAATTTGTCCGGTGCCAGCAACCCGCGTGTCGGATGCTCCCAGCGTAGCAATGCTTCAAATCCAATAATTGGACCGCTTGGCGCACAATATTTTGGCTGGTAGAACAGACGTAACTCTTCGTTATCCAGCGCCTGCCACAGGTCGTTATTCAGCTGCAGCTGCGACTGTGCGAGGGTGTTCATCGATGGCTGGAAGAAGTTGTAGCCGTTACGACCGTTGTTCTTGGTGTGGTACATCGCGGCATCGGCGTTAAACATCAGCTCGCGCTCATCTTTACCGTCGCCTGGGTAGACCGCGATGCCAATACTCAGTGACACCATCAGTTCATAGCGCGAAATATCGAACGGGCGATCGACCGCTTTCACCAGCGCATCCGCTACCGCTGCAGCATCATTGGGCTCATCGATTTCAATCAGCAGCACAAACTCGTCGCCGCCCATGCGCGCCAGCGTGTAGTGCCCTTTCATCTGGCCGATCATACGCTCGGCCACCGCAATCAACAGGTTGTCACCGACATGGTGACCAAAGGCGTCATTGACCGCTTTGAAGCCATCCAAATCCATAAACATCAGCGCAAACTGCGACTTTTCGCGGTTGGCCTTGTTGATGGATTGCTCCAGACGATCCTCAAGCAAAATACGGTTTGGCAGGCGTGTCAGGTTGTCGTGCAGGGCCAGTTGCGCCAGTTCACGGTTGGCTTCCGCCAGCGAGTGCGCAAGGATAGAGGTGCGCGCTTGCAGCCGAGCATCCAGCATCGAAACCAGCAAGGTGATACCGAGGATCGCCAGCGTCACCACGGTGACCACAATCGCCAGCCAGTTGCTGTTAACGCCCATGTGCGTGGCATGACTCATCATCGGGAAGCTGGCAGCGGCCATACCGGTGTAATGCATGCCGGCAATCGCGCAGCCCATCACCACCGAAGCGCCGAGACGCAGCATCGTCACGCGGCCATGTCCTTCGCGCAGATTAAAGGCGAGCCACAGTGCCGCGCCCGATGCCACCAGCGCAATCACCACCGAAGCGGCAACCCAGCCCCAGTTCCAGACGATGCCCGGCGCGAACATCAGCGCGGCCATGCCCATGTAGTGCATGGCGACCACGCCGGAACCGAGCACCAAAGCCCCGCCCGTTAAGCGCCGCCAGGATAAATCATGGGATGAGCACACCAGCCACAAGGCAAAAATCGATGCCAGAATCGCCACCGCCATCGACGTCGCCGTCAGCAGCGGATCGTAACTCATCACCATATCCAGGCTCATCGACAGCATGCCGATGAAGTGCATCGCCCAGATGCCCACGCCCATGGCGAATCCACCGCCTAATAACCAAACCAGCGCCACCTTGCCGGTTGAAGAAGCTACGCGGCCCGCCATATCCAGCGCGGTAAACGAAGCCAGCATCGCCACCAGAATGGAAACGATGACGGTAAACGAATCGTACGAAGTCACTAACATAGTGATTTCCCAAGTTAAAGCCGTTGTCATTCAGCTGTGGTGTTATAAAGAAAAAGTCAATGTCATTGGTTTTATTGTGTAATTTATCGGCAGATAAACTGCCGATTTGAGTCTTTGAACGATGAAACCTTCCGATGCGGAAGAAAATAAAAATTGTTTATCAGGCGCTGGTTAAAGGCAGCGGGTGCTCAGCAAACAGCGGCGGTGCATTAAACGCAGCGGTGAATTCACCGATACGCTCCGCCGGTGTCGGCTTGCCGAGCAGATAGCCCTGCAGCGTGTCAAAACCGAGTCCGGTCAGCAAACGCTGCTGCTCCTCAGTTTCCACCCCTTCGGCGACCATGCGCAGATTCAGACTTTGGGCCAGCGTCAGCATCGCGCTCACGACGGTGGCGTCCTCGCTGTCGGCACGCAGGCTGTTAATAAAGGCGCGGTCGATTTTCAGTTCGGTGGCTTCCAGATGTTTCAGATGCAGTAAATTGGCATAACCGATACCGAAGTTATCGATCGCCACTTTTACGCCCAACTGGTGCAATTCAGCAATGCGCTGCTGGCTGAACTGCGGGTCGCGCATCGCGATATTCTCCGTGATCTCCAGCATCAGCGCGCCCTCCGGCAGCTGATAACGTTGCAGTGCATGACGTAAGCTGTCGATAAGATCGCGCTGATGGAATTGCAACGCCGAAAGGTTGACGGACACGCTCCAGTCGCGGTGACCTTCATCGTGCCACTGCTTCAACTGGCGGCACGCCTCGTTGATCACCCAATTGCCCAGCGCCACGATTTGCCCGGTTTTCTCCGCGCGCGGCAGGAACATATCTGGCATCAGCAATCCCCGACGTGGATGCTGCCAGCGCAATAACGCTTCGAAGCCCATCAGCACCGTGCCGCCCGCGCGGAATTTTGGCTGATAGAACAGGCACATTTCCTGATACTCCAGCGCATTCCACAGATCATTCGCCAGCGCCAGCTGATGCTGCGCCACCGCGCTCATCACCGGTTCAAACAGGCACCAGCCGTTACGGCCACTGTGCTTGGTGTGGTACATGGCGGAATCGGCGTTGAACATCATCTCCTGCTGGCTACGACCGTGCAGTGGGAACACCACGATGCCAATACTGAGTGACACGCGCAGCGAATAGCGATCCAGTTCAAACGGGGTATCAATGACATTGACCAGCTGTTGTGCCAGCGCCGAGGCTTGCAAATCAGTGTATTGCGGACACAGCAGCACAAATTCATCGCCTCCGAGCCGCGCCAGCAGTATGCCTTCGTCCAATTGCACGCGCAGACGTTCGGCTACCGCGATGAGCAGGCGATCGCCCACATGATGGCCCCAGGTATCGTTGACGGCTTTGAAGCCGTCGAGATCCATAAACATCAGCGCAAAATGTTCATCCTGCAAAGTAGCTTGCTTGATCTGCGCCGTCAGCTGTTGCTCCAGCAGCACGCGGTTGGGCAGCGAGGTGAGATTGTCATGCATCGCCAGCTGGCGCAGTTCGCTGTTGGCGCGTTTGAGCTTGGCGGCCAGACGTGCCGCGCGCAGCTGGGCATCCAGCATGGAAACTAACAGCGTGAGGCCAAGAATGGACAGCGTGATAACAGTCACCCACACCGCCAATCCATCTTCACTGATGCCATGATGCTGCTGCATGGTGCTCGGCATGCTGTACTCCGCCGCAGCCATGCCGGTGTAGTGCATCCCGGCGATGGCAATGCCCATCACCAGCGCAGCACAAACGCGCATAATCCACACGCTCTCGCCCTGGCGCAGATGAAACGCCAGCCACAGTGCCGCACCTGAGGCAGCATAGGCAATCACCACGGAGAGCGCGACCAGCGGCATGTCCCAGCGAATCGCCGGTTCGATCATCAAGGCATTCATGCCGATGTAATGCATCGCCACAACACCGCTGCCGAGTATCAGCGTGCCACGTACCAGCCGACGTGGAGTTAAATGGCTGCCCTGCACGCCCTGCGCGAAAGCAAAGATGGCAGAGAGGATCGCTACCAGCAGGGAAACCGTGGTGAGGGTAATGTCATAACGCATGGTCATCGGCATCATCATCGCCAGCATGCCAATAAAGTGCATCGCCCAGATGCCAATGCCCATCGCGGTGCCACCGCCAATCAGCCACATTTTCGCCAGACAGCCGCGTGATACCGCGACGCGTCCCGCCGTATCCAGTGCGGTAAACGCAGCAATGAAGGCCACGATCAATGAAACCGTGACCAGAACGCTATCCCAGGTAACTAGCAGCATGTGCGCTCCTAAACTCAGCCTGCTGCGGAGCAGAAGCTGTATCGTCAAAAATGATCAAAAGGTCGAGAACATTGATTAAGGGTGAGTAATGACCGCACGCAGTGAGGCAGAGGGGGGAGCCGATCCAGACAATTCTGGAAACACCGCGCTATGTTTTTGGTTTTTCATCGTCAGTCGCAGTCAGAAAAATTAATAATATCTGATTAATGCACGAACATAGCATTGAACGGTTAATCGCGGTAGAGGGTTAAATCACTCGCTGTTTAGTTTTTTTAACCGGTTGTCATCCCTTGCGATTACTGCGTTATCGGCGAAAAGTGTGAATTGATTAATGAAAAATCTAAGCGCAACGCTCGCAGTGTTGATTTGCTGATCTATAGTAAAGAAAACTGATATAAATCATAAACCCACCATCTAAGAATATTCCTAGATGTCGGGCACTTACGCGGTAAAGCCGATCGTGGCTCTTGTTTGACTTCGGATTCGTTACATAAATGAATCACCAGGTGAAAAAGCACTGACCTTGGATAATCAGTAAGGAATGATTATGAAACTCAAGCTTTTTCTTTTGGCGTCCAGCCTGAGCGTCGTGCTCGCCCCTCACGCGGCTTTTGCCGCCACCACAACGGGAACCATTAATGCGACCCTGACCCTGACCACTGGTTGCCTGGTGAATGGTCAGTCTGCCACCACGGGGGTCAACTTCGGTACCCTGAACTTTGGTAGCAGCGCCGCAACCTTCGATACCCTGAACGCCACGTTGGTCGGCGCATCGGGCAACGGTATTTATGTTCGCTGCACCACCGGCCAGACTTTCAACGTGCAGGTCACCAGCAGTAATGCTGCACCGGCGACCATTTATGGCACCGTTAGCGGCCAGCCGCGCTATCTGATCCTCGGTTCCAATAACACCCAAGGCATTGCCTATACCCTGTATAGCGATGCGGCATTCACCACCGCCATCGCCAATAACACCAACATTGCCGCCAGCGGCACCACGGACCCGACCTTAGGCACCAATTACGCCATTTACGGTCGTGTCGTGGGGGGCGGGTTTAACCCACTGATCCCGGCAGGAACTTATACCGACACCATTAACGTTGCGGTGAACTACTGAGGTCAGTTGTGGGGTAATCAGGGTGGCCGTGGTGCAGCGTTGGGCGCACAGTGCAGGCGGCCTCGCCCTGCTGATAGGGAGCGTCTCTGCCTGGGGGTTGCCAACCGCAACCTTTCAGGTCTCTGCATCAGTAGTGGCAGGCTGTGTTGTCTCCGGTACCAATACCGGGGTCTTTGGCACGCTTAATTTCGGCACGCAATCGGGTGTGTCGTCCAGCAGCGTGAGCGCCAGCTATGTGCAAAGCACCACCATCATTCTCGCCTGCACGCCAGGCACCGCCGTTAGCATGAGTATCAATGGCGGCTCCAATTACTCCACTACCCGTAATCTCAAGGTCTCGGGCAACACCAATACCGTGCCCTATTCCCTTTACACCAACGCGGCACACACCACGGCTATCCCAGTGAATAGCGCCGTGGCGCTGAGTTACAGCAACGCCAATAACATTACTTTGCCGATTTATGGCCTGTTAACGCTGCCCGGCCCCACGCGCGCCGGCACTTATACCGACACCTTAACCGTTACGCTTAGTTGGTGACGGCAGTGATAAAGAAGGATGAATAATCATGAACCTGCGCGCCCTGTTACTGTTGTTTATCATGGCACTAATGCCTGCTGCCCACGCCGCCAATTCGCTGATGATTTGGCCCATCGATCCCGCCATCAATCCCGATGATAAAGCCAGTGAGCTGTGGCTGGAGAACCGTGGGAATGCCACCACCATGATGCAGGTGCGCATCTTTAGCTGGCTGCAAGTGGGCGGTCAGGAACAGTATCAAACCCAGCAGCAAGTGGTTGCCAGCCCACCAATGGTGCGCCTCGAACCGGGTCAGAAACAGCTGGTGCGACTCATTAAGCAGGGTGCGCCGCAAGCAGGACGCGAAATGTCCTACCGCGTGGTGCTGGATGAAATCCCTACGCCACGCACGCCCGGCGAAAATCAGGCGGGATTAACCTTCCAGATGCGCTATTCGGTACCGCTGTTTGTTTATGGTAACGGCGTCACCAGCGACAGTGCGAAGCCGCAACTCAGCTGGCAACAGGTGGACAGTGGTGGCAAGCGCTGGCTGGAGCTCACCAATCGTGGCAACGGCCATGCGCGGCTGAGTAATGTCACCATTGGTGGTCGCCGCCTGGGCAATGGTCTGTTTGGCTACGTACTGGCAAACAGCAGCAACCGCTGGCCATTAACCAGCAGCGTGAGCGGAGAGTTGTCAGCGGAGGTGAATAAAGGGCACTGGAGCAGCGCGGCCGCGCATTGATGACGTTTTCGCTGCATCCCTGCACGCTGGCAGTGGCTAGCGTGCTATGCCTGTTACCTCAAATCAGTAGCGCGGAGACCTTTTCCGAGCTACCACCGCCCCCTGCGCTGGAGAACAACGCCAGCGGTCAGCAGTACATGCTAGAGCTGGTGGTGAATCAGAACGCGCGCGGCGATATTGTGCCGGTGGAGCGTAAAAACGGGGACTTTTGGCTGCGCAGTGGCGATTTACAGCGTGCCGGTATTCCTGCGGAGAAACTTCAGGGCGAGCAAATCGATGTGAATCAACTTGCGGAGGTGAAAGCCGAATATGACGAGCGCCGTCAGCGCCTGTTGCTCACCGTTCCGCCTGCCTGGCTGCCCGGACAGGTGATCGGTAAAGATCAGCGCGGCCCACGCTATCCGGGGCGCGCCAGTAACGGTGCGCTGCTCAATTACGACTTTTACGCCACCCGTACCGATAATGCCGGTTCCCGCCTGTCAAGCTGGAATGAGCTGCGCGTGTTTGGCCCCAGCGGGCAGTTCTCCACCAATGGCGTCTACACCCAACAACTTGAAGGCGGCGTAAGCGGTCAGCAAGAGGGATATATTCGCTACGACACCTGGTTTAGCAATGAAGATGAGAACGATGCGATCAGCTGGCGTGCCGGGGACCTGGTGACCGATGCGCTGAGCTGGAGTAACAGCGTGCGTCTGGGTGGCGTGCAGATTGCGCGTGATTTCAGCGTACGACCGGATTTGGTCACTTACCCTCTCCCGGCGTTTTCCGGCCAGGCGGCGGTGCCCTCTTCCGTCGATCTGTTTATTAACGGTTATCGCAGTACGCAAGCCAATGTGCAGCCGGGTCCGTGGTCGCTGACCAATGTGCCGTTCGTCAATGGCGCGGGCGATGCGGTGATCACCACCACCGATGCCGTGGGGCGTCAGGTCACCACCACGCTGCCGTTTTATGTCTCGAGCAGCCTGCTGCGACAGGGTTTGTCGGATTACTCCTTCTCTGCTGGTGCCCTGCGTGAAAACTACGGACTGGAAAACTTTGACTATGGCGCAGCGGCAGCCAGCGGATCTTATCGTTACGGGTTAACCGACTGGCTGACGCTGGAGAGCCATGCGGAAGGCAGCGACAACGTGGCCACCGGCGGCGCAGGAGGCTTAGTGAAACTCGGCAGTTGGGGGGTGGTGAATGGTGCCCTGGCACAAAGCCAGATGGAGGGAAAACCCGGCACGCAATACAGCTGGGGTTATCAATATAACAACAGCTGGTTCAGCCTCGGCACGCAGCATATTTTACGCACTGCAGATTACGGCAATCTGGCGCTGGTCGGCAGCCGGGGCGACAGCGCTAACACCAGCTATTCACTGGCGCGACGCAGTGCACAATACACCGCCAGCGTGTCACTCAATCAATATGGCAGTCTGGGTCTGGCCTATTTTGATATTGCCGGAGGATCGGGCGATCGCACCCGTTTATGGAACCTGTCCTGGAGTAAAAACCTTTGGGGTAACAGTAGCCTGTATATCTCCGCCAGCCGCGATCAGGAACAGGGCGACTGGAGCGGTGCTATCTCTTTGGTGATCCCGTTCGGCGAACAGAGCAGCGCGTCGGTGAGCTACGAGCGCGATCAGCAGGGCAACAACAATCAGCGCCTCTACGTGTCACGCGCCATGCCGACCGATGGTGGCTTTGCGTACGATGCAGCCTGGGCCAATCAGGGCGGCGACAGCGGTGATTACCGCCAGGCAAGCCTGCGCTATCGCAATAACAAAATCGACACCTCCGCCGGATTCTACGGCGATAACGATAACACCACGCAGTGGGCCGATTTCACCGGTTCGCTGGTGCTGATGGATAACCGCGTGTTTGCCGCCAACGATATTAATGATGCGTTTGTGGTGGTGAAAACCGACTACCCCGATGTCACGGTGCGCTATGAAAACCAGGCAATGGGACGCACCGATAATCAGGGCTATTTGCTGGTGCCCTCGATCAGCAGTTACTACGGCGCGAAATATGACATCGATACCCTGGATTTACCGGCTGACCGCACCGCGCCAAAGGTGGAACAGCGTTTTGCAGTGAAACGGAAAAGTGGTTACCTGCTGAACTTCCCGGTGGAGCGCCTGCGCGCCGCCAGCGTGGTGCTGCATGATAAACAGGGGCAACCGTTGCCAATCTCCAGCCAGGTGTTACGCCCGAATCAGGGTACGGAATATATCGGATGGGATGGCATTGTCTGGATGGAGAATCTGAGCGCTGAAAACCCGATTCATGTCGTGACGCCTGATGGGCGCAGTTGTGATACCACGCTGACCATTGCAGACGGCCAGCCAAAAGCGCTGGAAACCTACGGTCCGCTGACGTGCGATCTGCCGCCGCCGGCACCGGGTTCGGCGGTCAGCACGGCCAATAATTCACAGTCAGGAATCTCACCATGAGAAAGATTTTTTTGCTGCTGGCGCTGTTTATCTTGCCGGGCACCAGTTATGCGCTTTGTAGTTTATCGGCCCCAGCGGCGACCTTCGGCTCCGTGACCACCTTCGCGGTTGGCTCTACCGCGCAGAACACTTCCAGCACCACCAACGTCAACTGCGGTTCCGGCACGCTTTCGCTGTTGGGCACCGATAACGTCACATACGCCTTCACCACTGCGACCTATCTCAGCGGCACGCGGGCCGTCTTGAAAACCGCCAGTACCGGCACGGACAGTATTCCGATTCAGATGTGCATCGACAGTGCTTGTGCCAGCGAACTCACGCAGGGCTCTAACCACGTTTACAGTTCATCGGCATTATTAACCCTGGGCGGCACACTCAATTTCAATATCCCGCTCTACTTCCGTACAGTGCCTGGACAGGTGATTGCCGCAGGCAGTTATACGACGACGATTACGCTTACGGTAAGTTATACGGTATGTGCCGGGTTGAACGTTGCAGGTTTGTGTGTAGGAACGGTGCAAACCAGTACCGGCACCGCGATGCCAATTACCGTTAACCTGACAGTGACGAATGACTGCACCACCATCACCGCCCCTAACGTGAGTTTTGGCAGCGCGCCGCTGGTGGGAAGTTTCTCCACGGTGCAGCAGACCATCAACGTGGTGTGTTCAAAAGGCAGCACCTTCACTGTGGGGTTGAGCAATGGCAGTTACTACAGCGGCACCACGCGCCAGATGGCGAGCGGCACCAACCGACTGGCGTATGACATCTACAAGGGCACCACCACCACCACGCGCTGGGGACCGACCGGCACCGACCGCTGGAGCAGCGCCAGCGCCACCTCTCTGAACGCGGATCTGGTGACGCGCAACTTCACGTATACCGCGCAGATTCTGACGACGCAGAATACGCCAGCGGCGGGGAGTTACACGGATAGCGTGGTGGTTGACCTGTCGTTTTAGGCAGGGCATTGGCGACGATGTAGTGTGTTAACAAGGACTCGATGAATGAGTTCCCCCACACAAACAAAAAAGCAGCCCCTTCAGAAAGAGGCTGCTTTATTCGAATGGCTTCTCAACGGCCTGACATGTGACCCGTTGTCAGCCAGGACGTTACAGCGAAGCCCCCACCGGCGTGCCGCCATGGCGCGCCTGATATTGTTTCACCATGCGGCCAATCAGCAGCGTGCCGATTAATCCACACACCGCCGCGAATGACAACCACACGCCGGGCATCGCTTTATCGCCCGTGGCATGGATCAGGTAGCTTGAAACCGCTGGCGTGAAGCCACCAAACAGCGCGGTCGCCAGGCTGTACGCCAGTGAGAAGCCGGTGGCGCGCACTTCAGCCGGCATAATTTCCGCCAGGTAGACCACCATCGCACCGTTATAGCTGGCATAGAGGAATGATAACCACAGCTCCGCTTCCACCAGATGCGCAAAGGTGGGTGATCCCACCAGCCAGTGCAATACCGGCCAAGTGGTGAGAATCATCAGGACAGTAAAGGTGATCAGCAGCGGACGACGCCCTATGCGGTCCGACAGCGAGCCCATGACCGGCAACCAAATCAGGTTAGAGATACCGACGAACAGCGTCACCATAAAACTCTGCTCATCGCTCATCATCAGCACGGTTTTACCGAAGGTCGGGGTAAAGGCGGTGATCATGTAGAACATCACCGTGGTGGTCACCACCATCAGCATACCCGCCAGCACCAATGCCCAGTTCTCACCGACCGAGCGCATGATCTGTCCCATGGAAGGATGTTGTTTGCGCTTGCTGAACGCTTCTGTTTCTTCCAGCATGCGACGGATCCAGAACAGGAACGGCACAATCATACAACCGACAACAAACGGAATACGCCAGCCCCATTCGGTGACCGCTTCCTTCGCCAGCAGATGATTAAGACCGAGGCCAAGCAGCGCAGCGAAGATCACCGCGACCTGCTGGCTACCGGACTGCCAGCTGACATAGAAACCTTTGCGTCCTTTTGGCGCCACTTCAGACAGATAAACCGACACACCGCCCAACTCCACGCCCGCAGAGAAGCCCTGCAGCAAACGACCCAGCAGAATCAGAATCGGCGCGGCAGCCCCCAGCGTGGCATAGCCCGGAACCAGGGCGATGGTGAGTGTACCCAACGCCATCAAGCCCAGTGTCAGCAACAGCCCTTTACGGCGTCCGTGATGGTCAATGTAGGCACCCAGAATAATCGCGCCAAGTGGACGCATCAGGAAGCCCGCGCCAAAGGTCATCAGCGTGAGCATCAATGAAGCAAAGGGATCATCTCCGGGGAAAAAGGTTTTGGCGATCGCCGTAGCGTAATAGCCAAACACCATAAAATCGTACATCTCAAGAAAGTTACCGCTGGTAACGCTAAAGATGGTTTTGGCACCGCCTTGCGATGGCTTTTGTAAAGATTGACTCGCGCTCATATTGTCCTTCCTGGGTTTTTCTTCCGTTGTAGCGGGTTGCGCCAGGAATAGATGTGATCCGCTTCACCATTGCAGTTTACAAAGGTGAGACTAAAAGTAACAAGAAATTAACATTGGCGGCGAGAGCAAATAAAAAGGGCCGCTATGGATAGCGGCCCTTGTGAGCGTTCAGAGGGGGGAATTATTTCTTCACCGTCTCCATGCCCATCAAACCAATCTTCAGATAACCCGCTTCACGCAATTGATCCATCACGCTCATCAGCGTTTCATAATCCACTGACTTATCCGCCTGGAAGAAGATGGTGGTGTCTTTCTTGCCTTCGGTCTGCGCCGTCAGCGCATTCACCAGCGTCTCTTTGGTGACCGCATCGTTGCCGATATAGATCTGCTTATCTTCCTTAATAGAAAGATAAACCGGTTTTTCCGGGCGCGGTTGCGGTGCGCTGGTGGACGCAGGCAGATTAACGCGCACATCCACCGTAGCTAATGGCGCGGCGACCATAAAGATGATCAGCAGAACCAGCATAACGTCGATAAACGGCGTCACGTTGATTTCATGCATTTCGCCATCGCCTACCGAATCATCGTTTAAACGCATCGCCATAATACTTATCCTACGCGCAGTTTCTGTGCCGCCGCCGGACGGGTCGCTTCTTTCGCGGTTTCCACGTTGCCGAGATCCAGATCGCGGCTCTGCAGCAGCATCACCTGCGCCGCAACATCACCCAATGAGGCTTTGTAGCTGGCAATCATGCGCGCGAAGACGTTGTAGATAACAACAGCAGGAATAGCGGCAACCAGACCAATCGCGGTCGCCAGCAACGCTTCTGCGATGCCCGGCGCCACAACAGCGAGGTTGGTGGTCTGAGTTTTAGCGATACCGATAAAGCTGTTCATGATGCCCCACACGGTACCAAACAGGCCGATGAAGGGAGCAACAGAACCGATGGTAGCAAGGAAGCCGTTACCGCGACCGGCATGACGGCTGAAAGCCGCAACGCGACGATCAAGGCGGAAGCTGGTACGTTCCTTAATGCCATCAAGGTCTTCGGTACCCGCAGAGAGTTCCAACTCGTTCTGCGCATCGTTCAGCAACACCGCACTGTGGCTGTTGCTTTTGAAGCTTTCAGCGGCGCGGTAAGCATCATTAAGCGAACGTGCTTCGCCCAGCGCCTGCTGTTCGCGTTTCAGGCGACGTTTCGCCCCGCTCAGCTCAGCAAACTTGCCGAAGAAAATCGCCCAGGTGACAACCGAGGCCAGTAACAGGCCAATCATCACCACTTTTACCACGATATCGGCATGCTGATACATGCCCCAAACGGAGAGGTCCGTTTGCATCAAATCACTGGCTACCACGCTGCGTCTCCAACTTCTGTTGCACAGTTCACGATTGAAGCGCGGATCATAGCAAAAAAATTGACCGAAGTGATAGTAGTTCTCATTACTATTTACAAACGATTAATGCTTCAATTTCCAGCAATCTATGTGGCTTTTATGGATACGCTAGCTGATGTTTTACAAATGTGACATTAACTGAAAATTTATTAAAACATCGTTTCAAAATGTGATGTATTTCATCCAATCAACATTTGACCACTTTTTCGCCAGCGCAATTTCACTATTCTGAGCCAGCCCTTCCCGATTGTGGTGTACCTGACACCTCTTATGATCATCAAGCTGGAGCAATAATAATGACATCTAAAAAACGACTCACGATTGCAATCTCTTCTCTGGTTATGCTGCTGGCGAGTAGTGCTCACGCCAAAGTGTTAAAAGTCGCGGAAGTACAACCCGCCGGCTATCCCACCGTGGTCGCTCTGCAGCATATGGGCGATAAGTTAAAAGAAGCGACACAAGGAAGATTAGAGTTGAAGGTTTACGCCGGGGGCGTGTTGGGCGATGAGGATCAAACGCTGCAACAGGTTCAGCTTGGCGCGATTGATATGATTCGCGTCTCGCTGGCCCCGGTGACCACCATCGCCCCTGAAACCAGTGTGTTAACCCTGCCCTATATTTTCCGCGATGAAGACCACATGCACAAAGTGCTGGATGGCGATGTTGGTAAGCAGATTGTCGAAAAGTTCGATAACGATCCCCGCACGCGCATGGTGTTCCTCGGCTGGACCGATGCGGGCACACGCAACATGATCACCAAAAAACCCCTTACCAAACCCGAAGACTTACAGGGGATGAAAATTCGCGTGCAGAACAGTGCCATTTCACTCGCTACCCTGAAAGCGATGGGTGCTAATCCTGTGGCAATGGGCGTCAGCGAAGTGTTCAGCGCCATGCAAACTGGCGTGGTCGATGGCACAGAGAACAATCCACCGACGTTTGTCGCCCACAACTATCTGCCCGTGGCGAAGTACTACACCCTGAGCGGCCACTTTATTCAGCCGGAGATGATCCTGTTCTCTAAAGCCTCATGGGGACGACTCTCCGCCGAAGATCAGGCTCTGCTGAAGAAACTCGGCAAAGAAGCGCAGGATGAAGAGCGCCAGCTGTGGGCCACTTACACCGCGCAGTCAGTGGAGAAAATGAAAGCCGGTGGCGTGACGTTTCAGGAGACCAACCGCGACTATTTTATGAAAGCCACGCAACCGGTGCGTGACCAGTTTGGTGGCAATTATCAGGATCTGATGAAGCAGATTGCGGATGTGAAATAACCCTCTCAGCGCTGCGCGACCGCGTGGCGCCTTGCTCAGGTAATGAAGTATGAATGCATATTCCCGTTTGATGGATGGGCTCTATCTGTTGTGCATGGGCATCGCTGCGATAGCACTGCTGATTATGGTCACGGTGATCCCCATCGGTATTTTCGCGCGCTATGTGCTGAATGGCGCCCTCTCATGGCCGGAGCCGGTCGCTATCGTCTGCATGATCATCTTTACCTTTATTGGTGCACCTGTCGGATTGCGGGCAGGCACACATATTTGTGTCTCAATGGTGACCGATCGCCTCTCTGAGGCTGGGCAAAAATGGGCGCAACGGCTGTGTAACCTACTGCTGATCGTGGTGTGTCTCATCCTGCTACAGGCCAGCTACAGCTTGTGCGAGGCCATGTGGATTCAACCGCTGGCGGCCTTGCCTGCTGTGACGTATGGCGAAATGTATCTGCCGATTCCCATCGGCGCGCTGTTTACGCTGCTATTTGTGATCGAGCGAATACTGAATGGCGATCAAAGTCAGCGTCCGCTGGTGACGCTGGGCGGCACACACTAAATTCGGAGCACTAAAATGGATGCTTTCATTCTGGTTGGTAGTTTGGTGTTGCTGCTGTTGGTCGGCTTTCCGGTGGCGTTTGCCGTGGGGTTTGCCGCTTTTATTGGCGCCTGGTGGATTGATTTGCCACTGGAAGCCGTGGTGATTCAGATCACCAACGGGGTAAACAAATTTTCACTCCTCACCATTCCGTTCTTCATTCTGGCCGGGGCGATCATGGCCGAGGGAGGGATTGCCCGCCGCCTGGTGAACTTTGCCTATATCTTCGTCGGTTTTATCCGTGGGGGATTGTCGTTGGTGAATATCGTGGCATCGACATTTTTTGGCGCGATTTCAGGATCGTCAGTGGCCGATACCGCCTCGATCGGATCGGTGATGATCCCGCAAATGGAGCAGAAAGGTTATCCTAGGGATTTTGCCGCCGCCGTGACCGCCAGCGGTTCAGTGCAGGCGGTATTAACGCCGCCCAGCCATAACTCCGTTATCTACTCGCTGGCCACCGGTGGCGTCGTCACCATCTCCTCTCTGTTTGTCGCGGGCATTATACCGGGGCTGCTGCTGGGATTCTGTTTGATGGTGATGTGCCTGGCGTTCGCACGCAAGCGCGGCTATCCCAAAGGCGAAGCGATTCCGTTGCGTCAGGCCGTGAAAATCTTCTTCGATGCGTTCTGGGGACTCTTTACCATCGTCATTATTTTGGGCGGCATTCTTTCCGGCATTTTTACCGCCTCAGAATCCGCTGCGATTGCCTGCCTGTGGGCATTTTTTGTCACGATGTTTATCTATCGCGATTTCAAATGGAATCAGCTGCATATTCTGGTGTTTCGTACCATTAAGACCGTCACCATTGTGATGGTATTGATTGCCTTTGCGGCGGGCTTTGGTGCAGTGATGACCTTTATGCAACTGCCGACCATGATCACCGATGCCTTCACCAGCATCTCTGATAATAAATACGTGATTCTGATGTGCATCAACGTATTGCTGCTGGTGATTGGCACCCTGATGGACATGGCCCCCATTATTCTGATTTTAACCCCCGTCTTGCTGCCCGTTGCCACCAGTCTGGGCATCGATCCTGTGCACTTTGGCATGATTATGATGACGAACCTGGGTATTGGTCTGATCACCCCACCGGTCGGTACCGTACTGTTCGTTGCCAGCGCTGTCAGTAAGCAAAAAATTGAGCAGGTGGTGACCGCCATGCTGCCCTTCTATGTGACGCTGTTTTTCATCCTGATGCTGATCACCTATATCCCCGCGCTGTCGCTGTGGCTGCCGCATGTCATGGGTGTGATGTAACGCGAAATCGCAGGGACGCGCTTTTGTTCGACCAATTTATCGACTGACTCTGATAATCCGCAATCAGGCGCAACCCACTGCGGTGTTTCGTGGTAACGTGGATGTTTTGTGGTAAGTGTCAGGAAAGGCAGTGATGGCAACGAATAAAATTGATACCACGCTGGTTAGCGCGGGACGAAGCAAACGTTACACTCAGGGCTCAGTTAACAGCGTCATTCAACGCGCATCTTCACTGGTTTTTGACACGGTTGCAGACAAAAAACGGGCGACCGCGGGTCGTGCATCGGGCGAGCTTTTTTATGGCCGCCGTGGCACCCTCACCCACTTCTCGCTGCAAGACGCCATGACCGAACTGGAAGGTGGCGCGGGTTGCGCGCTTTATCCGTGCGGTGCGGCTGCAGTATCCAATGCGATTATCTCCTTTGTCGAAGCGGGCGATCACATTCTGGTGAGCGGCGCGGTCTATGAGCCAACGCAGGATTTCTGCACCAAAATTCTCAGTAAGCTGAATGTCACCACTACTTTCTTTGATCACTGCATTGGCAGTGAAATCGGTGAACTGATTCAGCCTAATACTCGCGTGGTGTTCCTCGAGTCTCCCGCATCTATCACCATGGAAGTGCAGGATATTCCTGCCATCGTGGCCGCCGTGCGCGCTAAAGCACCAGATGCGATCATCATGATCGATAATACCTGGGCGGCGGGCGTGTTGTTTAACGCGCTGGAGCATGGCATCGATATTTCGATTCAGGCAGGCACCAAATACATTATTGGCCACAGCGATGCGATGATTGGCACCGCCGTCGCCAATGAACGTTGCTGGCCGCAGCTGCGAGAGAATTCGTACCTGATGGGCCAGATGGTGGATGCCGATACGGCGTACATGGCCAGCCGCGGTTTGCGCACACTTGGTACGCGTTTGCGCCAGCATGAAGAGAGCGGTTTGCAGGTCGCGGAATGGCTGGCAGCACAACCGGAAGTGGCGCGCGTCAACCATCCGGCGCTGGCACAGAGTAAAGGCCATGAATTCTGGCAGCGTGATTTCAACGGCAGCAGTGGACTGTTTTCCTTCATCCTGCATGAAAAATTGAGCCGTGAGCAGCTGGCTAATTACCTCGATCACTTCCACCATTTCAGCATGGCTTATTCATGGGGTGGCTATGAATCCCTGATTCTGGCCAACCAACCGGAAGAGCTGGCGGAGATTCGCCCGGCAGGCGGCGTCGATTTCGACGGTACGCTGGTGCGTTTGCACATTGGTCTTGAACACGTTGATGACCTGCTGAACGACCTGAAAGCGGGCTTTGCGCGCTTAAAACAGTAAATATTTAAACAAAACCTAAACCATTTCGTGCCGCATCGGTGAGATCAACGTCTGCGATGCCACAGATGGTTAAAATAGAATCCTTGTGACTCGATGGGATAGCAGATGGGTGTTTTACATGAGATTGTTCACGCGCTCTGGCATCAGGATTTTGCCGCGCTGGCCAATCCGGATGTCGTGTGGATTGTCTACGGCGTGATGTTTTTAACGCTGTTTCTGGAAAACGGTTTGTTGCCTGCCTCTTTTCTGCCGGGTGACAGCCTGTTGCTGCTCGCAGGTGCCATGATTGCCAAAGGCGTGATGGATTTCGTGCCCACGATGGTGATTCTGACCACTGCCGCCAGCCTGGGCTGCTGGTTGAGTTATTTACAGGGGCGATGGCTGGGCAATACGCGGATGGTGAAAAGCTGGTTGATGCATTTGCCAGCGCAATATCATCAGCGCGCCTGGAATCTGTTTAACCGCCACGGTTTGATGGCGCTGCTGGTCGGGCGTTTCCTGGCGTTTGTTCGCACATTACTGCCGACCATGGCAGGTATTTCGGGTTTACAGAATGGGCGTTTCCAGCTGTTTAACTGGCTGAGCGGCGCGCTGTGGGTCGGGATTGTGGTCGCCATGGGCTATGGCATCAGTCAGGTGCCGTTTATCAAGCGTCACGAAGATCAGGTGATGGCAGTGCTGATGGTGCTGCCGATGGTGTTGCTGTTTGTCGGTCTGACCGGCAGCATCGTGGTGATCTGGAAAAAACGCCGCCAGAAAACGAGCTAATTCGGTTCGGGTTGCCATTAATGGCAACCCTTCAAGGGTTCAGTGCCGTTTCGTCGCGCGCGCATTCATGCACATTTGGCCGTTCAGATGGCGTCAAACAGCAACCCATAGCGCAGTGCCATTTCTTTCAATGCACATTGATCTGCATTGGTTCAGGCAGCGTCAAACGGCAACGTTTGGCGCACACGGCTGGCTTCCTCTCCCGGCGTCACGCCGAAATAGCGCTTAAACTCCCGCGAGAATTGCGAAGGGCTTTCATAGCCCACGCGCACCGCTGCCGCACTGGCTTTCATCCCATCCTGCAACATCATCAATCGTGCCTGATGCAGACGATAGCGCTTCAGATATTGCAGCGGCGAGGTCTGGGTGACGGCTTTGAAGTTGTGATGGAACGCCGAAACGCTCATGTTCACTTCAGCAGCCAGCATATCGACGCTGAGGCTTTCGGCGAAATGGCTTTCGATGCGGCGTAAGGCGCGCGCAATCTGACTGAACTGGGTCTGACGATTCACCAGCGACAGCAGCGCACCGCCAATCGGGCCGGTGAGCACATAGTAGATAATTTCCCGCACCAGCTGTGGTCCCAGCACGCGCGCATCACGCGGATGGCTCATCGCATCCAGCAAACGCTCGGCAGCGCACAGCATCTCTTCACTCATAAACGCTGAATGGATACCGGAAGTATGCAACTGCGGCTGAAATTGTTCGTCGTCGCCAATATCCATCAACAGATCCTGCAAGCTGGCGATATCCACGCTCAGGCACATGCCGGCCAGCGGCTCTTCCGGCGTGGCTTCGGTTTCGCATTCCACCGGCAGCGGTACGGTCAGCATCAAATACTTCGTGGCGTCGTAATGAAACACCGTGCTGCCGAGATAACCGGTTTTACGCCCCTGAAAAAGAATCACAATGCCAGGTTGATACATCATCGGCGTGCGCGGAAGTGTTTCGCAGGCGTAGATGAGCTTGACGTTTTCCACGGCGCACAGCGGCTTACGCGCATCATTCATTAGCGCGGTCACGCGCTGCGCCAGCTGGCGGCAAAGGGCATCGTTCGGCATGGATCACTCTCAGGCAGCAAAAAAATCAGTGTGCCGCAATGCTGCTCAAAGCTCCACCCTTCAGCAGAATCAGGCAAGATTCTGGCAGAAATGACCAGGGTAAAAGGGCGAGGTGATTGCCACAATGATCCTGCGGTTGAGTTTGTTGACTAGACTTAACCTCAGCGCTTTTACGGTAAGTCACTGCGACAGATAAGGAGCAACTATGGCAGAGCAACCCATTATCAAACTGCACGACGGCAATATGATGCCGCAACTCGGACTCGGTGTCTGGCAAGCGAGTATCGAGGATGCCCGGGCGGCGATTGTCGAGGCCTTAAAAGTAGGCTATCGCTCGATTGATACCGCCGCCATCTACAAAAATGAGGAAGCCGTCGGTCAGGCACTGCAGGACACCGATGTCGCACGCGAAGACATTTTTATTACCACCAAACTGTGGAATGACGATCAGCAGAACGGCCAGCAGGCGATAGAGACCAGCCTGAAGAAGCTGCAACTGGAGAGTGTCGATCTCTATCTGATGCACTGGCCGTGCCCGGAAAAAGATCACTACGTTGAAGCCTGGAAAAAGATGATTGAGCTGCAGCAGCAGGGCTTAACCAAAAGCATTGGCGTCTGTAACTTCCATGAAGCCCATCTCAAACGCCTGATCGATGAAACAGGCGTCTCGCCGGTGGTGAATCAGATTGAGCTGCATCCAATGCTGCAACAACGCACGCTGCATGCCTGGAACGCACTGCATCAGATTCAGACCGAATCCTGGAGCCCGCTGGCGCAAGGCGGTAAAGGGGTATTCGATCAGGAGATCATCCGCGAGTTGGCGAAGAAATACGGTAAGACGCCAGCGCAGATTGTGATTCGCTGGCATCTGGATAGCGGATTAGTGGTGATTCCAAAATCGGTGACGCCGGAACGTATTCGTGAAAACTTCCAGGTGTTTGACTTCAGACTGGAAAAAACTGAGATCAGCGAGATTACTAAGCTCGATAAAGGAAATCGTTTGGGGCCAGATCCCGAGAACTTTAACGGGTAAGTCGACACAGTTTAACCGCCAGGCGGATACGGCTAGCGCGTGCTCGCCTGCGTTGGCTTCACAACAGTCGTGCGGTCATGTGCGGATCGCTATGCATCGTGACCCTGTCAATTTGACGATCTCTTGTAAGGTGCGCATCGCTGCGCACCTTTTTTCTTAAGGGACGGGATTGACCTGTAGCTGCCCCGCCGTGCCGCGATCGGCTAACTCCAGCGTTTGGCTGTAGTAGACAAACGGGAAGTGATCCGACGAACTCTGTGGGAAGCTCACCAGTAATTCGACATCACCATCCACCCACACCGTATCTTTCCAGCCGCGATCCTCGCCCATCGGCTGCGCGCCATTGACGCTCTTGATCAGGAACATCACGCCCTGAATATGCAGCGACTGCGGGCGATCGGCATGGATAATCCAGCGTTCAAAGGTGCCCTGCTGCACCGTGGTGTCGATGCGGCTCATGTCCCAAAGTGCGCCATTGATGCCCGGCACACTGTCGCCAATGCGGAATTCGCGCGTGCGCACCGCCACACCATCCAGAATCTGATCTGCTAATAAGCGCATCGGCAGATTGTCGGTAACCAGCGGCAGTAAGCCGGTCGGGCGCAGGCTCAGAACCAGCGTGTTGGCGAGAATTGAGGAAGGTTCAAACAGACCGCGCAGGCGATCCATCAGGCCCGCCGCAGTCCCTGCCGTAATCGAGACTTCATCGCCCTGCGACATATCCACCAGCACTTCACGGCGTTCACCGGGTGCCAGCGACAGCGTTTGCACCGCAACGGGCGCAGGCAGGAAGCCTTGATCGCTGGCAATCACGGTAAACGGACGATTATCCGAGAAGCTCAAATCAAAGCGACGCGCGTTCGAAGCATTCAACAGACGCAGACGCACCCAACCACGCGACACCTCGACATACGGATTCTGCACGCCGTTGACCAGCAACGTATCCCCGAGGAAACCGCCGTCTGAGGGTGGGTTATAAACCGGCGTGGCAAAGTTATCGAGACGCTTGTCCTGGATAATCAGCGGGAAGTCATCAACGCCATAGTGCTTAGGTAACGGCAGCGCTTTGCTGACGTCATCTTCAATCAGCCACATGCCCGCCAGGCCGTTGTAGACGTGTGGCGCCATACGATTTGGCGTATTGGCGTGATACCACAAAGTTGATGCACCCTGACGAACCGGCAATACCGGCGCCCAGTCAACGCCAGCTGACATCATGCGCGGCGCACCGCCCATTAAAGCGCCCGGCACCTGCAATCCGCTGACCGTCATCGCCACCGGTTCGTTGAGACGGTTGCTGTAAATCAGCTTCACATCATCGCCGCTGTAGACGCGCACCGTGGGGCCGAGGTACATGCCATTAATGCCCCAAACCGGCACTTTATTGCTATTACCGCTAAATGACCAATGGCTGCGTTGCAGCGTCAGAAAGAGCGGCTGGCCACGGCGAGATTCAAGCAGTGGCGGAACAGGAAGCGGCACATCGCCCATCGGGGCCGCAGCGTAGGCGGCATAAGGCATGCTACTGGTCGCCAGCGCAACACCGGCGGAAAGCTGAATAAACTGACGTCTGCTGCAAGACATAAAACTTCAGACCTTTTGAGCGGGGCGTGAAGACGCCGTGTCCATGTTGTTCTTGTTAGTGAGTTTTTGCTGTGATGAGCACGGGGCAGCGTTTCTGCCCCGTGGATGGCTAGAGTTTACCGTTTTTTTCGCGTTCGGCGACTTCGGCGTTCAATTCTTCCAGCTTAGCAGACATTAATTCGCGGCAGTGGGTGGCTAACTTGCGCACCGAGGTGGTTTCAAACTGCTTCGTATCCACTGGCGGCAGCATTTCAACAATCACCAGGCCGTTGTTCCAGCGATTAAGTTTCACTTTGCCGTGGGTATTCGACACCACCACAGGGATGATAGGCACACCTGCTGCCACTGCAGCGTGAAACGCACCGGTTTTAAACGGCAGTAAACCACGGCCACGGCTGCGGGTACCTTCCGGGAACATCCAGAATGAAATCTTCTTTTTATTAAACTGCTCGACCAGTTCACCGATGGTGCCATGCGCTTTGGCGCGGTTATCACGGTCAATCAGCAAATTACCGGTCAGCCAGTAGAGTTGACCAAAGAACGGGATCCACAGCAGGCTCTTTTTGCCGACGGTGACCGTGGTCGGCTGCACGATCTTCGCCGCCGTGATCATGTCGTAATTGTTCTGATGGTTGGCAATGTAAATCGCATTGCCATAGTTCTCCGCGTCAGCGGGTTTGCGCAGTTCGACTTTGACGCCAAACACCGTCGACAGGCGACCAAACATATGGCCGAACGTCGCCACATGGCGGGGATTACGCGGTGAGAACAAACACCAGATACTGCCGAAGATGCACACCAAAATCGAATAAACGATAACAATAATCGTGCGTAAAATTAGTAACATAGCTTCCTCAAGTTGGGCAATCCATTGCCTGGTCAGTCTTATTCTTCGCTACTGGCGTCACTTTTCGGGCGCGCTGGCGCGTTCACTTCAACGCTATCAATGCGCTGCAGGCCACGCGACACGCTGCCACGACGACCGCGATCGGCACGCACTTTTTGCAGATCCTCATCACGCATGATCAGCTTACGTTTGCCGACATACAGAGTGATCGAACTGCCCGGCGGCAGAATCAGCAACCACTGCAGCTTATCCACGCCCGCAGCGGCATCCGCTGATGGAATAGAGATGATTTTATTACCTTTGCCTTTCGACATCTGTGGCAGATCGCCCACCGGGAACATCAACATACGTCCGGCCTGGGTAATCGCCAGCAGCATATCATCGCCCGAATGCACCGCCATTGGCGTCATCACTTTGGCATTGTCTGGCAACGTTAGCAGCGCTTTACCGGCGCGGTTGCGCGAAATCAAATCGGCAAAGGTACAGATAAAGCCGTAACCCGCATCGGAGGCCATCAACAGTTTCTGGTCGTCCGCTTCCATCAGCACCTGTTCAAACGCGGCACCTGGCGGTGGCGTCAGTTTGCCGGTTAGCGGCTCGCCCTGCCCGCGCGCCGACGGCAACGAGGTCGGGTCCAGCGTATAGCTACGGCCGGTGGAGTCGATAAAGGCCACTGGCTGATTGCTCTTACCGCGGGCGGCGGCGAGGTAACTGTCACCGGCTTTGTAGCTGAGACCGGTTGGATCGATATCGTGCCCTTTGGCGCTGCGCACCCAGCCCATCTGCGACAGCACAATCGTCACCGGCTCGGCACTCACCAGCTCGGTTTCGCTCAGCGCTTTAGCTTCTTCACGCTCATGCAGCGGCGAACGGCGATCGTCACCGTAGGTCTGGCTGTCTGCCAGCAGCTCTTTCTTCAGCAGGTTGCTCATCTTGCGTTCGGACGCCAGAATCGCCTGCAGCTGATCGCGCTCTTTCTCCAGCTCCGCCTGCTCACCGCGAATCTTCATCTCTTCCAGTTTGGCGAGATGGCGCAGTTTCAGTTCCAGAATGGATTCGGCTTGCGTATCGCTGAGTTCAAAGCGCGACATCAGTACTTGCTTAGGCTCGTCCTCGGTACGAATGATGTGAATCACTTCATCAATGTTGAGGAACGCCACCAGCAAACCTTCGAGGATATGCAGGCGGCGCAGCACGCGCTCTAAACGATAGTTCAGGCGGCGCGTCACGGTATCGCGACGGTACACCAGCCATTCAGACAGGATCTCCAGCAGGTTTTTCACCGCCGGACGGTTATCCAGTCCGATCATATTCAGGTTAACGCGATAGCTCTTTTCCAGATCGGTGGTGGCAAACAGATGATTCATCACCTGCTCCACATCCACGCGATTGGAGCGCGGCACAATCACCAGACGCGTGGGATTCTCATGGTTGGATTCATCACGCAGATCTTCCACCATCGGCAGCTTTTTATTGCGCATCTGGTTGGCGATCTGCTCCAGCACGCGCGCACCGGAAACCTGGTGCGGCAGTGCGGTGATCACCACATCGCCGTCTTCTTTCTTCCATACCGCGCGCTGACGGATCGAACCGCGCCCGCTTTGGTAGATTTTGCGGATCTCGCTGCGCGGCGTGATGATCTCGGCTTCGGTCGGATAATCCGGGCCCTGCACAATATCCAGCAACTCATCCAGCGTGGTGTTGGGTTTGTCGATCAGCTTCACCGCCGCTTCCGCCACTTCACGCAGGTTGTGCGGAGGAATATCGGTGGCCATGCCCACGGCGATACCGGTGGTGCCGTTCAGCAGGATGTTCGGCAGACGCGCCGGCAACATCTTAGGCTCCTGCATGGTGCCGTCGAAGTTGGGGATATAATCCACCGTGCCTTGTCCCAGCTCGCCCAGCAAAATCTCGGCATATTTGGATAGGCGTGATTCGGTGTAACGCATCGCGGCGAAGGATTTGGGATCGTCCGGTGCACCCCAGTTACCCTGACCATCCACCAGCGGATAGCGATAGGAGAACGGCTGCGCCATCAATACCATCGCTTCATAGCAGGCGCTGTCGCCGTGCGGATGGTATTTACCTAATACGTCACCCACGGTACGGGCAGATTTTTTGAATTTGGCGCTGGCGTTGAGGCCCAGTTCCGACATCGCGTAAACAATACGACGCTGCACCGGTTTCAGACCATCGCCGATATACGGCAGTGCGCGGTCCATGATCACGTACATGGAGTAGTTCAGGTACGCGTTTTCCGTAAATTTGTGCAGGGCAAGACGCTCTGCACCATCCTGCGTCAATTCGCTCATTAAGCTCGCATCCTCACTTCGTGGCCCGCAACGGCGGGGCATCCGGCGCTCATTTGGCGAGGATAGTACCTTATTCGTGCGAGTTAGTCACAGGGAAGCCAATGACCGCAGGCAGAATCGTATGGCATTAAATAACGTGATATCGGTTGGAAAATGAAAAAGGAATGAGAGCAATATCACAATTAATATCCCAATTAATATGTGAGCAGGATCGCAATTAATTATTAACGATTTCAGGTGTATTAAAGCTGTCCGTAATCATGGACAACATTTAGTATTGTTGCTTACACCGTCCTTTCCTAAATTTATACTCCATAAGACATCAATATTGCGCTCCTGATTTCTGGCATGAAGAAATAGATAACGAGGAAATAATCTTAAAAACGCTTTGCCAAAATAAAGGGTGACCGAATGCAAATACTGACTTCGCGACAACACCGTTTAGTCAAACTGCTGTTGCAACATGCTGCACCGCAGCCGATCAGAGAATTAGCCCTACAATTGGGCGTGTCAGAAAAGACGATTCAGCGCGACTTGCAGTGGCTGGAAAGCTGGCTCGGTAGCTGGTCACTGACACTGGAGAAAACCCCAGGCCGCGGCGTGCGTTTGCGGGTTGATGATATCCAGCAGCGCCTGCAACTGGAGCAGCAACTCAATGGCGATGAAAGCAGTGCCGATGCGCTGGGGCAAAACAGCCGCAGAGTAAAAATTGCCTCGCAGTTGCTGAGTGACGCGCCGCGTGCAACCTCTATCAGTAAGTTGTCGGAACGCTATTTTATTAGCCACGCCTCGATTGTGAATGACCTGAAGGTGATTGAAGAGTGGCTGCAGCCGCTGGGTTTGACGCTGCAACGTGGGCCCGGTGGCACCCATATCGAAGGCAACGAGCAGGCGCTGCGTCAGGCAATGGTCTCCCTGATCAATGATGTGATGCAGCAAAACGTTGCCGGTACGCCGCTGTTGCCGCGTCTCGATCCAGGCAGCCAGCAGGCACTGGTGCATTATTTTGGCGATGAGGATGTGGCTTTTGTGCAGACGCTGCTGCAACAGATGGAGCAGCAACTCAGTTACCCGCTAGGCGATGCCTGGTATCTGAATCTCTGCACCCATATTCTGATCATGATGCACCGCATGGCGCAGGGGAATGCGCTGGCACTGGCCACTCTGGCCACAATGCAGGATCTCGATCAGCGCATTTTACTGATTGCCCAGCAAATGGTGACGCAGATTGAACAGCGGATGTGCTGCGCCCTGCCCGCCGATGAAGTGGGTTTTATTTATCAATATATTGTGTCATCCGGCATTGTGGTGGAAGAGCGCGGCGATAATGCGCCGATGCATAATCAATTCTCCACCGCAGAGTCCGTAAAAATAACCTGTGAATTAATTGATCGTTTCGCAGCCTTTATTCAGCAAGATTTAGCGCAGGACCGATTATTATTTGACGGCTTACTGGTACATATAAAGCCACTATTAAATCGACTCAAATATCACATTCATATTCGCAATCCGCTGCTGGAGGATATTCAGCAGGAAATGAAGGGCATATTTTCGTTAACGCAACAGGCGATGCAATTGACCGCTCGCACTTATGGGCTTTCGCCAGTGGCTGACGACGAAATCGGTTATCTCTGCGTGCATTTCCAGGCCGCGCTGGAGCGGCAAATTGCCCATAAACGCATTCTGGTGGTGTGTTCCAGCGGCGTGGGGACATCGCATCTGCTGAAGAGCCGCATCTTGCGGGCGTTCCCTGACTGGGAAATTGCCGGTGTGGTCTCCGCCAGCAATCACGCCGCGTTTTGTCAGAACCAGACGGTGGATTTAGTGATCACCACTATCCATCTCAACGCCGGGCCTATTCCGGCAGTGTATGTGAGTGCATTTTTTAACGATGACGATATCCGGCGGGTGACTGACGCCATGATTGGCAGCCAGCTGCCGGACGGCGCGCACTGCGCGTTGGCTGAACATTAATTGAATGAGGTAAAACCCATGGACATTTCCCGCATTCTGACGCCACGCCGCGTTAACCTGGCGCTCACCGCCACCACCAAAGAAGAAGTGATCAACGAACTGACCGATCTGCTGTATCAGGACGGCGCCATCACCGATCGCGCAGCCTTTATTGAAGATGTCTGGCTGCGTGAAGCTGAAGGCTCAACCGGGTTCGAAAACCACGTTGCCATTCCGCACGGCAAGTCTTCCGCCGTCCAACACACCACATTAGCCATTGGTCGTACCCAACAGGATATCCCCTGGGAAACGCTCGATGGCAGCCAGGTGCGCTGCATCATCCTGTTCGCGGTACGACTGGAAGATCAGAACACCACCCATATTCGCCTGTTGTCGCAGGTGGCCAGCGCGCTGGCCGATGATGAGGTGATTGCCCAACTGCTGGTGGAAAACGACCCCAGCAATATCATCCGGCTGTTTAGCCAGTACGCCGAAACCGACCTCTGTTAATCCCCTAACTCTTTGAGGTGAAACATGAATATCGTCTGTGTAGCGGCCTGCACCGCAGGCATCGCGCATACCTATATTGCGCGTGAAAAACTGATCAAAGGCGCTCATGCACTAGGCCACACCATCCACGTTGAAACCCAGGGCACCATTGGCACTGAAACCGCGCTAACGCGTGAAGACATCGCCGCCGCTGACGTAGTGATCCTCGCCATTGATGTGAAGATCAACGGCGAAGAACGTTTCCAGGGCAAACCCATTGTGCGAGTGAAAACCGAAGTGGTGATCAAGTCACCGGTGAAATTCCTCGAAAAAGTGGCGGATTCACTGGCGCGTGCCTGAGGAGATCCATCATGAACGACAACAAACGTCAGTACGGACAAGAGATTAAAGGTCATCTGCTCACCGGGATCTCCTGGATGATCCCGCTGATCGTCGCCGCCGGGATCTGTATCGCACTCGGCCAGGTGATTGGCGGGCCGGATGTCGGCAAGCAAACCGGCACTATCGCCTGGATGCTGAATCAGATCGGCGGCTGGGGCATGGGCTTGATCGTGCCGCTGATCAGCGCGGCGATTGCCTACTCGATCGCCGATCGTCCCGGCTTTGCGCCAGGTTTGATCGTCGGCTTCATCTGCGGGCAGATCGGCACCGGTTTTATCGGCGGTATGCTCGGCGGCTTCCTGGTGGGTTACACGGTATTGCTGTTGCGCCGCACCATTAAGCTGCCGCAGTCGATGCAGGGGTTGATGCCGATTATGGTGCTGCCGGTGTTGAGTACCATCATCGCCGGGCTGTTGATGATGACCTTTATTGGCCAGCCGATTGTCTGGCTGCAGAAGGCGCTGATTCATCTGCTGGAATCGATGCAGGGCGGATCGAAGTTTGTGCTGGGTGCGGTGCTGGGCGCGATGGCGACCTTTGACTTCGGCGGCCCCATCAACAAGACCATGTCGCTGTTCGCCGACGGCATGCTGGTCGACGGAATTTATGGCCCGGAAGCAGTGAAGTTTGTCGGCTCAATGATTCCACCGTTTGGCATCACGCTGTCGTATCTGCTGACGCGCCATAAGTACACCAAAGCGGAGAAAGAGGCGCTGAAAGCCGCCTTCCCGATGGGTATCTGCATGATTACCGAAGGGGTGATTCCGATTGCGGCGCGTGACCTGCTGCGTGTGGTCGGCAGCTGCGTGGTGGCCTCTGCCATCGCCGGTGGGCTGATTATGGTGTGGGGCGTGGAAGCACCGGTGCCGCACGGCGGGATGTTTGTGGTGCCGCTGTTCACCAAACCCCTGATGTTCTGTCTGGCGCTGGGAATCGGCACCGTGGTGTGCGGCGTGATGCTGTCGCTGATGAAAAAACCGGTAACGCAGGCAGATGAAGAGTTCGATGACGTGGAAGCCCCTGGCGTCCGCGACGAAGAGATCAAATTCACACTGGAATAAGGAGCCACCATGTTTGCCATGATGAATGACCTGATTCAGGCCGCCGCTAAGCAGCAGTATGCCGTGCTGGCGATCAACTGCTTCAACCTTGAAACCGCGCGGGCGGCGATTCAGGCCGCCGAGCAACAGCGCGCACCGCTGATATTAAATGTCTATCAGGGCCACAGCACGCACTTCCCACCTGCCGTCGCGGTGCCGCTGGTGCAGGCACTGGCGAATGCCTCCACGGTACCCGTTGCGCTGGCGCTTGACCACGGCAAGGCCTTTCCGCTGATTGGCCAGGCATTTCGCGCCGGATTTACCGGCCTGATGATCGATGCCTCTGCCGATCCGCTGGCCGATAATATCCGCCAGACCGCAGCGGTAGTGAAGATGGCGCACACCGCTGGCGTTTGCGTCGAAGGCGAGTTAGGGCATATCGCCGATGCACCCACCTATGAGCTGGCGGATGCGTCGGTGAAGATGACGCAGGTTGCTGACGTGCTGCCGTTTATTGAGCAAACCGATATTGATTTGCTGGCGATTTCGGTGGGCACCGCGCACGGGCTCTATCCGGCTGGCGTGAAGCCGAAGATTGATTTCCAGCGCTTGCAGGAGCTGCATGCGGTCTCAACACGCCCATTGGCACTGCATGGCGGTTCGGGCACACCCGCCGAGGATATTCGCCGCGTCAGTCAGCATGGTGTGGCGAAGATTAACGTCGGCGCCGCAGTGTTTGATGCCGGTAAAAACGCGGTTGAGCAGGCGCTGAAACAGCATCCGCACGCGGAACTGGCCGATCTGCTTGGGCTGATGGAATCCGCCTGCCGTGAAGTGGTGATTGAGTATCTGAGCTGGTCGGGTTCGGCTGGCAAAGCATAGGGCGCGGACGCCATAAATGGCACCCCTACGGGGCCCCGTAGGGTACGCGTGGAAAAGAACACTCGTGATTTGACGCATTAACACGCACCTGAAAAGCCGCTTCGATCATCGCGATGTAAAGCAGCGGCAAGATACAGCGCGATAAGTCGCGCAGCAACAGGATGCAGAAGCATTTCCCTTTTTATCCATCATCGGGTCGGCGCACGCGTCGGCTCTGGTAAAACTCACGTTGAGGAAATATTAACATGTTGATTTCTATGAAAGAGATGTTGGCACCGACTCGTGAACACCGCTTCGCCATCGGCGCATTTAACGTAGCAGACAGCTGCTTTATTCGTGCTGTGGTGGAGGAAGCCGAGGCCACCAATACTCCGGCGATCATCTCGATTCACCCGAGTGAGTTGGAGTTCGTCACCGATGAATTCTTTGGCTATGTGCGTGAACGTACGCTGAAAAGCAAAGTGCCCTTCACCATTCACCTTGACCACGGCGCATCGATTGCGCAGGTGCTGCGCGCCATCCAGTGTGGATTTACGTCGGTGATGATCGATGGATCGCTGCTGCCGTACGAAGAGAACGTGGCGCTGACCAAAGAGGTGGTGAAGCTGGCGCATTCGGTAGGCGTGTCAGTGGAAGGTGAACTCGGCACCATTGGCGATACCGGCACCACCGTGGAAGGCGGCGTCAGCAAAGTGATCTATACCGAACCGGCGCAGGCAGAAGATTTTATCCAGCGCACCAGCGTCGATACCCTGGCGGTAGCGATTGGCACCGCGCACGGTATCTATCCAAAAGATATGAAGCCGGAACTGCAGATGCATATTCTGAGAGATATTGCTCAGCGCACCGATATTCCGCTGGTGCTGCACGGGGGTTCTGCTAACCCGGATGCGGAGATTGCTGAAGCGGTGACCCTCGGCGTGGGCAAAATCAATATTTCCAGCGATATGAAGTACGCCTACTTCGCCAAACTGCGCGAAATTCTGGCGCGTGAAACCTGGTGGGATCCCAACGTGATTTATCCGGAAGCCATTACTGCCGCCAAAGCAGTGATTCGCTACAAGATGAATCTGTTTGGTGGATTGGGTAAAGCGAGTTTGTATCGCTGAGGACAGTAAGGGGGCAACCGCGCCCCTATAACCTGACGTAATCCATCGCGCCGCTATCGCCATGAAGGGTAGCGGCACGCTTCCGTCTGGAAGATCTTACTTAATCACACCCAGCCACTGCGAGGCGATCTGCGCATATTCGCCGGTGGCGGTGCTGAGATGCAGCCACTGATCGACATACAGTTTCCAGCTCATATCATCACGCGGAATCATGTAGGCTTTTTCACCATACTGCATCGGCTTATCCGGATTGATGGCGCACAGCGTCGGGTAGTGCTTCATCTGGAACAATGCTTCGGACGCATCGGTGATCATCACATCGGCTTTCTTATCCACCAGCTGCTGGAAAATACCGACGTTATCGGCCAGTTGCAGCGTCGACTGCGGCAAGTGGCTGTGCACAAAGGCCTCATTGGTACCACCAGCCGGTTCAATCACCCGCACGCTCGGCTTGTTGATCTGCGCGACGGTTTGGTATTTGTCTTTATCATCACAGCGCACCAGCGGGATCTTGCCATCCACACCCAGCGGCTCGGCAAACCAGGCAATCTGCTGACGTTTTAAGGTCACGGACACGCCACCCAGCGCGATATCACACTGCTTCGCCACGAAATCGTCACTCATGGTTTTCCAGGTCGTTGGCACCCACTGCACTTTGGCGCCCAGACTTGCCGCCAGTGACTGCGCCATGCTGATATCCAGCCCTTCATACTGCCCATCGCTGCGCAGATAGCTGTAAGGCTTGTAGTCGCCCGTGGTACAGACTTTCAGGGTTTTACTGCTACGAATTTCGTCGAGGTGGGATTGCGCCGACGCAGCGCCACTCACCAGAAGTAATGCACTCAGTATCGCGGTTTTCATGATTTCTTCTTTTTTATGTTGATGTCGGTTTGCGCGCGGATTGTTGCATAGCCCTGCGCATTGTTGCTTTATTAGCAAAAGTCTTGTGATCAATCACGCATTTTTTTGTTCCGCCTGCGCGCGTAGAGTGTGCGCCATCAACGGGAAACAGAGCGAATCATCCATGAGCAATATTTTAATCATCGACGGCGGAAAAACCTTTGCCCACTCGAAAGGCGAACTGAACCATACCCTCACTGAGGTGGCGGCCAGCCAATTGCGCGATCTGGGCCATAACGTGGTGGTCACCCTTGCCGACAGCGACTACAACGTGGCAGAGGAAGTGCAGAAATATCTCGACAGCGATGTGGTGATCTATCAAATGCCTGGCTGGTGGATGGGCGAGCCGTGGACGGTGAAAAAATACATTGATGACGTGTTCACTGAAGGTCATGGCTCACTGTATGCCAGCGATGGCCGTACGCGCAGCGACGCGGGCAAAAAGTACGGTTCTGGCGGTTTGATTCAGGGCAAAAAATACATGCTGTCGCTGACGTGGAATGCGCCGCTGGAGGCGTTTACCGATCCTGAGCAGTTCTTTGAAGGCGTGGGCGTGGACGGTCTCTATCTGCACTTCCACAAAGCCAACCAGTTCCTCGGTATGGAAGGTTTACCGACCTTTATCTGTAACGATGTGATCAAGATGCCGGACGTGCCGCGCGATATCGAACGTTATCGGACTCATCTCAGCCAGATTTTTGCTTAACTGTAAGCACACCGGGAAAAGAGGAAGCGCTATGTTAACCGTCGTTGCAGAAATTTGCGTCAAGCCAGGCCGCCGTCATGTGGTGCTGGATGCCATCAAGACACTGATCCCTACCGTGCTGGAAGAGGAGGGTTGCCACCAATACGACGCGCTGGTTGACCATCAGGCGCAGGTGCCGTGGAAGCAGAATTCACCGGATTCGATCTTTATGCTGGAGCAGTGGGAATCACTGCGCCATCTTGAGCAGCATCAGCAGATGCCGCACATGGACGCGCATCGCGCCACGATCAAAGATGATGTGGTGGACGTGAAAATCCTGGTGTTAGAGCCAGCGCGTTAATCGCCCAAGCCTCTGCCTATGCAGGGGCTTTTTTATAACAGGCGATCTTGCTCTATCTTCTCGCGCAGAAAATCGAGAAAACAGGTAATGCGCGAGGTAAGAGACTGGTTGCGGTAATACACGGCGTGAATCGGCAGACGCCATTCGCGCGTTTCCTGCTCCAGCACCTGCACTAAATCGCCCCGCTCGCGATCTTTACGGCTGACAAAATCAGACAAGCGTGCAATACCCTGCCCTGCCAGCGCCAGTTGACGTAAGGTTTCTCCGCTGGAGGCCGACAGGGTCGGCTTAATTTGTAAGAACTCACCTTCACGCTGCCACACTGGCCAGACGTTATGCGCATCCAGCTGGCTGAATCCCAAAAGCTGATGGGCTGACAACGCCTCAACCGTTTCAGGCTCGCCATGCTGTTGCAGATAAGCCGGGCTCGCCACTAAGCGCGTCGCGCTGCTGCCCAGCACGCGGGCACGCAGCGTAGAATCACGCAACTCCCCGACGCGAATCGCGATATCGGTCTGCTGCTCCAGCAAATCGATCATGATGTCGTCGGTGTTCAACTCCAGCTGTATCAGCGGGTAGCGCTGTCGGAACTCGGCCACCAGCGGCATAATCACATGCAGCATAAAGGGTGCGTTGGCATTGATGCGCAATCTGCCGGAGGGAATATCGCGGCGCTGGGCAATCTGCTCTTCCGCCAGTTCTACCGACGAGAGGATCTGGCGCGCATGATCGAGGAAGATTAACCCTTCCTCAGTGAGGGCGAGACGCCGCGTGGTGCGGTGCATCAGGGTGGTTTGTAATTTGCTTTCCAGCCGACTCAGCGCCCGGCTGATACCAGAACTGGTTTGATCGAGTTGCTCGGCCGCCGCCGTGATTGAGCCAGTATCCACCACCGCCACCCAGGCGCGCAGTTCTTCCAGTGTGATTTTCACGCATTCCATCCTTTCGCATTGCACCGACTGGCACAACGGTACGGTTTTAGGCGGCAGGATAACATAATCGACATAGCTGCCCCGCCACACACTGCGGGACAGCACTAATCGCCTCTATTTTGCGGGATTAGGCGTGGCCTGCCAGATTTCGGAAACAATTTTTCCGGCGCGATAGGTCAAGACGTAGCTCACGTTCAACGCATTTTTACCGTTAAAGTGCACCTGCGCTGAAACCGTGCTGCCTTTAGGATTGCTCGCTTCCGTGAGATTGTTCACGGTGTATTGCAAATTTCCCTAGGCAGCACTGAATTTACTCCATACCTGCTGAATGGCATCGCTGGAGTTATAGGCCCCATCCAACGGTCCTCCAACCCATTCAAGATGCGCATTTGCTGCATAATGCGTCATTATCTCAGCAGTGTTACCCGCCGCAATCGCCTGAAAATGTGCACGCGCATTATCTGCATCAGCCGCAAAACTTTGCCCCGTTGACAAAACGAATAACACAGAGGACATCAGTAATGATTTCATTCTCAACATATCTAGCTCCTTGGTTTTATTATTTATCATTTACAACGTGAGGGTATCTACAATGTGTTGTGTGACACGATCTATCTTTGAGAGACTTAAATCCTGGTTCAATACATAGGCATATTTATTATCCCGCGTGAAAACTAATGCCTGACGAGGATGATTAAAACCTGCAATAGTCGTAATAACGCTCTGTTTCTCAGCATCGATAACTGAGACACTGTTATCTGCGAGATTTCCGCTGTAAATATATTTTCCATCGGGAGACAATGCCGCGCCGTAGGGTTGTTTACCCACGGGGATGTCCGCAGTGACCTTTTGACTTTCAATATCAACGACGGCTACCGTGTCGCTACCGCTATTAGCAGCAAAAAGTGTTTTACCATCAGCCGTGACTGAGATAGCACGAATATTATTGAAGCCGTTAATCTCTCCAATAATTTTATTTTCAGCGGTATCCACTATCGTGATCTTATCCCCAAGGAAATTGGTCACATACAAACGATGTCCATCAGGGCTAAGACGCACGCCTTGCCTCGGCTGGGCAAACCCTTTGATCACCGCCTGCGCAACACCAGTGTCAGTATTCATCACTGTTACCGTGTCGTTTGATTGATTGTTCACATACAACGCTTGACCATCATTGCTCAGTGCCGTACCAAATGCTCCGGGTCCAATAGCGTATTGCTTGATGGTCTTAAGAGACTCACTATCAATACGTTCAACAAGACCTTTGCTGCTGTCTGAGATATAAAAACTTTTTCCATCCGGTGCAAAGACGATATTACGTGGCGTCAGATAATTTTTTAAAATGCTCTTAACTTTGCCGTTAGCTAAATCATAAATGACAATTTCTGGCTTTTCACTGCTGGCGACCACTGCCATTTTTTCATTCGGATGCATGGCCAGGGTGTTATTTTTTATCGCTCCATCAAAAGTCATAATTCCCATCTGATGTTTGCTATCACTCTTCGCATAAACCGTGGTTGGACAATAAAAAGACATAACCCCGGCCAATACCATTGCCGTTGTTGAATAGCGGATAATTCGCATCTCATTTTACTCCTGTAGATCATCAACCTTCATGGATGATGTTGATGATAAGATGCTTCAAAAAATGAATTATTCCCTGACATTTCATTTTAATTTAAAAAGCAATCAAGTCAGCGTATTCATTATTTTTTCCAATTTAGGATTGCTTAGGTTTTGCACCGTGCCAACCATCGCATAATTCAAACCGCGACAAGACCCATATCTCGCCTGAAGTCCTCTCTCAGTACGCTGCCCACTTTCCAGCAATTTTTGACGTGAATCAGGCTGGCGCAGATAGAAGCTGATGGTGTGTCCTGAAGCATCCTGGTACAGCACCATGGCTGCTGCACCTTGTTCAGTGGCAAATAAACGTCCGCTCACCGGACTGAATCCGGCCGTTCGCAAATCAGGTAAGTGTGCGCCTGATCCGACGTGCTGATTCAACCATGCATTCAGTGTATCTGGCTGATGCTGAACAACATCAGCACCAATACTTCCATCGACAACCATCAGTTTATAGGCTTCTATCGCATCGCCCATTGGCGCAGCGTTTTGATTTCGCCAGTCATGCATTTGCCACCCCCCGGCGGAACTTAGTCCAACGCAGAGCACAAAGCAGGCTGCCAGTTTAAGACGTAAACGTAATCGCTGGGTGTGGCGAACCCGGATAGAAGTGGGATCAAGCCTCTCAGGTAACATCGGCAGCTGAAATTCAGAGAGGGCAGTACGCAGGCAACGCGCCTCCCTCTGCCATGCCTGAACTTGTCTGGCAATCTGCGGTTGCTGGGCAAGATAACGCTCAACGATGGCACGTTCATGATCGTTGAGTTGATTATCCACATATGCCTGCAAGTCGTGTTCGTTCGGCGGAATTCTCATTTCATTACTCTCAACGTCACTTGAGGGACGTCACCCTGACAAAGATGATGCATGGCTTTTCGTGCCCGTGACAGACGAGACATCACCGTACCAATCGGCACATTTAACATGGCGGCCGCCTCCTGATAGCTGAACCCTTCAATAACGATAAGAAGCAGTAAGCCTCGCTGATCTTGTGAAAGGTGGTTAAAGGCAGCCAGCATGCCTTGTGTTGCCGCCTCATCTTCTGCTGATGGCCAATATTCAGGTTCTTCATATCTAAATTTATTCAGCAGCCCCCAATAACGTGCCTTACGCCGTTTTTCCGCCAGAAAATGTCGGTAAAGGATGGTGAACAACCAGCTTTTTAACGATGCCTCTTCGCGTCGCATCGACCACTTAGTCAACGCTCGCTCTAGCGTAGATTGCACCAAATCATCGGCCTCGTGCACATCTCGCGTCAGCCAGTAAGCAAAGCGGCGCAACCGGGGGATCAGTTCCCTTAATTGATGTTCAATGTCGTTCCTGGACATAGGGCGGCTTTCATCTGATGGTGAGTGTTCTGATGCATAAGAGCATCGGCAGAGCACTTTATTCCTTACGGAGAGAAACTTTTTTAGCGAGGGTCAGGAGGGAAATTATGGGCTCAAAAAACTGAGCCCATGATCAACTTAGGTCATCAAGCTTCCAGGTCGGCGAGGTCGCCTTTTTCCTGTAGCCAGTTACGGCGGTCTTCAGAACGTTTTTTCGCGAGCAGCATGTCCATCACGCGCAGCGTCTGCTCAACATCATCATCGCTGACCGTCAGCTGCACCAGACGACGGGTGTTAGGGTCGAGCGTGGTTTCACGCAGCTGCAGCGGATTCATCTCACCCAGACCTTTGAAGCGCTGCACGTTCGGTTTGCCCTTCTTACGCTTCAACTGCTCCAGCACGCCCTCTTTCTCGTCTTCATCTAACGCGTAAAAGACTTCTTTGCCGAGATCGATGCGATACAGCGGTGGCATGGCGACATAAACATGGCCATGTTGCACCAGCGAGCGGAAGTGTTTCACAAACAGCGCACACAACAAGGTGGCGATGTGTAAGCCATCGGAGTCCGCATCCGCAAGGATACAGATCTTGCCGTAACGCAGCTGGCTCAGATCTTCACTGTCAGGATCGATACCGATCGCCACTGAAATATCGTGCACTTCCTGCGATGCCAGCACTTCGTCTGACGACACTTCCCAGGTATTGAGGATCTTACCCTTCAGCGGCATGATCGCCTGATATTCACGATCGCGCGCCTGTTTGGCCGATCCGCCTGCGGAGTCCCCTTCCACCAGGAAGAGTTCGGTGCGATTCAGATCCTGTGCGCTACAGTCTGCCAGTTTGCCCGGCAGTGCCGGTCCGCTGGTGAGCTTTTTACGCACCACTTTCTTGGCCGCGCGCATACGACGCTGAGCACTGGAAATCGCCAGTTCGGCCAGCATTTCGGCGGCTTGCACGTTCTGGTTTAGCCACAAGCTGAAAGCATCTTTAACGATAGCCGAGACAAATGCCGCGCACTGACGCGAAGAGAGACGCTCTTTGGTTTGACCGGCGAACTGTGGATCCTGCATTTTGACCGACAGCACGTAGGCGCAGCGATCCCAGATATCTTCCGCAGACAGTTTTACGCCACGTGGCAGGATATTGCGGAATTCACAGAATTCACGCATCGCATCCAGCAAGCCCTGACGTAAGCCGTTAACGTGCGTACCGCCTTGCATGGTGGGGATCAGGTTGACGTAGCTTTCCATCAACAGCTCGCCACCCTCAGGCAGCCACAGCAGCGCCCAATCCACCGCTTCCACATCACCCGCGAAGCTGCCGACAAAGGGTTTTTCCGGCAAGGTGGGGAGGCCGTTGACTGCTTCTGCTAGGTAATCAGAGAGGCCGCCATGATAGAGCCATGTCTGCTCGGTATCATTGACCTTGTCTTTAAACACGATCTCCACACCCGGACACAGCACGGCTTTGGCTTTCAACACATGCGTCAGGCGCGACACCGAGAAGCGTGGGCTATCGAAGAAACTCTCATCCGGCCAGAAATGCACGCGCGTGCCAGTGTTACGTTTGCCGACCGTGCCGGTCACCGTCAGATCCTGCACTTTATCGCCATTTTCGAAGGCAATATCGTAGATCTCGCCATTACGGCGCACGGTGACTTCAACACGTTTTGACAGGGCGTTGACCACCGAAATCCCCACGCCATGCAGGCCGCCGGAGAACTGGTAGTTTTTGTTGGAGAATTTACCGCCCGCATGCAGACGGCAAAGAATCAGCTCAACCGCTGGCACACCCTCTTCCGGGTGAATATCCACCGGCATGCCGCGACCGTCATCGATAACTTCCAGTGACTGATCGGCATGCAGGATCACTTCCACGCGTTTGGCGTGACCCGCCAGCGCCTCATCGACACTGTTATCGATCACTTCCTGGCCCAGATGGTTTGGGCGCGTGGTATCGGTGTACATCCCCGGACGACGACGCACCGGTTCAAGGCCGGTTAAGACCTCAATGGCATCGGCATTATAACTTGATTGGCTCATCGTAACTGTCTGATTAGCAATAGGAATAGGGGTCCATCTCGCAGCAATCAGGGAGCATTTAATCCCAGAAAATCAATGATCTGCGCAAAATGGCGTTCGAATCCGATATAAGCATGATTGCCACCCTCTTCGACCGTTTGGCGGCATGCGCTGTAGTATTCCAGCGCCTGGCGGTAATCGAGCACTTCATCGCCGGTCTGTTGCAGCAGCCAAAGTAAATCGGGCGCTTCGAGAGGGTCAATCTGCATGACTTTCAGATCGTAAATGTGGCGTGACTCTAACACATATTGCTGGCCGGTGTAGGGATTACGGTTCTCGCCGAGATAATCCACCAGCAGCTCAAACGGCCTCACCGCAGGATTGACCACCACCGCAGGCAGCATAAAGCATTGCGACAGCCAGGTAGCGAAGTAGCCCCCGAGCGACGATCCCACCAGGCCAAGTGGCTCACCGGCGTACTGCATCACCAGCTCTTCCAGCATGCTGGCGGCTTCGGCGGGAAACGTGGGCAGCTGGGGCACCAGCACGTTGATGTGCGGATGCTGTTGCGCTACCCACTGCTGCAGTTGTGTGGCTTTGGCCGATTGCGGAGAGCTGTTGAATCCGTGCAGATAGATCAGCGCCGCCATCGCTTAGTAGCCCTCGGAATCTAAATCGGGGCGGAACAGATCGCTTTGCAAACGATTCACTTCGGTTTCCAGTACGCCGTCGGCTTTAAGGGTTAACCAGCGCCAACCCGGTGCCACGTCATCGATGGCGAAGTTGGTGCAATGCGGTTTGAACTGCACGCAGGTCGAAGGAGAAGCCAGCACGCGACGACCATGCCAGTCGAGATCTAATTCCTGATGAATGTGGCCACACACCAGATTACGCGCACGCGGGAAGTGTTGCAGCACCGCTTCTAATTGATGGGGATTGCGCAGGCTATGCTGATCCAGCCAGGTACAGCCGGAAGCGAGCGGATGATGGTGCAGCAGCACTAGCGTATGGCGCTCAGGATGCTGGCGCAGCGCCTTGTCGAGCCACTCGAGTTGGTATTCGCTCAACATGCCATGCGGCACACCAAAGACCTGGCTATCCAGCAGCACCAGTTGCCAGTGTTCACCCAGCAGCACATGTTTATCGGAAGCGATTCCGGCATCGGCAAGTGTATTCACCATCGCGGGCTGAAAATCGTGATTCCCCGGCAGCCAGACACACGGCTTTGGCAGGCGTGAAATGCCCGCTACAAAGTGTTGATAAGCTTCGACGGTGTGATCCTGGGCGAGATCGCCGGTGGCGATAATCAAATCATAATCGCGCTGTTGTGCCATGATGGCGTCCAGCACCGCATCAAAACTCGACCAGGTATTTACCCCAAGCAGCGATTGATGTTTTCCTGCAAAAAGATGGGTGTCCGTGATTTGTAAAATCCTGATATCGGCCCCATTTGCCGCAGGAAGAGTAAGCAGGCTATCCAAAGCGTTTCCTTTCTCTCCACGCCATAGTTGTATGCTATCAGCAGACCGGCACTGCTACAGCACCGTGCGCCAGACAATAGCGCAACCAATCTGCAAGAAACTGGTTAATCTGATGTTTTTCATCGCGCTGATGCAGTTTTTTATTAGGGTAATCATAGCGCGCTTTGAAACGATAGATCTGCTGAGTGGAACACACTTCAGCGACCATCGCATCATGGTACAGCCGAACGGACATGGATGGCAGGCTCCAGTAACTCACTGCCGGGGCCACCTGGCGAATCTCCACCAGTGTGGTATAACGCGTCGACTCTTGAATAGTCAGCTGATAACGGGCGCCGCTCACCTGATAGATCACCGACGCGCCTGCCTCGTCATCACGCGGCAGCAGGCGACGCAGTTGGGCGAAATTGGTTTCGCACAATCGCATCATTTCGGGAAAGTCAGGGGTATAGCGCTGTTTCATTTTAGCTTCCACTCTTGTCGTAGTTTTTCATGGTGCAACGCCAGCCATTGCAGGGCGATGACAGATGCCGCGTTATCAATAATCCCCTCTTCCACCCAGCGATAAGCCTGTTCGCGGCTCACCACATGGACAAGAATATCCTCATTCTCTTCCTCCAGCCCGTGATTTCCCTCTGCCAGGCTGGCATCCACTTCGCCCACCAGCACCGACAAACGTTCAGACGTTCCGCCTGGGCTGGCTAAGTAATTCACTATCGGTTTCACACGCCCGACCTTGAGGCCTGCTTCTTCTACTGCTTCACGTCGCGCCACATCTTCCGGCGTTTCACCGGGTTCAATGATACCGGCCACCATTTCCAGCAGCCAGGGCGTTGGGCTGGAATCATAAGCCGGGATGCGAATCTGTTCGATTAGCACCACTTCGTCGCGTAAGGGATCATAGGGTAGCAGCACGGCGGCGTGTCCGCGCTCAAAAACTTCGCGTACCACCTCACCGCTCATCTCGCCATTAAAGCGGCGATGGCGGAAACGGTAGCGGACAATGGAAAAAAAACCATCGTAGCGTGTATCGCGTGCAATAATTTCTACATCGTTTTTTGTGAAAGTCACAGGGGATTTTTTTTCACCCGCCATCATCTGGTTCCTTATGCAGATTGGGATGGAGCGAAGAAAAGCCAACCCTTGTGCTCCGTCCGAGTGGTTCTTTCTGAATTATTTACGTAAATTAGGGGAAGAAGGCACGTTCAGCCAACTTATCTCTGACGCCGCCTCTGTAGAATCGGCGATTATTTTTTGGCTTACCTGCAGCACTACCAGTGCAATTTGCTGCAACAAAAGGAATGCAAATGAAAAAACTGCTCCCACTTTTTATTGGGTTGAGCCTGGGCGGATTTAGCCTTGCCAGCCAGGCAGAGAACCTGTTGCAGGTTTACCAGCAGGCGCGCCTTAGCAACCCGGATCTGCGTGCTTCTGCCGCTGACCGTGATGCAGCCTTTGAGAAAATTAACGAAGCGCGTAGCCCTTTATTGCCACAGCTCGGTCTGGGCGCAGATTATACCTATAATAATGGTTACCGTGACAGCAGCGGTCTTCATTCCAACACGACCAGCGCTTCTCTGCAATTAACACAAACCATTTTCGATATGTCGAAATGGCGTGCGCTGTCGCTGCAGGAAAAAACCGCCGGGATTCAGGATGTCACCTATCAGGTCGCACAACAGGATCTGATTCTGAACACCGCAACCGCGTATTTCAACGTGTTGAAGGCGATTGATACCCTTTCTTACACGGAAGCGCAGAAACAGTCGATCTACCGCGAATTGGATCAAACCACCCAGCGCTTCAACGTGGGTCTGGTGGCGATCACTGACGTGCAGAACGCCCGTGCGCAGTACGACAGCGTGCTGGCCAATGAAGTGACCGCGCGTAATAACCTCGATAATGCGGTGGAATCGCTGCGTCAGATCACCGGTATGGATTATCTGGCACTGGCTTCACTGAATATCGATCGTTTCAAAACCGCACGCCCGGATGCCGTTGCTTCCTTGCTGAAGCAGGCTGAAAGCCGCAACCTCAACCTGCTTTCTGCGCGTCTGAACCAGGATTTAGCTCGTGAGCAAATTCGATCGGCTGAGTCTGGCCATATGCCAACGCTGGGTCTGACTGCATCGACGGGTCTCTCTAACAGCAAATATGGCGGTAGCCGTGCTAATCAGAGTTCTGGCACTACCGACGCCATCACGGGTTCCAACCAGGTTGGCCTGAGCTTCTCAATGCCGCTGTACAGCGGTGGTTCGGTGACCTCGCAGGTGAAACAGGCGCAGTACAACTTTGTTGCCGCCAGCGAGCAGCTGGAAGGCGCACATCGTAGTGCAATCCAGACCGTGCGTTCTTCGTTCAACAACGTTAACGCCTCTATCAGTAGCATCGATGCTTACAAACAGGCCGTTGTGTCTGCTCAGAGTTCATTGGATGCGATGGAAGCCGGTTATCAGGTGGGTACCCGTACCATCGTTGATGTGCTGGATGCGACCACGACCCTGTTCAACTCTAAGCAGCAGCTTTCTGATGCGCGTTACAGCTACCTGATTAACCAGCTGAACATCAAATATGCGCTGGGTACCTTGAATGAGCAGGACCTGCAGCAACTGAACAGCACGCTGGGCAAGGAAATCACCACCGCACCAGAAGTGGTGGCACCGGAAAACAGCCAGCAGGCTTCACGTGTTGATAATGGTCCGAAAACTTCGGCACCTTCAGCCGCCGCGAAAGCACGCCCGGCTGCCACGCACAGCAGCGGAAATCCTTTCGGTAATTAATCCCTTAAGGGGCCGCTTGCGGCCCCTTTCGCATTCAAACGTATAACAACGTAAAGATCCCCCAGCCATCCGGCTTCTCGCTTCATTTTCCACCACTCATCACCTATCCTAAGCCCCACCTTTGGGCACAGGATGAAAATAATGAAACGGACTAAACATATTCGTCATGCCGCTTTTCGTAAAAGCTGGCAGGCACGCCATTTAACGCCAGTTGCACTCGCGGTGACCGCAGTGTTTATGCTGGCTGGCTGCGAACAGAGCGATGAGACAGTATCGCTGTACCAAAACGCGGATGATTGTGCGAAAGCTAACCCTAGCCAGAGCGCGCAATGTACCACTGCATATAACAATGCGAAGAAAGAAGCCGAACGCACCGCACCGAAATACGCCACGCGCGAAGATTGCGTCGCAGAGTTCGGTGAGAATCAGTGCCAGCAAACACCTGCTCAGGCCGGTGTCGGCACCACTAACAATGCCGAAGCGCAGCAGAGCGGTAGCTTCTGGATGCCGTTGATGGCCGGTTACATGATGGGTCGCATGATGGGCGGCGGCGCGGGCTTTGCGCAGCAACCGTTGTTCTCACCGAAAACCCCGAACAGCCCGGCTAACGGTCAGTTTGTCGATGCTTCAGGCAAAAACTATGGTGCCGCGACCTCAGGCCGCAGCATGAACGTGCCGAAAACCGCCATGGCACCTAAGCCAGCGACCACCTCCACCATCACGCGTGGTGGCTTCGGTGAGAGCGTTGCGAAACAAAACACCATGCAGCGCAGCAATGCCACCAGCACCAATCGCAGCAGCACTGGCAGCAGCCGCTCGATGGGAGGCTAAGCCGCAGTATGCAACGTATTGCTATCAGCGAACGTCCGGACTGGCGCGAAAAAGCCAACGAATATGGCTTCCAATTTCACACCATGTACGGTGAACCTTACTGGTGTGAAGACGCTTATTACCAGTTCACCCTCGCACAGGTTGAGCAATTAGAAGATACCACCGCTGAACTGCATCAGATGTGTCTGCAGGCGGTGGAAAAAGTGGTGAACAGTGATGAACTGCTCACCCGCTTCTGCATTCCCAAACACACCTGGGACTTCGTACGAGACTCGTGGAAGCTGCGTCAGCCGTCGCTCTATTCCCGTCTGGATTTAGCCTGGGACGGTAAAGGCGATGCCAAGCTGCTGGAGAATAACGCCGACACGCCGACCTCTCTGTATGAAGCGGCCTTTTTCCAGTGGATCTGGCTGGAAGATCAAGTCAATGCGGGCAACCTGCCACAAGGCAGTGACCAGTTTAATAGCCTGCAGGAAAAGCTGATTGAGCGCTTTGCCGCGTTGCATCAGGAGCACGGTTTTAACTGGCTGCACTTTGCCTGCTGCCGTGATACCGAAGAAGATCGCGCCACAGTGCAGTACATGCAGGATTGCGCCACCGAAGCCGGCCTGCCGAATGAATTCCTGTATATCGATGATATTGGGTTGGGTGAAAGAGGCCAGTTTACCGATCAGCATGACCAGGTGATCAGCAACCTGTTTAAGCTTTATCCGTGGGAATTTATGCTGCGTGAAGTGTTTTCCACCAAGCTGGCAGATGCCGGTGTGCGTTGGTTAGAACCGGCATGGAAAAGCATTATCTCGAATAAAGCGCTGCTGCCGCTGCTGTGGGAGATGTTCCCTGACCATCCCAACCTGCTGCCCGCCTACTTTGCCGACGACAAAAATGCCCCGCAGATGGACAAGTATGTGGTGAAACCGCTGTTTTCACGTGAAGGTGCCAATATTCGCATCATCGAAAATGGTCAGGAGATCGCCCGTGCTGAAGGTCCGTACGGCGAAGAGGGAATGATCATCCAGCAGTTCCATCCGTTGCCGAAGTTCAGCGACAGCTACACCTTGATCGGTAGCTGGCTGATTGACGATCAACCCGCTGGTATCGGCATTCGTGAAGATCGCGCGCTGATCACTCAGGATCTGTCACGCTTCTACCCGCATACCTTTATTGAATAAATGCTGTGCCGCCCGTCAGACGCGGGCGGCCAGTTGATTAACTTACCTGCACCGAAAGCATACTGATTGCGCCCATCTCCATCCCCTCCACCGGAATGCTGATCGACTCCTCAGCTGCACGCGCACCGAGAATATACAGCAACGGCAGATAGTGTTCTGGCGTTGGGTTGGACATCTCTGCACCTTCGTGCTGCAGATAATTCACCAACGGATGATCTGCTGCTTCACCGGCAAAGCTCAAATTCTCACGCACAAATTCATTGAAGCTTTCTGCCCATGGATAGCTTGTGGCGGCACCCTGCCAGCGCAGCATCCGCAAGTTATGCACCACGTTACCGCTGGCGACGATCATCACGCCTTCGTCACGCAGTGACGCCAGTTTGCGACCTAATTCAAAGTGCCATTGCGCCGATTGCGTCCCATCGATACTTAACTGCACCACCGGGATATCGGCTTGCGGATACATTTTTGCCAGCACGCCCCATGAGCCGTGATCAAATCCCCACTCCTGGTCGGCATGGACGTCAATCGGTGCCAGCAGATCGATCACTTGCTGTGCCAGCTCTGGCGAGCCCGGAGCCGGATAACGCACATCAAACAGCGCCTGCGGGAAGCCGCCAAAATCATGGATGGTGCGGGGATTCTGCATGGCCGTCACCGCCGTACCGCGTGTGTACCAGTGTGCCGACACTGCGAGAATGGCGCGCGGACGTGGCAATGTTGCCCCCAGATGCTGCCATGCGCGGGTATAGGTATTGTCTTCCAGTACGTTCATCGGACTGCCGTGACCTAAAAACAGGGCGGGCATACGGTTGTGGCTCATGATGGTTCCTCTGACGAAAGTGTCGCTTTATTAGCCGCTACGATACGCGCTTTCGTGCCGGGATTAACGCTGATAACTGTGATGATCTCTATCAGGGAATTTGAATAAGAATTTGTGCAGTCGATGGGCAGTGAAAATGGGGTTTAAAAACGTACTTAAGCGCTAAAAAAATCCGCAGCCTGGAGAAGCCGCGGATTTTTTGATGACGATAACTGAGGCTTAGCTTGCCTGGCGCGTTTCACGCTCGCGGCGATATGCCACCAGATCTTCAATCGTCACGACCGGCATATCGTGTTGTTTGGCAAACACAATCGCTTCTGGCGCATGCGCCATGCTGCCGTCGTCATTGGTCAATTCACACAGCACACCGGCGGGTTTGAAACCTGCTAACGTCACCAAATCGATGGTGGCTTCAGTGTGACCACCACGCGTCAGCACTCCACCTTCGCGCGCGCGCAGCGGGAAGACATGGCCTGGACGGTTGAGATCGCTCGGCTTAGCGCCATCTGCCACAGCGGCACGAATCGTGGTGACTCGGTCAGCGGCAGAAACTCCGGTGGTGACACCTTCCGCTGCTTCAATGGTGACGGTAAAGCCAGTGCCATAAGAGCTGGTGTTGGTTTCTACCATCATCGGCAGATCCAACTGCTGGCGGCGTTCTTCAGTGATGCACAGGCAGACAATGCCGCTGCCGTGGCGAATGGTTAATGCCATTTGCTCTACGGTCATGGTTTCGGCGGCAAAGATCATGTCACCTTCGTTTTCACGATTTTCATCGTCGAGCACCATCACACCGCGACCGTTACGCAGCGCATCGATGGCGCGTTCTACACGCTGTTCCGGCGTGCCAAATTCAGAAAGAAGCGTCTGATTCATGGTAAAAAACCTTATAAAAAATATATGAGTTACCAGAACCAGGGCGTGCTTAGGAGTGCGCAAATAATACACATGGCAAAAACGTGACGCGGGCGTAAGCCCGGCTGATGTCGTTACCCTCTCCCATCCGGACTCTAACCGTCGGCCCCGGAATTACACCGGATCTGCTGACCTTTCACTTTGCAGCGAAAGCGCTCGCGGGCTTTCAGCCGAAGCTGATTTACCGCCGGTGGGGAATTTCGCCCCGCCCTGAGAATAAGCGAGGTCACTATAACGCCAATCATCTGGACGGGCAATCGACAAAAGCGCAAATGCTTTTGCATTTACTGCGATGCGGAATTCAGGTTTAACCTTTTCGTTTCAGGCATTACACTTAACCTTTGTTGAGTCGGAACACGTGCTGTTATCAGCCACCGCAACCAGGAAATCATCATGATCGACACGAAAAAAATTGAACAACTGGCTCGCCAGGTCCATGAAGCCATGCCAAAAGGGATTCGCGACTTTGGCGACGATGTCGAAAAGAAAATTCGTCAGGTATTGCAGGCGCAGTTAACCCGCATGGATTTAGTTAATCGTGAAGAGTTTGATGTGCAGACGCAGGTACTGCTGCGCACGCGTGAGAAGCTGGCCGCACTGGAACAGCGCCTGGCAAAACTGGAAAGTGAGAGCCCAGCCGCACCGGCACCCGCGGTAGTGACACCGGATCCGGCGGGTAAAATCGACACTCCGCAGTAAACCACTGACTCGCTGGGCATATATCACTTGCCAGCACCCGTTGAGCATACATTGCTCGCAGACAATAACAGGCGGCCTTTTGGCCGCCTGTTGAGTTTGTATCCACTTGCCCTACGATCGCCGTGAGTGACGGCGAATCGTCTGAACTCTCAGAGTTTGCCGTTAGTGGCTGCGAATCATTCGAAATCCCAGTGCTCGCTTGTAGTGACGGCGAATCATCTGGGATCTCAGTGCTCGCCGTTAGTGGCTGCGAATCGTCTTGATGATGTTGGTGGTGGAGATACCGTCTTCGAAGTTCAGCACCCGCACGTCACCGCCGTTGGCCCAAACCTCTTTACTGCCCGCAATATCTTCCGGCTTATAATCGCCGCCCTTCACCAGCAGATCCGGTAACACACCCGCAATCAAACGCTGTGGCGTGTCTTCTTCAAACAGCACCACCCAATCCACCGCTTCCAGCGCACCGAGCACGATCATACGGTTTTCCTGCGGGTTAACCGGACGGGTTTCGCCTTTCAGACGTTTGGTGGAAGCATCACTGTTTACCGCAACAATCAGACGGTCGCCCAGCTTACGTGCGTTGGCAAGATAGGAAACGTGGCCCGCATGCAAGATGTCGAACACGCCGTTGGTCATCACCACTTTTTCACCGCGCTGGCGCGCCAGCGCCACCGCCGCTTTAAGCTCGGCTTCGGTCATCACACCAAACCCGCTGTCGGGACGAGCATGAATGGCGTTTTCCAGCTCAACGGTGCTCACGGTTGAAGTCCCGAGTTTGCCCACGACCACGCCCGCTGCCGCATTGGCGAGGAAACAGGCTTCTTCCAGACTGTCTCCGGCCGCCAGCACGGCGGCCAGCACGCCAATGACGGTGTCACCTGCACCGGTGACGTCAAACACTTCCTGCGCCTGCGTCGGCAGATGCAGCGGCGCTTTGCCCGGTTGCAGTAACGTCATGCCGTTTTCAGAGCGGGTGACCAGCAGCGCGGAGAGCTCATAATCGGCGATGAGCTGCATGCCGCGGCTCACAATCTCTTCCACGGTTTTGCATTTACCCACCACGGCTTCGAACTCAGACAGGTTAGGCGTCAGCAGAGTCGCACCGCGATAGCGCTCAAAATCCGTGCCTTTCGGGTCGATCAACACCGGCACGTTGGCTTCACGCGCCAGCTGAATCATGGTTTGCACGCTGCTCAACGCGCCTTTGGCGTAATCTGACAGCACCAATGCACCGGCCTGCGCCAGCGATTGACGCATACGATCGTGGATAGGCTGTGGATCAACCTGCTCGAAACCCTCTTCGAAATCGAGGCGGATCAGCTGCTGGTTGCGCGAAAGCACACGCAGTTTGGTGATGGTGGGATGGCTTTTCACTGCGACAAAATCACAGTCGACTTTGACCTTTTCCAGCGTCTCGCTCAGCACACGTGCCGCATCGTCTTCACCCGTCAGGCCAATCAAACGCGAGCCCGCACCCAGTGCAGCAATGTTCATCGCCACGTTGGCCGCGCCGCCTGGACGCTCTTCGATGGTATCGACTTTCACCACCGGTACCGGGGCTTCAGGCGAGATACGGCTGGTTGGGCCATACCAGTAGCGATCTAACATGACATCGCCAACAACCAGCACAGCGGCTTTGCCAAAAGCGGGCAGCGTTACTTTCATTCCAAAGACTCCAGACTACGGTCAAAATTATGCGCGGATAATAACATACCCCGATGATACTTCGAGCCACAGGTGCGTGGGCTGCGCGCCTTCCTGTATGCCGGGTCACTAAGGGGCGAAGCGTTATTTTACGCTTCCGCGCTATCAGATTCGGTGGCAGCCAGCCAGCGTTGCCAGCTGCGATGCACGGCTGCACGCTCAGTAGCAAAAGATTCCGGCGCGACGTGCCCCGGCAGCTCTTGCAATGCGAGATGATGCAATGCATCACGCAGCGTGACATATGCGTGAGTCAGCGCCTGCGCTTCCTCTGTATCCATGATCTCCTGACGCGCCATCAATTCAAAAATTCGCACATTGTCCGACCAACGCGTCAACGCAGGCTGCTCTGCCGCGTAGCCTAAGACAAGATATTGCGCGATGAATTCAATATCGGTGATGCCGCCTTCATCGGTTTTGATCTCCCAGCGTCCTTTGTGTTTGTTGCTAAGATGGGCACGCATTTTCTCGCGCATCTCTCGCACTTCTTTTTGTAGTGCAGGACGCTCACGCGGCAGGCAAAGAATGCCGCGACGGATGTCATTGAAACGATCGCAGAGCGCCGTCTCGCCAAACACAATACGCGCGCGCACCAGCGCCTGATGTTCCCAGGTCCAGGCTTCATTACGCTGATAATCATCGAAGGCGGCAAAGGTACTCACCAGCATGCCCGCCGCGCCAGACGGACGCAGGCGCGCATCGACTTCATACAAGATGCCAGAGGAGGTGCGCGTGCTAAACAGATGCATCACGCGCTGCGCCAGCCGCAGGTAGAACTGGCGGCCATCAATCACGCGTTCGCCATCGGTTTCCGCATCGTCCGGGCAGTCATGCAGGAACACCAAATCCAGATCCGAGTTGTAACCCAACTCCCAGCCGCCCAGTTTGCCGTAGCCGACCACGGCAAAACCGCGTTCGCTGTCACTGGTGAGGTGCGAAGGACGACCATAGCGCTGCACCATCATTTGCCACGCTTGCTGCACCACCGATTCGATAATGGCTTCTGCCAGCCAGGTTAAGTGATCGCTCACTTTCATCACCGGCAGCGTTTCAGCGATATCGGCCGCGGCAATGCGCAGATGCTGCGCCTGCTTGAACTGGCGCAGCGCTTCCAGCTGCTGTTCCTCATCATCGGTGGGAATGCGCAGCAGATACTGGCGCAGTTCATCGCGATAGGCATCGGTGGCCGTGGGTTGATACAGCGTGGCGGGATCGAGCAGTTCATCCAGCAACAGCGGATAACGTGCCAGCTGGCTGGCGACCATCGGCGAGGCGGCACACAGGCGGATCAGATGGCGCAGTGCCCCGTGATATTCCGTCAGCAGCTCCAGATAGGTGCTACGCGTCAATACACCGAGCAGCAGCGGTGTCAGACGCCCCAGCACCACATCAGCATCTTCGCGTGGACAGACTTCGCTCAGCAGGCGCGGCATCAGTTGATCAAGCGCCAGACGCCCACGCGGACCGATGGTACGGCGGCTGACATCCTGGCGGAAACTGTTCAGCGATTCGAAGAGCGCGTGACGTTGCGCTTCGTTCAGCTGTGGCACAACAGGAATGAGATCGCTCTCCTCCAGCGTGTCCTGCCACAGACCCGCAAATTCTGCCAGCTGCGGTTGATCGTCCACGTCTGGTGCATCATCACCAATGAGTTCATCAAAGATGCTGCGCACCCCCGCCATCTGCTGTTCAAGTTGCACCATCAGCGCATCCCAATCCGCCGCGCCCATCGCCCAGGCTAAACGCTGACGATCAAGTGGGTTTTCCGGCAGGGTTTGCGTCTGCTCATCATTGATGCTTTGCAGCAGATTTTCCAGACGACGCAGGAACAGATAGGCCTCGCGCAAATGTTTCACCTGCGCCGGACTCAGCAAAGCCAGTTCACCAATCGCCTGCAGCGTTGGCAGCAGGGAACGGAGCTGAAGTGAGCGCTCACGTCCACCACGAATGAGCTGGAACACCTGCACGATAAATTCGGTTTCGCGAATGCCGCCCGCGCCGAGTTTGATGTTGTCTTTCAGGCCACGACGCCGCACTTCACGGGCAATCATGCCTTTCATGTTGCGCAGCGACTGAATCACACTGAAATCGATGTAGCGGCGATAGACGAACGGCCGCAGCATCTGCTGCAACTCCTGGCTCCAGTGGCCTTGATCGTCGCCCATCAGGCGCGCTTTAACCATCGCATAGCGCTCCCAGTCACGCCCCTGCTCCTGGTAGTAGTCTTCCAGTGCAGCAAAACTCAGTACCAGCGGGCCACTGTCACCAAACGGACGCAGGCGCATGTCCACGCGATAGACGAAACCATCCACGGTCGGCTGATCCAGCACTTTGATCAGGCGCTGGCCCATGCGGGTAAAGAATTGGGCGTTATCGAGTTCGCGACGGCCACCTTGCGTCACGCCGTTTTCCGGCCAGGCAAAGATCAGGTCGATATCGGAAGAGAAGTTGAGTTCGCCGCCGCCCAGCTTGCCCATGCCGAGGATAAGCATGGGCTGCGCTTCACCGGCTTCATTGCACGGCGTGCCGAAATCGCGGCTGCAATCCTGCCACACCCAATCACGAGCGGCAGCGATGAGAATCTCCGCCAGCGTGCTGAGTTGTGTCAGGCTCTGTTCGGTGCTGGCGTGTTGTAGCGCCTGCATCCACGCCATACGCACCAGCATATGGCGGCGGAACAGACGCAGTTCGCGCATCAGGGAAGTTTCATTTTCCACACCTGTCAGCGCCTGATTCAGCCAGGTGCTGTAGTGCTGCCACTCATCTGGTGCAGGCGGTTGCTGCTGGAGCTGTTGCCACCACTCCGGATGCTGCTGCAGGTTATCAACGATAAAGTCACTAAAGGTCAGCGCGCCCGCCTGCTCTGCCGTAAAGGCGGAAGGCGGCATATTCAGGCGCTCGGCCACGATAGCTAACTGCGCCTGCATCAGCGCCGGTAACGGTAACAACATCTTCCCTCCCTGATTCGATTGTGCGTCCGGCTTAGCGTTTCACTCCGCTATTCAGCCAGAACGGCGATGGCCGAATGGCCAGATTAACCAGTTGAATCAACCCGCGATCCTGCTGGATGCGGATCGCATGCTGCAGTTCCTGCCAGCCTGCCAGCCAGACATTCACCTCTTCCGCTGGGTAAGCCCCTGCCAGCAGATGCACCGCTAACAGCTGGCGATTCAGGCGCGTGGATTTGTCCTGGAATTCGTTAAACAGCTGCACATCGACGAAGGTCTCACGCAGATCGGCAGCAATTCGGCTGAGCATGATGTCGCTGAAGCGTTTGAACGAACCCTGCAGCTTGCTTTTGCTCTTATCATCCAGCCAGTTCTGCCATTTCGACTCCACTAGCCAGTGAGTAAGTGCTAACTGGGCATCAACAGAGACAGGTGAGAAACAGGCGGTTTCCGCATCAATTTCCGCATCCGCTAACAGCTCATCCAGACGCGTCAGTTTCTGACGTAGATCGCTGCTCGCCTTGCGCGGTACCAGCGCACCAAACAACGAAAACGCCTGACGCAGGGTTTCCAGCGCATCCATCACCGCTTCTTTGGCATCGGCATTTCCGCGCAGCCAGACTTCTTCGTGGTACTGCCACTGGTTAAGACCGGCGGTCATCGCATTGACCATGCCCTGCTCTACCGTGGCTTTGGCGCCGATTTTTTGCAGCGCTAACGCACGCAGTGGACGGGCAGGATTGCCCTGAGCCAGCTGATAACCGCGCGCCGCTTTGCTCAAACTGCCCAGGCGCAGGCCGCCAGCGGTGATCAAGGCTTCTGCGAACTGCAGCATGTCGGCACGCTGGCCGCTTTTCAGCTCCAGCTCCACTTCATACAAAGGCTCGCTCAATTCACCTGCGGCGACGTCTCCGCGATCAAACGCCACTTCAATTTCGCTCTCACCAAACTGCACCAGCCAGGCTTCACGCTGGAAGTGGGTGCTGAACAGCGGTTGCAGGCGCTGCTGTAATGCCGCGACATCGGTGCCTTCTGGCCAGATTTCGGCCGGCAGCTGGGCGATATCCAGCGTAGGCTCAGTGAGGTCGACGTTATATTCCGGGCGCTGATGCAGACCGCCTACGGTTTTTCCGGCGGCCTTCAGCGTCATCTCATAACGCTGATCGACACCGCGGATGCGCAGGCCCATATCCCAACGACGTAGCTGATTGTCATCGGTCTCAAAATAGATGTTTGTCAGCTCGCGTGCGGCGAAGTGCTGATGTGGCCACGCGGCAAGGGTTTCACCGAGTTTTTCGGCGGCTTGTGGTGTGGCAATGAACTTTAATTCGATTTCGATGGTCATAATTTTTTATTCAATACGCTGCTGGCACTTACGAGTTTAATCTGGCGAAGAGTAATGCACCGGAAGCCCGCTGTCTCCGCTTTCTTGTGCTTTTACGACCCTTTTCGCACCAGATTGAGACCAGGATAGTTCTCATTCAGATTTTTGAGAAGCGTCTCCAGACTGTGCCGGTAATTTTACGCCATTAAGAAAAAACGACATCGAATGAAAAAAATCACACTTGCTGCCCTTTCTTTGCTGGCATTTAGCGCCATCGCCCCCGTTCATGCTGCTGACGAAAAGCGTTATATCTCCGATGAATTATCCACTTGGGTACGCAGCGGTCCGGGCGATCAATATCGCTTGATTGGCAAGCTGAATGCCGGAGAGGAAGTCACCCTGTTGCAGGTCAACAACGATTCCCAATATGGTCAGATTCGTGATGCCGAAGGGAAAACCAACTGGATCCCACTGTCCCAGTTGAGTGCCGAACCTAGCCTGCGCACCCGCGTGCCGCAGCTGGAGCAACAGGTCAAAGATCTCACCGCTAAGCTGGCGAATATCGACAACAGCTGGAATCAGCGCACCTCTGAAATGCAGAGCAAAGTGGCGAACAGCGACGGCACCATTGACGGCCTGAAAGCGGAAAATCAGAAGCTGAAAAATGAGCTGATTGTCGCGCAGAAGAAAGTCAGCGCCGCGAACGTCCAGCTGGATGACAAACAGCGCACCATCATCATGCAGTGGTTTATGTATGGTGGCGGCGTGTTGGGTGTCGGCTTACTGCTTGGTTTGGTATTGCCGCACATGGTGCCACGCCGTAAGAAAAACGATCGCTGGATGAACTAAACCACCACGCCGATTTGTTCTTTTCTTCAAGGGGATCGTAAGATGCCCCTTTTGGCGTGCCCGATATTTAGCCAAAGTATGCAACAATAACGCAACATGCGTGCACGGCGCGCAGAATACATTGCCTCTGGAGTGGTTGAGTGAAGACGTTTCTGGTCGGTGGCGCGGTGCGTGATGCCTTACTGCGTTTGCCGGTAAAAGATAGAGATTGGGTGGTGGTCGGTGCCACACCTGAAGCGATGCTGGCACAAGGTTATCAGCAGGTGGGCCGGGATTTTCCGGTTTTTTTGCACCCACGCAGTCGTGAAGAGTATGCACTGGCGCGTACCGAACGCAAAAATGGCAAAGGCTACACCGGTTTTATCACACAATTTGCCCCGGACGTGACGCTGGAGCAGGATTTGCAGCGCCGCGATCTCACCATCAATGCCATTGCGCAGGCCGACGACGGCAGCTTAATCGACCCTTATCGCGGACAGCAGGATTTGGCGAATCGCACCCTGCGCCATGTCTCCGCCGCCTTTAACGAAGATCCGCTGCGCGTCCTGCGCGTGGCGCGTTTCGCTGCCCGTTTTGCCCACCTCAATTTCCGTGTCGCGGATGAAACTCAGGCCTTAATGCGTGAGATGGCGGAGAGCGGCGAGTTAGCTGACCTCACGGCCGAACGCGTGTGGAAAGAGACCGAAAAAGCCCTGCTGACCCGCAACCCGCAGGTCTATTTTCAGGTATTGCGTAACTGCGGTGCGTTGCAGGTGCTGTTCCCGGAGTTGGATAAGCTGTACGGCATTCCGGCGCCGATCAAATGGCATCCCGAAATTGATACCGGCGTGCACGCGCTAATGACGCTGACGATGTCTGCCGCCCTCTCAGAGGAGTTGGACGTGCGCTTTGCCACGCTGTTCCACGATGTCGGTAAGGCGCTGACGCCGCCGGAAAAATGGCCGAGCCATCATGGTCACGGTTTAGCTGGCGTCCCGATTGTCGAGGCACTGTGCCAGCGGCTACGCGTACCCAATCAGGTGCGCGATCTGGCGTTAATCGTCACCGAATTCCACGATATCGTCCACACCATTGAGCGTCAGTCAGCGGAGTCACTGGTGGCTCTGTTTGATCGCATTGATGCGTGGCGTAAGCCCGATCGCGTTGAGAAGATGGCGCTAACCAGCGAAGCTGATGCGCGCGGTCGCACCGGAATGGAAAGCCTGGCCTATCCACAAGGCGATTATTTACGTCAGGCGTTTGCACTGTCTCAGGCGGTACCGACGAAGGAGGTAGTTGCAGCAGGTTTTAAAGGTCCAGCCGTGCGGGAAGAGTTGACGCGTCGTCGGGTAATGGCAGTACAGGAAGGGTTGATCAACGTGCGGCCAGCATAACTGGCCGCACGCCGCGCTTACATGAAGATGGCGTAAACCGCCGCCGCCACGATAAAGCGATAGATAGCGAACGAGACAAACGAAATACGCTTAATCAGTTCCAGGAACACTTTGATGGCCAGCAGCGCAACGATAAAGGCGGTCACGAAGCCGACGGCGAACATCGGGAAATCCTGCATCGTCAGGAAGCCCATGCTCTTGTAAAGATCCAAGCCAGTCGCACCAATCATCATTGGCACCGCAAGGATGAACGAGAACTCCGATGCGGCATAACGACTCACGCCCATCAGCATACCGCCAGAAATGGTGGCACCCGAACGCGAGAAGCCCGGCCACAGCGCCAGACACTGGAAGCAGCCAATCATAAACGCCTGGCGGTAAGTGATATCATCGATACCTACCGCTTTAGGCTGTTTCGGCTTGAAGTACTCCGCGACCAACAGCAACACACCACCAACGACCAGCGCGTACATCACGTTAATCGGATTAAACAGGCTTTTGATTTGATCGTGGAGCACCAGACCAATCACCACCGCGGGAACCATACCTAACAGGATGTGAATCAGCGTCAGTTTCCCGGTTCCGGTGCCTTCATGCGGCTCCTTACCGAAGTGAATACCAATCAGTCCGAACAGGCGGCGCCAGAACATCACCACTACCGCTAAAATTGAACCCAGCTGAATGACAACTTCAAAGGTTTCAGCTTTATCACCCTCAAAACCCAACAGATGGCCAACAATGATCATATGGCCCGTAGAAGAGACCGGCAGGAATTCCGTGAGGCCTTCCACAACCCCCAGGATTGCAGCAACCCAAAGCTGGTGAATATCTGCCATCAAAATTTTTCCTCTATCCGTTTTAAACAGTAAAAAGGCGGTCGCAAGGTGCTACCGCCTAAAATTATGCCTGCGCCACGCTGAAGGAAACCTTAAGAAAATCGGCAACTTCGCGTCCGTTAGCGCAACGGCCTCAAGTGAGACACACCATAATTTGGTTTGGTTTCATTGTGATGGCAATCACGGATGATTTATTTAGGAATAGTCCCGCGCTCAATACGCACGCCAACGGTCGCTGCCTGGGCCACCGCGCCAGGTTTCCCGACTTTGATGCGTACTCCGGGGGTTTTGAAACGATTCATCAACAGATCGGCAATTTCTTCCGCCACGCGTTCGACTAAGGCAAAGCGCTGGCCCTGCAGATGATTGAGGATAACCTCGGTGACATCGGCATAGCTCAGACAGTCGTTCACATCGTCACTCACCGCGGCACGACGGTTGTCCCACGCCATTTCGACATCGAGCACCAGCTTCTGCTGCATGCCCTGTTCCCAGTCGTAAACGCCAATGGTGGTGAACACGGTGAGTTGTTCTATAAATACGATATCCATGATGTCAGTCTCTGTTTTTGGCTAAGCCGGATACCACTTCCGGCGGATTATGCGTATTATCCACGCTTATCGAGAACAAAACGACCCAAAAGGAACGGTACGACGCTATGAGTGCTATCGCGCTTGGTATGATTATTTTCGCGTATCTTTGCGGCTCGATTTCCAGTGCGATCCTGGTTTGTAAACTCGCGCGCTTACCCGATCCGCGTACCGCTGGCTCCGGCAACCCAGGCGCGACCAACGTGTTGCGCATTGGTGGCAAAGCCGCTGCGGCTGCGGTACTGATTTTCGACGTGGCAAAAGGGATGATTCCGGTATGGATCGCCTATCTGCTGCACGTCACGCCGATGTATCTCGGCTTAACCGCGATTGCTGCCTGCCTCGGCCATATCTATCCGGTGTTCTTCCGTTTCCGTGGTGGTAAAGGCGTAGCAACCGCGTTTGGTGCGATTGCGCCGATTGGCTGGGATTTGACGGGATTGATGACCGGCACCTGGCTGCTGACGGTACTGCTGAGCGGCTACTCCTCGCTGGGTGCGATAGTCAGTGCGCTGATCGCGCCGTTTTACGTGTGGTGGTTCAAACCCCAATTCACCTTCCCGGTTTCGATGCTCTCCTGTTTGATTCTGTTGCGCCATCACGACAACATCCAGCGCTTGTGGCGCGGCCAGGAAAATAAGATCTGGAAGCGAAAGAAAAAGAAATAAAAAAAACCGGCGCGATGCCGGTTTTTTCGTTTTAGATGGCGGGCAACTCGGCCAGTGGCCAACGTGGCCGGACGCTGACGCCCAGTCCACCGCGCGTACCGCCTTTCAGCCGCACCATGCCTGCATAGGCAATCATTGCGCCGTTATCGGTGCAGAACTCCGGACGCGCGTAAAACACCTCGCCACCGCGCTTTTGCATCATCTCGGCCATGCGTTCACGCAGCGTGCGGTTGGCGCTGACACCACCGGCAATCACCAGGCGTTTAAAGCCGGTCTGCTCCAGCGCGCGTTTGCACTTGATCATCAGCGTATCCACCACTGCATCCTCAAACGCACGAGCGATATCGGCACGCGCCTGCTCATCGCCGTTATGTTCACGAATGGTGTTAGCGGCGAAGGTTTTCAAACCCGAGAAGCTGAATTCCAGCCCTGGGCGATCGGTCATCGGGCGCGGGAATTTGAAGCGACCCGGCGTGCCCTGTTGCGCCATGCGTGACAGCATCGGCCCGCCTGGATAATCCAGACCGAGCAGTTTGGCGGTTTTATCGAAAGCTTCACCCGCCGCATCGTCAATCGATTCGCCCAGCAAAGTGTATTCACCAATGCCAGTGACGCTGATTAACTGCGTGTGACCGCCGGAGACCAGCAGTGCCACAAACGGAAACTCCGGTGGATTCTCTTCCAGCATCGGTGCCAGCAGATGGCCTTCCATATGATGGACTGGCACGGCAGGCACATTCCACGCGAACGCCAGTGCACGGCCGACAGTCGCCCCGACTAATAGCGCCCCGACCAAACCTGGACCGGCGGTATAGGCCACGGCATCAATGTCTTTTGCGGCTAATCCGGCTTCTTTCAGCGCAGCCTGAATCAGCGGAACGGTTTTGCGCACGTGGTCACGTGAGGCCAGTTCGGGCACTACGCCACCGTAATCGGCGTGCAGTTTGACCTGGCTATATAATTGATTCGCCAACAGACCGGACGCATCGTCATAAATCGCGATGCCGGTTTCATCGCAGGACGTTTCAATACCCAGAACTCGCATAGCTTTTATCACCCTCTTCTTGCGGCGCGCAGTGTAGCACAGGCGAATCACACGCTGGACGACTTTGCCAGGAAAAAGTGTTTTTCTGTCGCACAAAGAGTGCGCTATACTCCACGGCCTGAAAAAACCGGCAGCCGCGATGGCATATGTCTCTGTTGGTTCTAAATTGTTCATGGTGCTTTACAACTCGGCTACGGCTGGAGTAAAATGCTGCACCATTTTAAAAGTGCTGGCGCCGCAGTCAGCAGCAAAACCGAATTTATCGAGGTAAGAGTTACATGCCGGTAATTAAAGTACGTGAAAACGAGCCTTTCGACGTAGCACTGCGTCGCTTCAAGCGTTCTTGCGAGAAAGCAGGTGTTCTGGCGGAAGTTCGTCGTCGTGAGTTTTATGAAAAACCAACGACTGAGCGTAAGCGCGCTAAAGCGTCTGCTGTTAAGCGTCACGCCAAGAAACTGGCTCGCGAAAACGCACGCCGCACTCGTCTGTACTAATTTCTTTCGGAAGTTCGCTTCCGCCGCGTGTTAAACGCAGACAGAGTCAAGTAAGAGGCCGTGCTTTCCGAAAGGAAGCGCGGCTTGTTGCCGTTTATGAGCTGAAAAACCGGGGCTTATGGCTGGACGAATTCCACGCGTATTTATCAATGACTTACTTGCCCGCACGGATATCGTGGATCTTATCGATGCCCGCGTTAAGCTGAAAAAGCAGGGTAAGAACTATCACGCGTGCTGTCCTTTTCATAACGAGAAAACCCCCTCTTTCACCGTAAGCGGTGAGAAGCAGTTTTATTACTGCTTCGGCTGTGGCGCCAAAGGTAACGCCATCGATTTCCTGATGAATCACGATCGTCTGGATTTCGTCGAAAGCGTTGAGGAGCTGGCCACGCAACACGGCTTAGAAGTGCCGTATGAAGCGGGCAACGGCCCCAGCCCGATGGAACGTCATCAGCGTCAAAGTCTGTATCAGCTGCTGGAAGGCCTCGACGGTTTCTATCAGCAAAGCCTGCGTAACCCGCAAGCGACATCTGCACAAAATTATCTCGCCACACGCGGTCTCAGCCAGCAAGTGATCGATCACTTCGCGATTGGTTATGCGCCAGCAGGCTGGGATAACGTGCTGAAACGTTTTGGTCAGCAGAAAGAGGACCGCGAATCCTTAATGGAAGCGGGCATGCTGGTCAGTAACGATTCCGGCCGCACTTATGATCGTTTTCGCGATCGCGTGATGTTCCCGATTCGCGATAAGCGTGGGCGCGTCATTGGTTTTGGTGGACGTGTACTGGGCAACGATACGCCGAAGTACCTGAACTCGCCGGAAACACCGATTTTCCATAAAGGCCGTCAGTTATATGGCCTGTATGAAGCGCAAAAGAATCATCCGCAGCCCGCGCGTTTGCTGGTTGTAGAAGGCTATATGGACGTGGTGGCGCTGGCGCAATTTGGCATCGATTATGCCGTTGCCTCGCTGGGCACCTCGACCACCGCTGAGCACATTCAGCTGCTGTTCCGTTCTACCGACACGGTGATTTGCTGTTACGACGGCGACCGCGCGGGGCGCGAAGCCGCATGGCGTGCACTGGAAACCGCATTGCCCTACATGAATGACGGTCGTCAGCTACGCTTTATGTTTTTGCCTGATGGCGAGGACCCGGACACGCTGGTGCGTAAAGAAGGCAAAGAGGCGTTTGAAGCGCGGATGGAGCAGGCTTTACCGCTCTCCACGTTTTTATTCGACAGCCTGATGCCACAGGTCGATCTGAGCACGCGTGACGGTAAAACCAAGCTGGCAACGCTGGCGCTGCCGTTAATTAGCCAGATCCCCGGTGAAACTTTACGCATTTATATGCGTCAGAATCTGGGTAATAAACTCGGCATTCTGGACGATAACCAGTTAGACAAGCTGATGCCAAAGCAGGCAGAAAGCGGGACTGCGCCAACGGCTCCCCCGTTGAAGCGCACCACCATGCGCGTGTTGATTGCGTTACTGGTGCAGAATCCGCAATTTGCCGCCATCGTTCCTACGCTGGATGGGCTTGAGCAGTCAAAAATGGCGGGTTTACCGCTGTTTGTGGAGTTAGTCAGTCGTTGTACGGAGAATCCTGGCCTGACGACCGGACAGCTACTAGAGTTATATCGCGGGACAGAATTTAGCCAGCCCCTTGAAACGCTGGCCACCTGGAACCACATGATAGTGGATGAAGAAGCAGAAGCCGTGTTCCAGGATTCACTGGCGAGTCTTTACGACTCAGCCCTTGAACAGCGCCTTGAAGCGCTTATCGCACGCGATCGTACCGATGGCCTGAGCGCCGCCGAACGCCGCGAGTTCTGGGCCTTAAGCCAGGCATTAGCGAAAAAATAAGATTTTTACCAGACCAGAACGTTGAAGGCTGTTAAAGCTGCCGTTTTGGTTTGATCGTTCGGTTCGGTTTTAAGCGCACCGTACGAGGGCCGTCGGCGTCGAAGCCAGTTTCGTGACCGCCAGCGCGCAGTAACCGGAGCGTACTGAAGTACGTGAGGATGACTCGCGAAGCTCGCCCCTTCGGGGCCGCCCTGAAGGGCGTTCAAGTTGCTAAAGCAACTTGTACGAGCACTGCCGGGGATGAAAATGGCGAGTAAGCCAGGCCCGCAATGAAAGAACTCAAGCGGCTTAAGTGCCGATATATGAAGGGCTGAAGCCCTGGCCGTGTTGAAGGCAGCGGCAAAAGAACAACGCCTTCACTGTTATAGTTGGCTCGCTGCCGACCGACACCAATCTAATTAACAGAAGTGTGGATACCGTCTTATGGAGCAAAACCCGCAGTCACAGCTTAAGCTGCTTGTCACCCGTGGTAAGGAGCAGGGCTTTCTGACCTATGCTGAGGTCAATGACCATCTGCCGGAAGATATCGTCGACTCCGATCAGATCGAAGACATCATCCAGATGATTAACGACATGGGTATTCAGGTTGTTGAAGAAGCACCTGATGCCGATGATCTGATGCTGAATGAAAACAGCAGTGATACTGACGAAGATGCCGCAGAAGCTGCCGCGCAGGTACTCTCTAGCGTTGAATCTGAAATTGGCCGTACTACTGACCCTGTGCGTATGTACATGCGCGAAATGGGTACCGTTGAGCTGCTGACGCGCGAAGGCGAAATCGACATCGCTAAGCGTATCGAAGACGGTATCAACCAGGTTCAGTGCTCGGTTGCCGAATATCCGGAAGCCATCACCTATCTGCTCGATCAGTATGATCGTGTGGAAGCGGGCGAATCTCGCCTGTCTGACCTGATCACCGGCTTTGTTGACCCGAACGCGGAAGAAGATATCGCGCCAACCGCCACTCACGTGGGTTCTGAACTGTCTGAAGAAGACCGTAACGACGACGATGAAGAAGACGAAGATGGCGACGATGACAGCTCTGACGATGATAACTCCATCGATCCAGAACTGGCGCGCGAGAAGTTCAACGATCTGCGCACTCAGTACGAAACCACCCGTACCGTGATCAAAGCCAAAGGCCGCAGCCACGCTGATGCCGTTGCAGAAATCAATAACCTGTCTGAAGTGTTCAAACAGTTCCGCCTGGTGCCGAAGCAATTCGACTACCTGGTGAACAGTATGCGCGTCATGATGGAGCGCGTGCGTACGCAAGAGCGCCTGATCATGAAGCTGTGTATTGAAATCTGCAAAATGCCGAAGAAGAACTTCATCACCCTGTTCACCGGCAACGAAACCAGCCCAAGCTGGTTCAAAGCGGCGCTGGCCATGAATAAGCCCTGGTCAGAGAAGCTGCTTGAAGTTGAAGATGATGTGACGCGTTCACTGCAGAAATTGCAGCAGATTGAAGAAGAGACCGGCCTGACAATCGAGCAGGTTAAAGACATCAACCGTCGCATGTCGATCGGCGAAGCCAAAGCGCGTCGTGCGAAGAAAGAGATGGTTGAAGCAAACTTGCGTCTGGTTATTTCTATCGCCAAGAAATACACCAACCGTGGTCTGCAGTTCCTCGATCTGATTCAGGAAGGTAACATCGGCCTGATGAAAGCGGTTGATAAGTTTGAATACCGTCGTGGTTATAAGTTCTCAACTTATGCGACCTGGTGGATTCGTCAGGCTATCACCCGTTCTATCGCCGACCAGGCACGTACCATCCGTATTCCGGTGCATATGATTGAGACCATCAACAAGCTCAACCGTATTTCGCGCCAGATGCTGCAAGAGATGGGCCGTGAGCCAACGCCGGAAGAGCTGGCTGAGCGTATGCTGATGCCAGAAGATAAGATTCGCAAAGTGCTGAAAATTGCTAAAGAGCCGATCTCTATGGAGACGCCGATTGGTGATGATGAAGATTCACATCTGGGCGATTTTATCGAAGACACCACGCTGGAGCTGCCGCTGGATTCTGCTACCTCAGAAAGCCTGCGTTCAGCCACCCACGACGTGCTGGCGGGTCTGACTGCGCGTGAAGCGAAAGTCCTGCGTATGCGTTTCGGTATCGATATGAACACCGACCACACGCTGGAAGAGGTTGGCAAACAGTTTGACGTTACCCGTGAGCGTATTCGTCAGATCGAAGCCAAGGCGCTGCGTAAGCTGCGTCACCCAAGCCGCTCCGAAGTGCTGCGTAGCTTCCTTGACGATTAATCCTCGTTAAGACGAAAAACCCCGGCTTGCCGGGGTTTTTTATTGCCTTAAAACGGCGTCAGCCCTTTTTCCTGCATCATTTTGCGCGCGTTATCGCTCTGCAAATACTTCACAAACTGCGCCGCCGCCTGCTTCTGCTGCGTGCTGCGCGTAATCACCGCGCCGTATAGCGTGTCCTGCTGCACCGTTGGCGGGATAAGACCGACAATGGTGATCCCCTTCACCGCCTGCAATTCGCTGTTCTGTTGGAAGCCCAGCTCCGCTTTCCCCTGCGCCACCGCTTCACCCACCGGCGTGGCGGGGATCACTGACACTTTGCTGGCGGTCTTCGGCCCCAACTCCAGCTTGCTCAGCATCTTGCCTTGAATATATTTGCCGCTGGCACTGTCTGATATCGCGATGCTTGAGGCTTCCGTGAGGACCTGTTTGAATTTCGCCACCGTGCTGATATCCGGCGGCGTCATGCCCTGCTTCACCGCCATCGCGATATAAGAGTGCGCCAGCACCTGATGGCTGTTGCTATCCACAAATTTAGCCTGCTCCAGCGGCTTGATGGCGTAATCGACCATCACCAGCACATCGGCATTATCCTGACGCTTCAGACGATTAGGGATAGCCTGTGGCGTATCGCCCATCGAGGGTGCCGCTTCCAGCTGTAGGGTATTGCCGGTTTGCTGCTGATAATCCTGCTTCAGGCTCTCAATCACCGGATACATGCCACCGGAGCTAAATACTTTCAGCGTTTCCGCTTGTGCCGTCTGTTGGGCCATCACCAGCAGCGCCGCTAACGCGATTGTGCGTTTCATCTTCCCTCTCTTTATTTGCCATAAAGATTTGGGTTTAGTCAGAAACCACAGATTGAACAACTTCAGGGCCGCGTTAAGCGGAGCACGCTCACGCGTTATTCTGTAACCAATCATGAAGTTGGCGATAAGCTGCCGCCATCTCCTCTATCGTCGCACGGTTCAAACCGCTGGGATTGGGCAGCACCCATAAGCGCGTTTCACCCAAGGTTTGCGACTGCTCGCCCCACTCCACTTTGCGCTGTCGGAACGCCTTCTGGAACGCATCTTTGCCCAGCACCGCCAGCGCACGCGGCTGATAGCGTAAGATCTTCTCCTGCAAACGCGCCCCGCCATTGCGCAGCTCATCACCCGCCAACTCGTTGGTCTGAATGGTGGGACGCTCAACCAGCATAGTGATGCCACAACCGGTTTCCAGCAGCCGCTGCTCCTGTTCTGGTTTCAGCAATTCGCGGGTAAAACCGGCCTGATGGATCACCTTCCAGAAGCGATTACCCGGATGAGCAAAGTGGAAGCCGGTGTGCGCCGATGATTTGCCTGGATTGATGCCACAAAACAGCACCTGCAAATCCGGCGCAATAATGTCCTGAATATCGTGCTCGCTCATGCGCTCTCCAGCCCCGCCCTTTGCTTCACTAACCGACGACTCACCGCCAGCATATTGCGCGCTTCCTCATCATCCGGACAGGCACGCGCCAGCGCCACCGCACCGACCATTTCGGCCAGCATGCTAGCGGCGACGTCATCAGCCTGAGGATGATGCATTTCGTTGAGGGCTTGTGCCAGCCGTTGCCGCACCGCATCGCGACGTTGCGAGAACAGCGTGCGTGTTTCAATCGGCAGATGGGCAATTTCACTCACCAGCGCAGGCATCGGGCAGCCTTCGCCAGGCGTGTTGCGATGATGCTCAGAGAGATAGTTATCGATCAGTTGTGTCAGCCGCTCGGCAGGATCGGCCAGGCTGGTGATGGCCGCAAAGCGCTGCGCCGAATCAGCAAACATTTCGGCAATCACCGCTTCAACCAGCGCTTCGCGCGAATCAAAGTGGGCGTAGAAGCCGCCGTGAGTTAATCCTGCGCGCTTCATCAGCGCCGCCACGCCAATGCATTCGGTGCCGCATTCGCGCATCACCACCGCTGCCTCATCCAGTATGCGCTGCCGCGTGCGCGCCTTGTGGCTTTGCTTTTCCATCTCTCACCATCCTGCTCATCGTTAATGGCAATCAGTGTAATTATTACGATCATCATATTCCAGCTTGACGAAAAATATGATGATCGTCATATTAAGTTCCATCAGATATGACAACCATCATTTACAGGAACCGACCATGACACAACAACTGGCTTTGATTACCGGCGCATCCAGCGGCATTGGTGCAACTTACGCGAAACAGCTGGCCGCACGCGGCAGTAATTTGATTCTGGTGGCGCGTGATGCCTCACGGCTTAACCAGCTGGCGCAATCGCTGCGAGAGGCACATGGCGTTGACGTCCGCGTGCTGGCAGCGGACCTCACGCAAACGGATGACCTGGCTAAAGTGGCACGTGAACTGCGTGACAACCACGACATTACGATGCTGGTTAACAATGCGGGAATGGTGGTGGAAGGTGAATTTACCGACGCCGATATTCAGCCAATTCAAACTATGCTGTCGCTCAATATCATCGCGCTGACCGAACTGGCCCACAGCGCTGCACAAGCCTTCCGTGCACGTGGGCAAGGCACCATCGTAAACATCGCTTCAGTGGTCGCGCTGGTACATGAAGTGATGAATGGCGCCTACAACGCCAGCAAAGCCTATGTGCTATCGCTGACGCGCAATATGGATCGCGAGTTAGCAGGCAGCGGCGTGGTGCTGCAAGCCGTGCTGCCCGGCTTCACGCGGACGGAGATCTTTGATCGTGCCGGGAAATCGATTAATGACATCCCGGCTGAGAAGATGATGGAAGTCGAGGATCTGGTCTCGGCAGCCTTGAGCGGTCTGGATGCGGGCGAGCTGATTACCATCCCTTCCGTGGAAGAGATGAGCCTGTGGCAGAAGCTTGATGAAGCGCGTGGTGCGATGATTCCGTACATCTCATTGAATAAGCCCGCATCACGTTATCTGTAAGCTTTGGGCGTTGCTAAGGCAAGGTGCGTGGTGTGCCTTGCCTCATAAAAACAGCAACGGCTGGATGTGGGTTGAGCGTTGATATGCTGTGAAAAGGGATTTTTGCTTGGAGATCAATGACTCAGATATTGTTCTAATTTTCACCAACCGATTGGCGAACGCTGGATCACCCCTCCGAGATACTTTATAATCCCCGCTCCGCTGGCCCCTTAGCTCAGTGGTTAGAGCAGGCGACTCATAATCGCTTGGTCGCTGGTTCAAACCCAGCAGGGGCCACCAAATTTAGTGATATAAATCATGCAGTTGAACCGCTTTCCTAAGCGGTTTTTTTGTAGCCAAATAATCGATTGGCAGCAAAATGGCAGCAGATTTTATACTTTCTTCCCTAGTTGCCACAGAATGCCATTCAGAACCAGGTTCGAAACTTGTTACTTTTGACCCTCTAGTGTTGAACACATGCAAGAAATAGTCTTTATCCAGGCATAACTAAAGGTCAGATTGATGCTTAATCAATGTATGTAATGAATGTTTTTTACTAAACACTGAAAAATTGTTTAACAAGGGATTAAGAAATGAGGTTGTTCGCTATTCTTGATATAGACCACCCGATGGTTGCCTGGGAGGTTGCTATTGGCCGGGTCTTAGCAAACCCACCTAAAGATGAACAAGGCATAGAATTTATAGCACCTTCATTATGGTTATATAGCAACATTAAATCGTCTATTAACGATAAATATATGAGCGACCTAGAGTCAGAGTTTCATATAGAAAAAATTCGTGCATCAAAATTCCCTGACAAACCATCCAGACTAAGCGGTGCTTTTTTCTTTGAATCGAGGAATGATGCAATTAATGCCTGCAAAATGTGGGAATGGGAAGAAAAATTAGATTATATATCTGAGGTTAACTTTCATGAATCAAGTTATGTAAAACTTGATTCAAATTGGATTACCCTTAGGATAAGAAGCTGTGAAAAACCGGAAAGAGATTCATTCATTGAAAATTATTATAGTGGTGCTGAGCTTTTTCCCGGCAGGCCACTAAATGAAATAATATGCACGGGTTATGGGGAAGTGTTGAATAGCAAATTGAGGAGACTGGCTTACGGTAAAATACTACAGCAAAAACCAGATGCATCCTTGTTACTGGCATTAGGAATTAGTTGTTTTGAACAAGACTCAAAATTATATCAAGATATATTAAGAGTTACGCCATTCATCAGAAGAATTGACAATGAAGTAGAGGGCTTATTCATTATGAACTTTACACATCTCGAAAACGATGAAAAACGAGTGGCGAAGATAGCCAGTAGATTCATACACAATCATGGCACAAGCCTTATGACCCCAAAGCTAAATAAACCAGGCATACCACTAATTATAAAAAGGCCTATTAATAAAGAAGGTATATTCTCATTAACAGATTTAACTTCGCACTCATTCAGAATGAATGTTGATGATTTCATTGAAATGTATCAATGAAATGATTAGAAAAAATTAATTTTCCAATTAATTTTTTCTAATCTTCGACTGGTGTTTGATGCATTAAAGATATAAATTAGCCCGTGCTGAACCGGCAATGCATAAACCACAGAAATCAAAGCCACAATGGTTGCTGCTGGTCTCTTCCCGGGTGGGGTGGCACTGGTTTAACACTTCCTGGCTTCATGATGATCTCTGATACAGTCTCATGAGATTTAAAAGTACAGCTGCAATTAATATTCTGACACTGGTTATAGCGCTCTTTAGTCGTTGCTGACACCTGAAAGCTGCTGCGTGTATGTGCGGCGTTCCCGCACAAAGGACAATTCATCATCGCGTCACCTCCCCAATCCAATTGAAATGCATGAAACTTAAATTAACCATTTTGAGATAGTATTCATTCCATTTCGATTGAATCTATTTTCACTTCAAAATCAATGCTGGTTGTGAAGCCGCTGTCAGCACTCAGGCTATGCGTGAGTGTGGTAATAATCCACTCCCCCGCATCAATCTGCTGTTTAAACCCGCTCACCCTTATCGACTCCACCGGCGTCGGCCTAGGTGTGTACGAAAACGTGAAGATGTTTTATCCGGCGGTGAAGGAGTTCGTTTATAACCCGAACGTGAAAAACGCCCTGGTGCTGAAGGCGTTCGACATCATTAGCAGCGGGCGTCTGGAGTTCGACGCTGGGCACCTCGACATCGCGCAGTCATTTATGGCAATCCGCCGTGCCACCACGGCCAGCGGCAACCGCCCGACCTACGAAGCCAGCCGCAGCGAAGACGCAAGCCACGCCGATCTGGCGTGGGCGACCATGCACGCGCTGGCAAACGAACCGCTACAGGGCGAAGCCGCCCACACCGGCAACATTATGGAGATTTTTTAAATGAGCAAACGAAGGAACCGCACGCGCACGCAGCCCGTGCAGCAGCAACAGATGACCGGCGGCCCGGCGGCGGAAGCGTTCACCTTTGGCGATCCGGTGCCGGTTCTTGACCGTCGCGAGCTGCTGGACTACGTGGAATGTGTGGTCATGGATAAGTGGTATGAACCACCTGTAAGCTTTGACGGGCTGGCGCGCACGTTTCGCGCGGCCGTGCATCACAGTTCGCCGATCAACGTGAAGCGCAACTTCCTGACCAGCACCTTCATCCCTCACCCGCTGCTGAGCCAGCAGGCGTTCAGCCGTTTTGTGCAGGACTATCTGGTGTTTGGTAACGCCTATCTGGAGAAGCGCACCAGCAGGCTCGGCGGCGTGCTGGCGCTTGAGCCGGCACTGGCAAAATTCACCCGACGCGGTACCGATTTAGAAACCTACTGGTTCGTTCAGTACGGCATGAACACGCAGCCCTATGAGTTCACTAAAGGCAGTGTGTTTCACCTGATGGAGCCGGATTTAAATCAGGAGGTTTACGGCCTGCCGGAGTATCTTTCGGCGATCCCGTCCACCCTGCTAAACGAGTCGGCAACGCTGTTTCGCCGTAAATACTACCTTATTCGTGCGCAATGAATTGTTACCGCTGCAAAAACGCTTAGGTCAAATAAATGAATGGCTTGGTGAAGATATCATTCGATTTAATTCATATAGCATGGACTTCTGAAATCATCAGGCGCTCAATGATGAGCGCCTATTTATCAGCTATGTGTGTTTAGGCGATCAATATTCATGGCATCTAAAAAATTCCGACCAAAACCAAATTGATTCCAATTTCTGGTGTTAGCCAGATTGTCACCCTCTTTAACTTTCTGCGCCAGAACATCGCTATCACTAATACCAGTTATTTCAGCAATACTCTTAAATCCTCTACGCTGTATCGCTCTAGTAAAAAGAGGATAAGTTTCATAATGCCCAGAATATAGTAAGGTTTGGGGATACCAATGCCTTCCTTTTATGAGGCTAACCATCAAAACCACAAGATCCGCTTGTTTTACATCATCAAAAGTTATATCTGCTCGAGTTGCACTTAATTTTATCAATTCTGCAACAGGGGAATTTAATCGATAATTCTCAGGAGCAAGTTTACTCTGAAGGTAATCCGAGTTTATATATAACTCGCTAAAATCAGAAAATTCCATTCCTCTACTGCGAATGTGAGCAGGAAGTAAATAGCTTGAATTCAACAACTCATAAATTCTACTGAATGCTTCAACTTTTACCAAAGCAGCGACAGCATATAAGAAGGTCTCATAAGCGAAAATTCTGTGCGGAAGAAACCAAACATCACTATACGCGCGCAGAGATTCTGGCCGTTCTTTAATTCCGAATAACCACTCAGTTACATGCAACATGTTTTTAGTAAATTCATCGCCTTCACTTTCCCCCTCAAGTAAAATCCAATCAATTAAAATATCGCGAGCTGAGATGAGATTTTTATGGACTAGTATTACTTCACCCGGAATATCATCAGAAGGATTTTCAACAATTCTTAATGACTCACAGTACTCATATACCGTATCTAAGAACTGACGCCTGCATTCTTTAATATTACTTCTTTGGTTGGAAATGGCAGATTTAAGGTTATTGAACTTCGCATGAAGTTCATAAGTTGGCGCTAAAGTGCTTTGCTGTAAGTATGCCGGTGGCTTTCCTAACTTTGGTCTAGTGAACTCCGGCTGACCAAATAAAACTCTAATCAATCGTTCCCAGTTGTCATTCTCTTTTTCAGGAGTAGAGAAATCTATATATATTCTGCTCTTCAAAAAAGTTGGAGTGTAAGGTTCACCACCATCCTTATATTCAAATATCAAAGGTATAAATTTTGACTGAGAAACCTTTGAGTATATTTCTTGCGAAATAATCATCGACTCAACACCCACACCATCTTTCCTTGCGTCTGCTTTTTCAGAGTATTTTTGATCGCAAATTACTAAGACATGTGTAACGGAACTATCTTGTACCATCCTCTCCATATAATGGTATTTGTCATCACCTTCATTTAAGTCAAAAATGTCTACAACTGATTCGACGCCATCAGCTGCCAATCTATCTGCGATGTCTTTTATATGCTGTTGATGTGTTTTGCTTGACCAACTATAAGATATGAACACTTTTGGCTGAATCATTAGTTCACCTCACTCTAGCTATAATTTTGAAAAATTTACTATTAAAACCACATTAATAAATTAGAAGGAGATTTACAATTTAAAAACGCAACTAATGACATGACTACAGACTAATAAATTATAAGCACTAAATAATTCAAACAACCATACCAATCAAAAAAGTCAAACACACCTAATCTAATCATTCTAATAAAATCAAATGGAGTTTGATTTTTAAAAACGCTTTCCGTCCATCATTGACAATTTTTATGCATCCTTTATGGAGGTGCTATTAAACATTACTTTATAGATATCAAATTCATCTGCTGGTTTAGGTGAAACGCTTGAATTAGCTTTATGTTCAATTTCATCAATTGTATATAAAAATGAACTTTGAAACATCATGAAAGTTGTAAAGTCATGAACCTGCTTACGAACATCATCGGCGCCACATGGTGTGCGGTCATTGGAAATACTTAATAGCTTCCCCAAATGTACACTTTTAAATTCCCGAATTTTGTCTAAAAGGATGGCTTTAATTTCTTTAATTTTTGCATCTTTGTCCTGAATCTCCTTATCTTTTTCCTCTGCTTTTTTATTAACCGTTAATGCCGTAGAACGCTCGGATGTCACAAGACTTATAATTAAAGCCAAAAGATACAGATATTTTTTATTGTCATCCAAAAAATATGAAGAAAGAATAATCACAGCCAAAGGCAATATAACCACGCTAAACGTCAGCCTAATGCCTTTAATTTCAATTAATTTATCTAACTGAGTCCTAAGCCATGAGCACGCCATATAAACTATGGCTACCAATATCAATACTAAGGCTAACAAACTTATCGGCAAAACATCCCCAGAAGAAACATCAGGCTTCAACTTTGCAGCGCTAGGATGAGTTTCTGATAGTTCTTGAACCGTATTCTGTTTGTAATCTGGCCCTGGAGATTTGTTAGAAATCGCAGTTTCAGTGTTATCTTTAATCATCCTGTCACTCTTCCGACTTTAATAAATTATTAGGAATTGCCGAAAGAATTGACGCATTAATTCTAATATTATTAGAATTAATAACACCATTTAAAAAAACAAATTCTGAACTAAATGATACTATAAACCCTTCACTTCCTACCCTACATGCTTTAAAGCCAATAGAAGTGTCGTTAAAATCCTTAATCGAAGTATCAAGGTCTTTCTTTAGCTTATTCCTTGCATCTTCAAAATCAAAAAAGTTTATTAAGGTCATAACTTTAAATAATTTATTGGAAACAACTCTAAATGTAAACTTAGCTTTGTTATAAGTAAACTCATATTCCGCCCACTTATTTTCCTCAAAAGGAGTTTTAACTATCACGTCAGATATAGATGAAATCTCATTTAGTATCTTAACATAATCAACATTGGATTCATTAATAAAAGGCTTGCTTTTAATTCGTTGTTTTTTCATTTTATGATGAGAATCTTCAGGTTGTTATTTCTTAAAAACATAAGAAGATCACACTAATTTATGAAATAATTAATGTGAAAATAATAAATGCAACAATTTATCTAAAGCTATTAAACACCAAGTTATGCTTCAGCTGCAACATAATTTTCTTTCATCATTTCTGATATCTAAAGTCATAGCGCGCGCTCGTACCCCCGCCACGCCTGCCCGCTTTGCGTTATGGTTTTCATGCACTGCATGACATAAGCAAAAGCCCGCCAGAACAGGCGGGCCGAGAGAGATGCGATCCTTTTTGGATCATGCGAATTCATGCAGCATAGACATGCACGCTCGCAGTGGCTATCAGGACCACTCATTCCTACTCTAGTTGATGCATTGACCGACTGTATTCGTGATTACGTAATCGCGCCATAAGCTCATCAGTTAGCTCTGAAACCCACTCAATTGCCATGCTCTTTTCCAACTCTGTGCAGTCACTAACAGCAACAAGTTTCAAAAACAAATCAATGCGCTGGAGCTTCACCGACTCCAAAAGAAAATCCTGCATGTTGCCTCCCATTCAACAACTGACTGTATATGCATACAGTATATAAAACTCACATTAATGTGAAACTCTTTTTTATCTTTCAATGGGATTGCTCCAGATTGTCACCGGTCCAATTTAGCCTCTTGAAGCCTTCCGTTCTGGTAAAAAAGCCGTCTCCTCGCCCCCGCATTTAGGCTACATCCTTTGGAAAGGAGGCTAATTTCTTCCTCGTGGCCCTCAAAACCACGGGCTTTTAGTTCCAGCTCTAATCGTCGGCGCTCTGACCCCGTACAGTTATTGACAGAACTCTAAGGGTTGGCAGTGCCGCCCGAAGGGCCAACCTCCGTTGACGTGTCAGCTAAATTGGCAACGGTTTCCCACTTCACCATGCGCGTGAATACTTCATAATCGTGATAGTGAGGCGAATAGATTTCCTGTACGCGCTGCACGTCTTCAGCGTACTCATTGCCCATTTAGGTGATTTCGTAGCAGAGGTGGGGTTGGTGACGCGGTAAAGGCATCGCAGATTCTCGTCCGAAATGAGGTGATGCTACTGCAAGAGCCTCTTAAGGAAACCAGTAACTTGCTGCGCTAAGAAGTGATTACGTTCAGCCATTACTCGCTGGAAGCGACCGCAACAAACTGAAGATTGAACGCTTACCTTTGCAGGCGTTAATTATTTACCCAACCAGCGTCCGGCCTGAGCAGACTCAATCAACAGACGGATAGTAATTGGATCATGTGCTGCGGAGAAATCTTCCGGGAAATACTCGTTAAATGTGATCGTGCTGGGGTTAATGCCAAAACTGTCAGCGTAACGTTCAAACAATTCATAAGCGTCAATGGGATCCATGCGAAAGTCGTTGTTAAGGTCAGTATCCAGCTCAAGCTTATAACGTCTTAATGTGAACAAACTTTTTCCGTTATAATCTTCAACCAGCGCAAATACAGCCTTCTCTATATCCTCGTTTACCATATCTTGTCTTCCTTATGGGCAATACGATTATATTTTTTAATAGTTTTCCAGCCTATCTCCGCCACATCAGCGGCCAGATACAGCCAGCCTTCGTGGCTACTAATATAGGCAATGCCCGTTACCCAACGCTGATACGGAGCATCCGGATTAAACTGTCGCTGGAGCCAGTTGGGCATCTCTCTTCAAGTCATCTCCAATGACTCTGCTATGTCCGTTAAACCCGTGACGATTCAACAAATCTACCGATCCGTAGCTAGCTTAACGGCTATTGAAACGGGTTAAACTGTGCAGAAAATTGAGCAACGTCTTGAAAGCATCAAGCGTAGGCAAAAACTATCGGTTTAGCGCGCTAATTCGGAAAATATCGTTAATCAGATGTATCATCGACGTATAGTTACCCAAAACGCAGGCCTGAATAGCCTTCTAAAAACACGCTTTAAGCCAAATAACAAACGGTTACCTTACAAAAATAGACTCAAAATTCAATGCCAAGAATATTGGTAAGCACTATTAAGAGGAAATAATGAGATGCTTTATACGAGATTTAAAAAAATGAAGAAAGCACTTCTATGGTTAATTCAGTCATTTATCTACCTCATACCCCTCGCGGCTGTTGTAGCAGGGATCTACATTTTCGTCCGCTTTATGCCTAATTACGCGGCCTTTCTCAGCATATCCTGGGTGATCGTTGTTTCCTTCATCTATATCAAATACAACAGATGGTATTGAATATTTCCAACACCATCTATCAGCACTCCAACCCAAATCATCGATGAGAGCGCAGCCCAATATGTGAAGGGTGCGACGACGCCACTTAGCCCATCACTCCCCTTCCAACCCGCAAACCTGCCAACGCACCGAACTCACGCCCTTCTCCAGACTGATCCGTCCCACCAGACTCTCAAGCTGATCCGTCATGCTCGGTTTCCCCAGCACTTCCGCATTAACCTCCATGCGATGCGGTGGATTCATATCCTCGCTGTGTAGTGATTGCAGACGTAATCCGCTGCCGCCAAGGCTGTGCAGCATCAGGCTGCGCACCTGCACTTCATCTTGCGCCAGACAGATAATCTGCACTTTGTAGTGCTGCACCACTTCTTCTGCAGGCACCAGGCTCTGGCGATTAATCCCCTGCGCCAAATCGCGCAGCAGAATGTTGGCGCACAGAATCACCATGCAACCTATCGCCGCTTCCAGCAGCAGTCCCATGCTGCACAGCACGCCCACGGCAGCGGTGCACCAAAGCGTTGCGGCAGTATTCAGTCCACGCACGTTAAGGCCATCGCGCATGATCACCCCGCCGCCAAGAAAGCCAATGCCAGAAACCACATAGGCCGCTACGCGTGAGGCATCAGTGGCGATGCCGGGTACACTTTGCGTCATCAAAACAAATAAACAGGCGCCAGTGCTGACCAGCGCGTTAGTGCGCAAACCGGTCATACGTTGGCGAAGCTGGCGCTCGCTGCCAATCAGCGCGCCCAGAACCAGCGCGACGGTGACGCGCAGTAAAAAGATTTTCCAATCCATAATAAACCTCACTCCGCTGCTTCAGGCAGGCGGAACATCAGGGGGGTAGTAAATGGATTACAGCCAGTGCCGCTACCGCTGAAACTCAGCAGTATCACGCAAAAAACAGGGGGAGATTCTGGAAGGAAATCCACCGTCTTAACGCACGGTTAAGACAGCGTTGAGGGCTATCTTACCGCAGGGACCTTTTGTAATCGTTCGGGACAGGTGTCCAATGCAGTTATCCTCTTGGGGTAAAAATTCGCCGGGATTGTATCCCTCACACTGGTGAATTGCTATCCAATATCACTTCGATTTATTGAAGGTTTATGTAGCAGCGCACACCGCCAGCGAGGTTAACCGCGCGCGTTGGCTTCTATCTCAATGCCGCCAAAACCAGTATTAAAGTAGCGCCCAATTTTTCAGTGGACAAAAAACACCATCCAAAGTTAAGCAAGATTAATGATTTTGCAATTTATTTACTAACGTTAATCAGATAGCTTAAGGCGCGGAATAATGGATGTGGTATTTAACCTTTCAAATACTGCCCCCTCAAACTTAGGGTGCCGTGAAGAATACCAATCCAGTTAGTTGAATTATCTTTCCATATCCATAAATTTTACTCCCAAGCACTAAATATTTGATTTGGTCTGCCGATGTCTATTAAGCGTCGTTAAGACCTCTGATTTTTACTCCTGCTTTTGAGATGTATGGGTAAGAACAAGTTCAACGACCCACTGCTATTTATGGTAGTAGTTTTTTATTAAAATTTATGCTGGGAAGCAATAACCAGTCGCACGTAAAATCAATAACAGCAATAGTGTCGATGGACAGCACACTTCTTCGCTCTGCTCCATTCGATATTTTAAGGATAAAATAATGGCGAATACGTTTAAACGCAGTACAACCTGTCTCCTTGTTTCTCTCACTCTGTTGCTTGGTGGCTGTGCTAATACCGGTAGTTCCCTCTTGTCAGGCACCAAACCTGATCCGCGTCTGACCAGCGGTGAACAATCTCAATTATTTAGCAGCTCAGCTGCACAGGGTTGCGGTATGGGGGCTCTGGCGGGCGCAGGCTTGGGCGCCTTGACCGGTGCACTGGCAGGAAATGGTAAAAAAGCGCTTGTCGGCGCTGCCGTCGGCGGTGCTGCAGGATGTGCTGCAGGTGTAGCAGCAAACTATTACCTCGATAGTCTGAAAAAAGATTACGCCACCACTGCCGACCGCTTGCAAGCAATGGATAAAGACATCAACAAAGATACTGCAGATATCGCGAAAACAACCGCAGCCATGAAGGCGGTAATTCGTGACAACAGTGCAACTCTGACCAAAATTAGCGTGCAGAAAGACAAAGCTGGCTTTGATAAAGCCGGTGCCAAAAAAGAGCTGGCCCAGATTGACGCCAACGTCAGCGTGATGAAAGACAAAATTAAAGTCATGAAAGAGAAGAGCGATGGTTATAAAGTCGCCATCCAGGGCCAAACAACCAGCAATGCTAAAGACAAAGCTCAGCTGACTAAACTGAAGACCGAATATAACGAACTCAACAATCAGATTACCGTGCTGGAATCTGAGACCGATGGTTTGTACAGCCAACGCCAGGCTATTTCATTGGGTTGATAATGACGGGCCGGTACTATTATCGGCCCTATTTAGTACCTTTCGGTGTATACGACATTTTGTTCAGCTTTCTGAATACATGGACGCCTTCATGAGACTTTACGTTTTACTCGCTTCAATACTCCTTGCCGGATGCGCCACCTCCCCTCAGGACTGTGATTTGCATGCCCAAGACCCCAGTTTCCTTACCAAATTAAGTTGCACCACCTCGGGTGGCTATAGACAAAAAGTTGACGATCAAGAGCGCCATGTTCTGCAAAGCCAGCGTGACAATAAAATTGCACAACAAAACCTGGCTGATACCCAGATCAGGGAACAAGCATCCAGCCAGAAGCTAGCAGATGAACAAACGCGCTTAAAAGCAGCACGTTCTGATCTGGCCCAGACACTGAAAAAGCTCAAATCGAGCAAATCCCATAGTCAGCAACGCCAGCAAGAAATAAATCAACTCGTGAAGTTGCAGCAACAGTCACAACAGGCTAGCAGTGCCAGCGACGTTGCCGACATTGAGCAGAAAATCGCTGCCGCCAAAGACAGGATTAAAGTGCTTGAGCAGGCTAACTCAATTCAATAAACCGTCACTGAGGTGGCGGGAAGGTTCGCTCGCCACAGAGCCAATCGGCATTTTCCGCTAATAAAACCAAAATGAATCTGGGCCATGCAACGATTAACAAGATCTGCGCCGATTGATGAGGCAACGCTCAATACCTACGAGGAAACGGTCGCCATTATCCACCGTTATCTCCCCCCCGCTCTCGCGCTGTTGTATGCAACAGCGCGTCGCAGCGCAGAAGGCAATCTGGAGTGGTGGACCGCGCGGCAGGGTCTCGCTACGCCGTTGTCAGCGTTGAGCGATGCTGAACAAACCCAGATTCAGTCTAAGCGGCAGGAATACCAAGATACGGTTGCCAGCTTGATTGAACAGCTGACCGCGCGCGGAGAAACTCATCCGGCCTATGCACTGCAAACTTTGCTCACTCATTCCCAGGCTTTGGCGTGCTATAGCGTTGGGGGTGAACCGGTTTTAATCAACTGGGCCATTCCAGTTCAACAAACGCCAGCAGAGATAACACTTGCACCACAAAGGCGAAAATTGCTGCCATGGTTGCTCTTGCTGCTGTTATTGCTTTTGCTGGCCCTCGTATGGTGGTGGTCTCACAGCCGTTCACCAGCCGCCCTCCCCGCGCAACGCGAAATGCCTGCTGCCGTGACAGATACCTCGCCGAAAAAGACCCAGTTAACGCCGGACAATCCCAGCGTTAATCTTGCCAAAACCAAGGATTTTGGCCGAATCAAAGTCAATTTGACATGGCAACAGGGACCTAACAAACAGCCGGTAGATCTGGATGTCGCCGCTTTTGTTCGATTGAAAAATGGAAAAAACGGTGGCGTAGAAGCACTCAGTAAATTCCTTGGTGACTACGACAAACCGCCCTTCATGCTATTGCAAAAAGATCTGCGCGACGGCGGAAATCAAGATGGCGAATGGCTCTTCATCAACGGCAGCCAATGGCAGGATATTGATGAAGTCCTGATCTACAGCTTCATATACGGCGGCGCGAATAACTGGCAAGGACTTGATGCCACTATCACCCTCTCAGTTCCAAACCAGCCGCCGATCACCTCCACGTTAGTGAATGGGGATGAACGTCATGAAGTGGCAGCAATTGCACGTTTAAAGAACGTTGGGGGTGACCTCCATGTTGAGCGGCTCAACAGCTTCTTCCCCGATCGTGAGTCATTGGCTAAGCATTACGGCTGGAGCTTTGAATGGACGCCGGGTGCCAGCAAAAATTAATCATCGCCATGTGACTTACGTTAATTAGCAGCCCTAAAAGGTTTAGACAATGAGAAATTCGATTCAGGGACCACTGTTACGTACCGGGAACAACTCTTCATTCAAGGCGCTGGGTGAAACAGGCTATCCCGTATTCAAGATGGCATTTCAATTGCGTGAAGCCATTTACCGCCTGGATGCCGGGCGTGATTTAGCCCGCCATCTTGCCGTTCCGCAAAATGAGCAGGGCGGCGATCGGACGGACTGGTACAGCAGTTTTGCTGGCGATGTGATTCCCTGGAATAGTGCATCCGAAAGCGAACGAGCCTCAGCGCGTCAGCAATTCACCGAATTCCAGATGGCAGTCCAGGCGTTAAGCGAGAAGATGCTAAACGCGGAGAATGGTGGTGCAGGCGGTGACAGACGCGTATTCGCTCAATTATTAAAGTCTGTCGTTAACTTCCCCGACGATGAGTTCCTTTATCTGGTAAACGGAGTGTTGGTGATCACCTTCTGGGGGTTTGTGCACCCCACGGGGGAGCATCATAGCCCAATGCATTGGCTGCAACCCGGTTCAGTACCGGTGCAAACTCCCGTTGCTCCCATCGCCCCCGCCACGCCGCCATTGGCGCAACCGCTAACGACGACGGCTCAAACGATTGAGACCCTCGAGACCGTAACGCACACGCGTCGCAGAAGATGGAGATGGAACTGGCGCTGGCTGCTGTGGTTACTGGTCGCCCTGTTGTGTCTGGCGCTGATTCTGGGACTGTTACGGGGTTGCGTCCCCTCACTCTCGCTGCCTGGCCTGAATCATCATAGCCAGCCCATCAGCGACGTGGGCAATAGCCCAACGGTTGAAGGCCAGACTCCAACTGGCTCAGGTCTGAATGTTCCTGCAACTTCAGGTACAGATGTTTCCACCACTTCAGGCACTGCCAACACTACGTCGGGAGTGAGTTCCACTGAGACAGCACAGGAAAATACTCCTTCTCAGCCGATCAGCGGCCCGACAACAGCTGATGAAACCGTACCGGGAACACAGCCTTTCGCTGAGGCTCAACAGCCTATCGCAAACAACGAAGCGCCAGTCGCAGAATCTGCGGCTAATGCGGAGCCATCTGCAACGCCAGCGCCCGCAGCAGAGCCACAGAACAGCGAACCGCAGATTCCTGCGGAGCCCTCTAATACAGTGCCACCCGTTAAGCCAGTACAGGGGCAACCGCTGACGCTTCCTGCCGCACTGCCCGATGGCCCGGCACAGTTTCTTAACGGCCAGTGGCGAGTGAACGGCGGTATTCAAGACAAACTCACGGGCCGTCCATTGCAGTTGCAATACGACTTTAAGCAGGGCAATGGCACGGTCAGTGTACGTCAATCTAATGGTGTCACCTGCAAAGGCCCAGCCCAAGGGAGTGTTAAGCAAGGCGCACTCAACATCACGAATCCTGAACAGATGAAATGTAGCGATGACTCTAACTTTATTGGCCCAACCATAGAGTGCAAATCGCTCAATGCTGTTCACACCGATTGTGTCGGTAACAATGCTGGGGACAAAACCTTCCCCATCCGCATGTTGCAACCCCATTCATAAACAGGGACGAATAGATTATGTTGCCTGAAATTATTTCTTATGATCGCCAGGTCACGCTGGTGGGTGATTCGGGAATCCAGTTTATGGATTTCGGTTTAATGCTCAACTCTCCACCCGCGGGCGAATTCGTCAAACTCGCCAACGGCGTACTGACGCGTCTGCTTTACAACGAGCCTCGCGACTACCTTTTCTACCAGCCGACACCGGACAAGATTGAGAAGGCGAAAAGCCAATACGACATTCCCGTCGCGCAAAGTCTTAAGTTGCTGGATGGCACCTGGTTACCGCTCCCTCTGTTCCGTTTCAGCCTGCCCAATATTTACCAGGAGGGGCCACTGAACTGGGCGCGTTTTCGTATTGTAAAACTGCCTGAAAAGGATATGGATGGCCACACTCATCGCATGACACTGGCCATTGATACCCGCGTCATGGCCAAACAACAATCGGCCGCTGACCTCAGCCCTAATCATGAAGATGTGAATGCCGGTGCAACCTTTGCCGTGGCTACCGCGACTTACGCTCTGAACTGGTACTTAACGCAAGACTGGGTGAAAGATTGGTTAGTTGATGCGTTCAATGACGCCAGCAAAGGCCGGGATCTCGATGAACGTGAGGATGAGATTGCTCAGCAGTATCCGCTGGCGCACTATCTTAACCTGCTTTCACTCATGGCCGAACCGCTTGAGGGTCTGCAAGCGCAGACGGAAGCCTCTATCGCGCTGCCACAGTTTAAGGTGGTCGCCAATCGCGAAGTAAATGCCATTAAACCGATCCCCGTTGATCTGATCCTTGATGTCGGCAACTCCCGTACCTGCGGTATTTTGATTGAGGATCACGGACAGTCTGGATCCGGCCTCATGCACAACTATGTGCTGAAACTGCGCGATCTCAGCACGCCTGAACACGTCTATACCGATCCTTTTGAAAGTAAGGTTGAGTTCTCACAGGCCTCTTTTGGCAAAGATATTTATTCCGTGCGCAGCGGCCGCCATGATGCTTTCCAGTGGCCCACCATCGCCCGTATAGGTGGAGAAGCGAGCCGCTTAGCCTCACGCCGGCGCGGAAGCGAAGGCTCCACAGGCTTATCTAGTCCCAAACGTTATTTGTGGGATGAAAAGTTCTATGGGCAAGGCTGGCGTTTTAACAGCGGCTCAGCGCTGGATACCAACCCTCTCGCCACGGCTGCCCCCTTCGCCAACTTAATTAATGAAAAAGGCGATGCACTGCATACCATCGACGATGAGATGGATCGCATTCCGGTGTTCACGCCGCGCTACTCTCGCAGCTCTCTGATGACCTTTATGTTAGCGGAGGTGTTAACCCAAGCCATTAGCCAGATTAACAGCCCCGAACAGCGTATTCGTGAAGGTCATGCGGGGCTTCCTCGCCAGCTTCGCCACATTATTCTGACCGTACCACCCGGTATGCCGATGGCGGAACGCTGCATTTTGGATGACAGAATGCGCCAGGCGGTGGGCTTAGTATGGAAATCGTTGCGCTGGCATACGGGTGAGGATGATCCGTATATTGATGAAGGCAATGAGCACAGCAAAGACAACGTCAAAATTCCGCTGCCTAAGATCCGCGTTGAGTGGGATGAAGCTTCTTGTGCTCAGCTGGTTTATCTGTACACCGAAATTAATCAAAACTTTGCCGGCCACCCAGAAATATTCTTCGAAACTCTGGGCCGTCCTGATCGTCAGGACCGGGAAACGCTTACCATTGCCTCAATTGACATTGGCGGTGGCACCACCGATCTGGTGATTACTGATTATCGTCTGGATCGTAATGGCCTGTCCGGCGGCGGTGCGAATGTGCATATCATTCCTCAGCAACGTTTCCGCGACAGCTTCAAGATTGCCGGTGATGACATCCTGCTTGATGTGATCCAGTCCTATGTGCTGCCCGCTTTTGAACTATCGCTGCGTGAAGCCGGTGTGCGTTCGGTTGAAACATCGATGTCTCATTTGTGCGGTGCGCAAAATGTCAGTGCCGCGGAAGCGGTACTGCGTCAGCAACTCAGCCTGCAACTGTTTGTGCCCTTAGCACTGCACATTTTGTCCTGCTACGAGCAGTACGATCCCCAGAATGAGCAGACTCATTTGCTGATTAACCAGCGCGTCAGTGAATTACTGCCCGCGGGTAATATCAGTGATGAAGTTGAAAACTTTGTGCGCCGTGAAGTGAAAAAGGCGGGAGGCACGGATAACTTCAAACTGGCCGACGTAACACTCAATATCACGCTGACCAAAGTACACAACGATGTGTGCTCAGGTAAGTTCAACATCGACAAAGTACTTACTGCACTGTGTGAAGTCTTGTCCTGCTACCACTGTGATCTGCTGCTGCTGACGGGCCGTCCGTCGCAACTGCCGGGCATTCAGGCCATTGTCCGACGCAACCTGCCCTTACCACCAGGGCGTATTCTGGCGTTGCACGGTTATCAAACAGGAACCTGGTATCCGTTCCATAAAAACGGCCATATACATGATCCGAAAAGCACCGCCTCCGTGGGTGCGATGCTGTCGCAGTTGTGTGCAAATCATAGTATCCCCAACTTCCATTTCCGTATTGCGGCGTTGAAGCCTTACTCCACGATTCGTCATATCGGCACCATTGATATGGATAACCTGATTCACGATGCCGACGTGATTTATCGTCATATCAAATCTGAAAACGGACAGATCATCTTACCGGAGGTCTTGAATGAGGAAGGAGAAAGCAACACGGCCAGCATTGTGATGCGAGGTGATATGCGACTGGGCTATCGCCAACTGGATGCTGAGCGCTGGTCTGCCTCGCCCTTATACACGCTACGGCTCAGCGAATCTGGACGTGAAAAGTTCTCCAAGGTAAGCCTTTCAAACGGTGAATCTCCGTATCTCAACATCAGATTGATGATTGATAAAGACAAGGCGGCTCACAAATTGGGGCTGATCAGCGACCGTCTGACGATCGCAGATGTCAGCAGCAATACCGATAAATCTTTTTCAAAGAGAGATTTAGAGTTGGAACTCAATACCATGCCCGATACGGGACTCATTGATAGCCGACACTGGCTCGATAGCGGGAGTGTGAAAAAATAATGAACAACGATCAAATTACCCTGCAACAGGGATGGGCGGCTATCGCTCAGGGCTGCCAGGATGCGCTGAGTTGGGTGGGCGACGTGCGCCCCGGCTCTCGCCGCCTGGATAACGAAGCCGATAAGCTCAACCTGGATTTATTGCGCACTCGCAATTTAGCCAACGCGCTTTCCCAAGTCTCTTCCACTCCCATGACGGTGGGCTTCTTTGGTATTTCGCAGGCGGGTAAATCTTATTTGATCTCCGCATTAGCCGCGGGCAGCAACGGCGAACTGGAAGCGCGCTATGACAACAAACGCGTCAACTTCATTCGTGACGTCAATCCCGTCGGCAACGGTAAAGAGGCTACTGGGCTGGTCACGCGTTTTACCCAACACGCACCTGAAGCACCGCAGGGCTACCCGATCCCCCTGCGTCTCTTCAGTGAGATCGATCTGGCCAAGATTCTTGCTAACAGCTGGTTTAATGACTTTGATCAACAGCAAATAAGTTATCAAATTGACGAGCAGCGGATTGAGGCGTGCCTGCAACCGTTCCTTCAATATGAGGGCCAGCCTAGCGCCAATAACGGTGTCAGCAGTGAGGACGTGGTCGCACTATGGGACTATGTCGAGACATCCTTTAAAAGATCGGTGGAGAAGTTAGAGCATAGCTGGTTGCCACATGTACTGACTATCGCACCGGCTCTCAAGTCACAGGATCGCGCAACGCTGTTCTCTCTGCTTTGGGGAGAGCAACCGGAGCTCACCGAGATTTATCGCTCGCTCGCCCGCGTGCTGGAAAAACTCAACCACGCGAAAATGGTGTTTGCCCCCTTAGAAACCCTCACCGACCGCAGTAGCAGCATTATTAATGTTGATTGCTTGAGTCACCTTGGCACAAGCCAGGATCGCTCTGTCGAGATACGTTTTTGGCGAGAGAATCAGCAAACCGGCAGCGCTATTCTGACGCAAGCCGAACTCGCAGCACTGACCTCGGAACTTATTTTTCCATTGGCAGAAATCGCCGATAACAGTGTGGTAGAGGAGGTCGATCTCCTCGATTTCCCAGGCTATCGCGGACGACTCAAACTTCGCAATTTGAAAGAAGCCATTCAAAAGGAACCTGATCAAGTCGCTACCATGTTATTGCGTGGCAAGGTTGCCTACCTTTTTGAGCGCTATACCGATAACCAAGAGATGAATGCTTTGGTGGTCTGTGCCAGCTCGGCTAAGCAGAGTGATGTGTCAGATGTGGGTCCAGTGCTAGATCGTTGGGTGGAGAGGACACAAGGCAGAGATGCCGCAGAGCGAGCAAATAATAACGCAGGTCTATTCTGGGCTATCACCATGTTTGACAAGCGTATTTCCGATACTTTAGGACATACGGAAAGCCAGTTGAACGAATCCTGGGATGGCCTGCTTAAGATGACACTGCTGGAACATTTTTCCGGTTCCGACTGGTTAGAACAGTGGTCTCCCGGTAAAGCATTTGATAATTGCTTCCTGGTGCGTAAACCAGGCATGGAGAGCGCTTTCCTGCAGCTGGAAGAGGGTTCCAGCAAAGAGGTCGCGTTGAATACGCGTCATCACGAAGCGCTCAATACCATGCGCCGGACTTTTATCTCCAGGGAAAAAGTCGCTTTACATATCGCAGATCCTGAGCAGGCTTGGCTGGAAATGATGAAATTCAATGATGGAGGTATCACTCGCCTGACAGAGGGTTTACGCGGTGTCGCTAAACTGGCGTTTAAATTAGACCGACTGCGTGAGCAGTTAAAACAATGTCGTAGTGAAAAGGTCGATAAACGCCTTGGTCGCTGGTACCAGCATGACGGCGACGGTAAACTAATTAAAAAACAATCGATTGCAAAAGATCTGTGGCAAGGCCTTTCCGCCTCTCCGCAGAGTATGGGAGAAATCATCAGTCGTTTAGATATATCCTCGAATGAATTAAGCAATATCTATCTGAGCATTCGCGAGCAGGAGCCAGAGCCGCAAGCGGGTGCGGAACAACGTCCGCTGAATGCCTTTGCCGCGAGTTTATTTGGCAGTAATCCGTTCGGCGAAGAATCAGCCGAAGAACCGACCACCGCCGTTGAAGCCACACCGGAACGCGTTGGTCAGGATGATGAATTCGCCCACCAGGCATTCAAAGCCTGGGTCGCTCATCTGCGAGATCTGCCGCAGCAAACCGCGTATTGGCAGCAACTCGGGATCAACAGTGACGCAATCAACCTGTTATGCGAAGAACTGATCACCGCCGCCACCCGCCAAGATCTGGAAGGTACGCTCAAACGTGCACTGGCCGGGCAGGAACAGGCGGGAACACTCCGCCAGCAACTACAGGCACGTCAAACTCTTCGCGCTCAGCTGGCGATACGGGACTTTATTGCCTGGTTTGGCTACCTCGCGATGCCAGAAGCACAAATCCCGAACAGCTATGTCGGAGAAAAGAAGAAAGTCTTTGCCCGTCAGGTCTCCCTTGCCAGCGATGAATTACCGCAGCTGCCTGCTGTGGCCCCACAGCCCGGCGTCGCCTATGTGGGTGACTGGCTCTCAGCATTAATGAAAATCACGCTGGATAACGCGGGCCACAGTGCCACGAGTGATATCTCCGCTGAACAAAACCAGAAACTTGGCCAGATCATTGGCAAAATGAAACAAGAGACCCAGCCATGCTAGCGAAAATTTTCCCCTGCCAACCTTCAGAGCCGGGCTTTGCACAACTGATGATTCGCCTGCGTGGCGAAGACGCTTTACTGTCAACGCTGAACTTTACACTTTGCAATAATGAGCAGAATTATCTGCAGCCTGACGGCCTCTGGAGCCCGGCACCACACGTATTTACTCTCAACGGTGGTTATGAATTCAATAAAGGTAGCGGTTTTCGTATTGGCCCGAACTTGCTTGATCCACTGCTGGCGAGCGCCAGTCAGGTGCAAATTCAGGCCCAATTAGCCTCGGGAGCACCCCGTAACACCACACTCCAACTGGTGCGTGATGAGCTGTTCTCTTCAGGTGCTAGCGGGAAAACCGCCAACTACGGTGGCCGTAGCGTGGCGGACGCGCCTACTCCAGCGCCTGAACCAGAACCTGTTCCGGAGAAAGAAGCCGAGCCAACACCCCCTGAACCACCCCTGGCGCCGACGGCACCGCGTCCAAAGCGTAACGCTTCGGTTATTCCAATCATCGTTGTCGTGCTGCTGGTTCTGCTGATTGCGGCCGCTGCGGCGTGGTGGTTCCTTGGACGCGGACACACCACGCCAACTGCAGCAGAAAAACTACCGGAAGTGCCAGCCGTTGCCGCTGCAGCCAAACCGGATGCAAGCGAATGTTCCCCAGCTAACCTGGCAAGTCAGAGTGAGCTTGATTTCGTGCAAAGCTGCGCGCAACAAAAGCTCGACAGTGACAAACTGCTGGCCATCATTCAGGCAGCTAAAGACGCCAAAAAATGTGGTGTGGCTCAACGTCTGTACGCGCACAGCGCCCAAGGTGGTGATACCAAAGTCGCTCTCGCTTATGCCGCTGAATACGATCCGCAAGATCATAAACCGAGTGAATGCTTCAAAACACCAGACTCGGATACCGCCGCATACTGGTATGACACCGTGCTGCAAACTGATCCAGAAAACAAGAAAGCGAAGCAACGCCTCGCGGAGTTGAGAAAATGATGACCAAACATTTTCGTCGGCTCGCTTTGCCGTTATGTGGCCTGCTTTTGGCCAGCCAGGTATTGGCTGCAGAGGAAGATAAACCTCTGCTGCAAGAAGGTAAGAAAACGCTATTCCAACGCGTGTTAACCACACCGGGATGTAAACTGGGCACCGAAGCAGGTGATGATAAGGGCCCACTGCAACCGGCTTTCAGCAGCTTTTATGTTTATCAGAAAGCGGATGTAAACGGTAAAGGCTGGGTCAAAGTGGGACCCGATAGCTACGGAAAAACCATTGGCTGGCTACCACAGTCCTGTACCGTTGACTGGAAAATGCAGTTAACTCTGGCCTTTACCAACCCGGCTAACCGTGACCGATTGGTGTTCTTCAAAGATAAAAAAAGCCTGGATGATATTCTTAACGCGCCCGATCCCGTTTCATTGATGGCCCCTCTACGCGCCCATTTAAAACGTGATGGTCATGCCGACGGCGTTTTGGCACAAGAGCCAGAATATTTCGTTGATCTGCAAAAGCAGTTTTACCTGCTGCCGATCCTCAGCGGTGAAGAGGTGATGACCGAAAGTGGCTTCTACACACGCTTGCTTAACGTTGCCTCTGTGAGCAAAGCGGATCCCAACGCGAAGCAGACCGATGATGTGAATCAGCTCAAAGGCTTTAACGCCTCGGTGGTGTTCGTTATCGATTCCACCATCTCGATGGGTCCGTACATAGACCGCACCAAAGAAGCGGTCAACAAAATTTATGACAAGATTCAGCAGGAACACCTGCAGGATCAGGTGAAATTTGGTTTGGTTTCCTTCCGCTCAAACACCAAAGCCGTACCCGGGCTGGAATTTACCTCGAAAATCTTCGCTGATCCGAATCAGGTGAAAGATGGCGCAGACTTCTTGCAAAAGGTTGCCGGTCTGAAAGAAGCCAAGGTCTCCAGCTCTTTGGTCGATGAGGACGCTTACTCTGGTGTCCTGTCCGCCATTGATAACATCGACTGGCGTCCTTTTGGCGCACGTTACATCGTCTTAATCACCGATGCAGGTGCCATTGATGGCAGCAATAAACTTTCATCAACCGGGCTCGATGCTAAGCAGTTGCGTTTGGAAGCGGGAAATAAAGGTATTGCCGTTTATACCCTGCACCTCAAGACTCCTTCAGGCAAAGCTGATCATGCGAAAGCAGAAGGCCAGTACCGCGATCTTTCCAACTTTGACAGCACCCAATCCAACTTGTATCAATCCGTCGATGCGGGCGATCTGAAAGCCTTTGGTCAACAGGTTGATACGCTGGCAGCCGCGATTACCGAACAGGTTAAATCTGCCTATATGGGTGACCCCGCCATTGGCAGTGCGCTCTACTCTAAGGATGACGGCAAGAAGCCCGCGCCAGAGGATAAATTGCTTGAAGACACCGCGCTGATTGGCCATGCCATGCAATTGGCCTGGCTGGGTAAAAAGAATGACACTCAGGCACCGTTGGTGTTCAAAGCCTGGATCAGTGACCGCGATCTTATCAAACAGAATATCCCCACCACGGACGTTCGCGTACTGCTAACCAAAGGGCAGTTGAGCGATTTAAGCGATGTGGTAAGCCAGATCCTGCAAGCCGCTAACGAAGGCATGATTTCGCCCAATAAAATGTTTGAACGCTTGCGTACCGTAGCTGCGACTATGGGTGCCGATCCTAATCAGCTCAAGCAGCAGGATAACGCCAAAATTAATGATCTCGGCGTATTAGGCGAATATCTGGCGGATCTCCCCTATAAAAGCGACGTGCTGAATCTGGACGAAGAAACATGGAAAAGCTGGGATGGCCTGTCTCAGGAGAAATTCATCCGCACGCTCTCGACCAAGTTACGTTATTACCAGAAATATAATGCGGACGTCGATCGCTGGGTGGAACTCGCCAAAGGTAGCGATCCTCGCGATCGTGTCTACCCGGTGCCGCTGGAAATGATGCCCTGATGCTGCACATCGACAATTTGTGTGTCGTGCGTGGTGAAGGGGATCAGTCGCACGCTGTTTACCTGCCGCAGCTCAGTCTGCGGCCAGGCCAGGTGATGGCGGTGACCGGTGAAAGCGGCTGCGGCAAGAGCACACTCCTTGAAGCGATCGGTCTTTTATTGAGACCCGCCAGCGTTGAGCGCTTCACACTGGAGACTGAAACGCTACTCGATGTAGGCGCACTCCTCACCCACAATCAGCAAGCAGAGCTGGCCGACACCCGTGCTCGCCATTTGGGCTTCGTGCTGCAAAATGGCGGGCTGCTTCCCTTTCTCAGCGTGCAGGACAATATCACACTGCCGTGTCAGCTCCTGGGTAAGCAGCCGGAAAAAGGGATGTTGAAGCGGATTATTGATACGCTAAAACTGGGCCCACTGTTAGGTAAGCTCCCTGCCCAGTTGTCCTTTGGCGAAAGACAACGCACCGCATTTGCCCGCGCTATTCTCCATCGGCCCGGATTGGTGCTGGCTGACGAACCCACTGCCGCACTCGATCCTCACAATGCCCAGCAACTGTTTCGCCTGTTTATCGATCTGGTGGCGCAAGAGGGCATGATGGCACTGGTAGTTTGTCACGACTGGCCCCTGGTGCAGCGTTTCAATCTACCCTGTTTAGTTGCCCGTACTGGCTCAGGTGCATCAGACCTGCCAGGGGATCAAGCCCAAAGGGGAACTCACTTTGTCCTTTAATCGTACCCTGCTGTTAGGGCGCCTGGCACTGCAAGATCTTTGGCACGACCGCATCATCTCATTTTGTATTGCTTCCTCTCTGGTCGCCGTGATCGCGCCGCTGCTGCTGCTGTTTGGCTTGCGATTTGGCATTGTCAGCCAGTTACAGGACGAGCTTGCCAATGATCCACGCAACCTTGAAATCCGAATGTTGAGTAGCGGCAGTTATGATCCCGAGTGGATAGCACAACTGCGCCAACGTTCCGATGTAGGATTTGCCATCGGGCAGACACGTTCACTGAATACGGTGGCAGACTTGCAAGTGGACAGCAGCCATTTCATTGAAAATGCTGAAGTGATCCCGACCGATGTGGGCGATCCGCTCTTAGGCAATCTCAAGATCCAACAGGAAAATGAGGTAGTCCTCACGCAGGAAGCGGCAAGAAAACTGGATGTTAAGATCGGCGATAGCGTGACCCTGCGCGTCAGCCGACAGCTTGATGAGAGCCAGGAATGGGGGAGAAAAAGACTGGTCGTAGCCGGCATATTACCCGCCACGTATTTTAATCGGGCAGCGATTTTCACCCAGTCCTCTCTGCTGCTGATACTTGAGCATTTCAGAGACGGCTATTCGATCCCTGGCCTTGGGGTCAGCAGCGGGCAGCCGTTAAACGCCAATCCACCACGTTATGCGCGTGCCAGATTATATGCCAAGAGCATCGACCACGTTGCCAGCCTTGAACGCGATCTGCGCGCACAACGCATCGAAACCTCAAGCCGACTGGCTGATATTGAAAATGTAAAAAGCATTAATCGAGTGCTGGGGCTGATCTTCAATATCATCGCCGCCACTGCCTTGGTAGGTTGCATCGCCTCATTGATCGGATCCTTTATCGCTAACGTCGATCGCAAACGCAAACATATTGCCGTCCTGCGGCTTTTAGGTTTTACCGGCCCGGCGGTGGGTGGCTATGTCATCGTACAGGGCTGCCTACTTAGCCTGCTGGCTTATGTGGGTGGCTATGGCATTTACCTGATCGCCAGCCAGATTTTTAATCGGGCGCTGGCAGGTAGCCACGCGACCGACCAAATGCTGTGCAAAATAACCTTAACGCACAGCATTTTGGCTATGGTGATCACAGTAGTCGTGGCACTGGTGGTTGCCAGTATTGGTGCTTATCGGGCCATCAAAATAGAACCTGCGCAGAGTCTGCGAGAGGTGTAATTCGTCCTACCCACTTTTTAGTTAACAGAAAGATTAACGGAGATTGTTCGTGACCTTAACGCCTGCCTCATTGCCGTACTGGTTAGCTCTCGGCCTGCTCGCCACTGCCTCTTCCGCCTTAGCGGAACCCTGGAACGAGAACACCTGGAACCCTAAACCAGATGGCGAAGATATCGTTCTGCCTATGCCCTGTGAAGGTTCTATGGCGTTCCGTCGAGTCGAGATTCCCATGGCAGGGCCACTTGATGATTTGCCGATTACCTTGGGTCAGGACAGCGGGGATTGGGGCGTCATTGAACACAGTTATCCGGCCTTTATTGCTGGTAGCTTCACGGATAAAAAGGCAAAAGGACGTTATTACCTGGTCGCAAAATATGAGCTGACGACGTTGCAGTATCAGGCATTAACGGAGGGTACGTGCCCCACTCCTTTGCGCAAACTCAGTTTACCCGTTACCGGGATCAGTTGGTTTGACGCGGTCAGCGCCGCCGATAAATACAACCAGTGGCTGCGCAGTCATGCCATGGATAAGCTGCCAAAAGAAGACGGTGATGCTGGCTTCTTACGCTTGCCAACAGAAGTTGAGTGGGAATTTGCCGCGCGTGGCGGCTTAAAGGTCAACAGCGCCGAATTTCGCGACCAGCATTATCCAATGGATGACATGAAGAACTATGAGTGGTACTCAGGTGCGCAATCATCCAATGGCAGAGTACAGCTGATTGGATTGTTACAGCCTAATCCACTGGGTTTGTATGACATGCTTGGCAATGTCTCAGAGATGATGTTCAATCCCTTTTATCTCAACAAGCTCAACCGCTTGCATGGTCAGGCTGGTGGTTTTGTCGTACGTGGTGGCAACTTCCTTTCAGGCCCGACAGAAATTCGCAGTGCAACGCGTAAAGAAGTGAATTACTACGATCAAGCCACTCCCTCCATCAGCAAAACCACGGGCCTGCGTCTGGTTCTGGTGGCTCCCACCATCACCTCAACCGATAAAGTTAAGCAGCTGGAAAAAAGTTGGGAAACCCTTGGCGCTGAAAATCAGGTTAACGATAAGAAAGACGATGCAGCTAAAGACACAGTGAAAGCACTGGGAAGCCTTGCGTCAAATGTTGACGACGCAGCGTTAAAACAGAAATTAAAAGATTTGGAAAATCAGCTGCGTGCCAGCAATCAAAAACAGCAGGAAGAGCGGGATCAGTCTATCCGAGCCAGCCTGAATTTAGGCTCTTTCCTCTGCACCAAGCTACAGGATGACGGTCGATTCCTCGATTTCCTAAACCATAACTACGAACTGCTGTGCAAGAACAAAGATGCCAGCGATGCCAATTGTGCCATCCGCAAAACCAAACTTGGCGAGCAATCTGACCGACTGCAACAGCTCACAGGATATTACGCCAGTAGTCTCGTCGATGCAGCCACCCTGTATGGCAAAGACGGGCTGCAACACGAAGTCACTGTGTTTGATCAAATGCTCACCTTGAACAAACGTCTTTCAGGGCTAAAGCCTTTCCTCGCAGCCCACTGGCAGAATCAGCAGAAGTATCTGGAGAACGGCAAGATTGATACCGCAGGCTGGTTGGATAGCTGCAAAAAGATCAATGCAGCCCCTCAGGCTATTGTTCAGGAAAAGTAGTTAAGAAGATGAAACGGTCAAATAAGCATATTTGGGTAACGCTGCTATTTGTAATGGGCTGGCAGACAACCAGTCTTGCCGAAGCGCAGCGCTATATCAGTATTCGTAATACCGATAGCCTGTGGGCTCAAGGCGTCTGTTCACTGGTATTCAGACTAGATAATGGAGGGGCTGGAGAGTTTAACCAACTGGAAGTGAATATTGAGCTCAATGATAAAACGGGACATGTTCTCGAAAAAGGCACACTCAATGTAGCGCCTTTTGGTGACAGTGATGCCACTCGCTCAATAGATGCCGCAGCAGAATTTGATTGCGAGGCGGTGGAAAAGGCCAGCAACATTCGTATTGTGGGAGTTAGCGAAGCTCGCAGTAATAGCACCAAAGTCGCGTTGCCGCTCTCTACCTTTGATCCGCAATATTACAAGCCATTGAAAATTTTGGTCAGCCAGGGCGAATAGTTTTTCGCGTATAGGGAGTTGGGCGAGAAAAATACCAACCTGTTGATGCCTTTTTTCACCGTGCTATCTTACCCACTCGCTATACCGCAATCGGATCAAGACCAATGGCAAAACAACGTGTAGGAATCGTGTTTGGTGGCAAATCGGCCGAGCATGAAGTGTCGTTACAATCAGCGAAAAACATCCTCGAAGCCATCGATAAGAGCAAATACGAGGTGGTGCTGCTGGGCATCGATAAACAAGGTGAATGGCATCTGAATGATGCTTCCGGTTTCCTGCTGAATGCCGATAACCCGGCGCTGATTGCCCTGAACCGCTCAGGCGAAAATGTTGCGCTAGTGCCGGGCAGTGCTTCGCAGCAGTTGATCACCCGTCAGCAGGCGCAGCCGCTGTCACAGCTGGATGTGATCTTCCCGATCGTGCACGGTACGCTGGGTGAAGATGGATCGCTGCAGGGCTTGTTGCGCATGGCGAACCTGCCGTTTGTCGGATCGGATGTGCTGGGCTCGGCGGTGAGCATGGACAAAGATTTCACCAAGCGCTTGCTGCGTGATGCCGGCTTAAACGTCGCGCCGTGGATCAGCGTGACGCAGGCACAGCGTGCGCGTCTGGATGCGCAAGCCGTGGTCGATCAATTTGGTCTGCCGCTGTTTATCAAACCGGCCAATCAGGGATCGTCTGTCGGCGTGAGCAAAGTAGATCATATCGACGATCTGGCGGCCGCGCTGGATCTGGCCTTTACCTTCGATCGTAAAGTGCTGATCGAGCAAGGCATCAAAGGCCGCGAGATTGAGTGTGCGGTGCTGGGCAACGATGAACCCGAAGCCAGCCCGTGTGGCGAAGTGGTGGTGCATGATGCCTTCTACTCGTACGACACCAAATACATCAGCGCCGATGGTGCACAAGTGGTGGTGCCTGCTGCCATTAGCGAGGAAGCCAGCGACGCGATTCGTGCCGTGGCGATTCGCGCGTTCCAGGCGCTGGAGTGCTTCGGTATGGCGCGCGTCGATGTGTTCCTGACCGAGAGCGGCGAGATCGTGGTGAACGAGGTGAATACCCTGCCGGGCTTTACCAATATCAGCATGTATCCGAAGTTGTGGCAGGCGGCAGGATTAAGCTACAGCGATTTGATTACGCGTTTGATTGAGCTGGCGCAGCAGCGCCATCAACAGAGCAGCCAGTTGAAAAGCAGCGTTTAACCATCAATTTCCAGGTGCGCAGCAATGTGCACCCTACGACGGTAAAAACAGCTTCGTCATTGATGGTTGTCGAAACAAACTCGCATCAGGCAATTGTGAAGTCATCATTAAAGTACAACCCAGCATCAAGCCATCTTATGGTCGCCATCCACGGCGACCATCACGCACTTCACGCCACGTCATTCACCATACTGCGCGGTTCCATTGCCGGAGAGGTTTGGTTGCGACCATTGCGTTTCGAGAGGTAGAGATTTTTGTCCGCGGCCGACACCAGACGGTTAATCACGCCCGGCCATTCCCGCTCACTCAGCGCACTGCCGCGCGCTAGGCCTAAGCTGGCGGTAACCGTCACCGTGTTGCCCTGAATCCAGAACTTCTCTTTGACCATCGCCTGGCGTATCGCCTCAGCCAGCTGGTAAAGTTGCAGATGGCTGTAATCGAACACCACCACCACAAACTCTTCGCCACCAAAGCGACACACCATGCCGCGATTGCCCACCACGCGTTGCATGCGGCGCGCAATCTCTTCCAGCACGCCATCACCGGCATCGTGACCAAAGTTGTCGTTAATGGCTTTGAAATAGTCAACATCCAGCATCACTACGCCCGCTTCGCGCTGTAAGGAGAACGGCTCCTGTTTCAGGCTTTCATACAGGCCGGAACGCGACAGCAGCTGGGTGAGGAAATCGAAATTCGCTCGCAGCGCCAGACGATGATTGAGCTGGCGAATCGCATCCATACTCACCGCCACCAGCAGCGGGCTGAGTGCCACGGTTGCCACACCCAATCGCGCCGAAGTGAGATGGCTGATCGGCAGCAAAGCGTCATCGCCCTGAATATTCATTACGCCGTGGGAAACAAGAACGATCTCGGTGATGCCGGTAATCAGGATCACCAGGCTTGTAACAGGAATTGGTAACACGATGGCGCACCAGATCAGCGCCGGCACCGGGAAGGTTAAGCTACCTGCCCCGCCAATCATCGCCCCCATGGTCAGTGACAGCACCACCGCCGCCAGCGGCAACAGTTTGCCGGGATGCAGCAAGGTGCGCGGTGAGACGTTGCGCAATGAGCGCGCCAGCATCACCGGCAGCAGCATCAGGGAAGTCGAGAACTGCTCGCTAAACCAGTCGCCCCATGCCACCACAAAGCGCGCGTTGAAATCGATATCCTGCGCCCACGCGCCCCAGGTGGCACAGGCTGCGGCACCAAGGAAACAGGCCGGGAAGATGCGCATGGCGTTGAACACCTGGCTGTTGGCCGAGGGCGGCTGCAGGTGTTTGATCAACATGCTGACCGAAACGAGGATAAACAGGATATTGGCGAAGTTCACGGTCACCGCAGGCAGCGCCCAGCCGGAGAACACCGTGTCGTTAAAAATCATCGCGGCAAAGCACACCAGATAGCTCGATGTGGTATGCAAGAAGGGGTTGCGCACCATTAAACCGGCAATCAGCGCGTTCACCGGCCAAAACAGGGAGAACTCCTCCGGAATGCGCAGATGACTGCCGATAAAGCAGAAGAAAAGCGTAATCAGGAACAGCGAGAGTGCATTCTTTTTTAAATTATTCTCAGCAAACAGCTTAACGCGCATACGTCTGAACCCTGTAACCTGGAAATCGCTGCCTTCTGCCCACGGGCATCAGCAAGCATTTAACCTGAAATAACTGTGCGATGATTCGGCAATTAAGCGAGTGTTCGTCATCCTACTCTGCGGCTGGGCAGCGCTCAATGAGCCGCATCGGCGAGATGTGAGCGCGCTAGCAGGGTTGAAACCCGAGAAACAAGGATGAGATCTGCTGCAATTATGCCCTGCAAATAAAAAAATCGGATATCCGAGATATCCGATTTTTACGAGAAAAACCAGTTTTTCAGCGAAGCGTTATTGCTATTTAACCGCAACGGGCCACTGACTCAGACGAATACCACGATCGCGCGCGTTTTCGCCGAAATCCTGCAGTACCGCTTTGACGTCGGGATCGAGGTACTCGGCGTTATCGTGATCGACAATCACCGTGCTGTTTTCCGGGATCTCCGCCAGTAATCCCTGCAGTTTCGGGTTGTGCATAAAGGTGAGATTTTGCTGGAAGCGCAGCACGTAGTGATCGTCATAGCGCGTGAGTTGCAGCGCATTACGGTGGCTTTTGTAGATGCTATAGAGAATCTGCGTGGCGATACCGATACCAATCCCCGCCAGCATGCCGAACACAATGATCCCGCCGATGGTGGCAAGGAATGGCACATACTGCTGAGCGCCCATGCGGAACTGTTCAATGAACAGACGCGGCGTCGCCAGCTTATAGCCGGTATACAGCAAGACCGCGGCGAGGCTGGCTAAAGGGATGGCATTGAGCAGATCGCTGAACCACAGACCGCATATCAGCAACAGCGCGCCGTGGATCAGAATCGACAGTTTGGTCTGCGCCCCGACGCTGACGTTCACCGAGCTGCGCACGATCACCGCAGTAATCGGCATCGCACCAAGGAAACCCGCGGTCAGGTTGCCGATGCCCTGTGCGAACATCTCTTTATTTGGCGAAGGTGCCGGATGCTGCGGACGCAGTTTTTTCAGCGCCTCCTGACTCAGCAGCGTTTCCAGGCTCGCGACCAGCGCCAGGGTGACGGCAACCACCCAGACAGAAGGATTTTGCCACGCCAGCCAGTCCGGGGTTTCCAGTTCCGCCACCAGGGCTGACAGGCTGTCAAAGGCCGGCAACGCGATACGCGGCAGCCCTTCCGCCAGGCTTGGGAACAGGCGGTCGCCAAACACTGTCGCCATGCAGCCGAACAACACGGCCACCAGCGGCCCCGGGATCCAGCCAAGCAGCTTGACCGATTTCACCATCGGCGTGGTCCACAGCCCGAGAATCACCAGACCGATGCCCGCGACCAGCATTGCACTCAGCGAAAACTGAAACTCACCGTTTACCAGCGACACCAGTTCAGCATCACCTGCGGCGCCGAAAGCCACCGGGATCTGCTGCATAATCAGCAAAATACCGATTGCCGCCAGCATCCCTTTGATGACGCTGCCCGGCACCAGCGAGATAAAGCGCCCGGCACGCAATAATCCGAGCAAGCACTGCAACACGCCCGCCAGAATCAGCGCGGTGAGGAAAGCCGAGAAGCTACCGAGCGTCTGGATCGAGGCCACCACAATGGTCACCAAACCCGCAGCCGGGCCGCTGACGGCAAAGCGCGAGGGGCTGAGCGACGTCACCAGCAAGCCACCGATCACCCCGGTAAGCAACCCGGCAAACGGCGGTAACCCGCTGGCCTGCGCGATGCCGAGACACAGCGGCAGCGCCACCAAAAACACCACCAAACCGGCGGGGATATCCTGACGCAGTGTATTCAGATTCATGGCACCCATTCCTCTGCAGATTGCTGAGTAAGCTCTTTGAGATGACCCGACTGCAGGTCGTACACGCAGCCAAACACATCCAGCGCCTGTCCCGCCTGCCAGGCCTGTCGCACTGGCTCGCATGCCACCAGATGAGCGAACTGGGCGATGACGTTGGCTTCCACTAAACGGTTGAGCTTGTTGCTCTCCTCTTCTCCGGCGCGGCTGGCGTGATATTCCACCAATCCTTGTTGCAGGCCACTGCGCAACGCGGCGATGCGTCTTGCCAGCGCCGAATCCTCTTTTGCCAGTGGGCTGGCGGGTAATCCCAGCGCGGCCTGCACACCGCCGCAGCCGTAGTGGCCGCACAGGACAATGCGCTCCACGCCGAGGTAGAAAATCGCGTATTGCAGCACGCTCATCAGGTTGTCGTCATCGGGCACCACCATATTGGCGATATTGCGATGCACGAACAGTTCGCCGGGATGCGAGCCGGTCAGCACCTCGGCAGGCACGCGGCTGTCCGAACAACCAATCCACAGCGAATGGGGTTTCTGCTGATGCAAATATTGTTCGAAATAATCGGGATTACGCTCGCGGCGCTGTAATGCCCAACTGCGATTTTTCGCTAATAAGGGTTTAAGTGTCGTCACAATTATCTTCTCTCTACGTCCAGAAATATCGCTTTCGGGCAAAGTCACGGGCATAAAAACGCCAGCACGACGTTAAAGGAGGGTAAAAGCAGAGCTTCCTCACAGAAATTGTTTATAGACGCTTAAGCATGATGTTGCACAGGGAATATTTTTACGCGCCACGAATTCACATCCTTTGTAAAACAAACGTCAGGAAGTGTCGATTCAACGTAATTTAATGCAAGCCAGAAAGAATAGATAAAATCAAATACATCTCATTAAAATCAATTGATTAAATATTAAAATAAAATTTTCATCTCAGATGAATCAACAAAAATATACAAGCACTGTTATTAAGCCTTTGCACTAGTATGGTGAAATAACGATACAGGGCTGAGAAAAATCTTAATTATAAAATTGATGATTAGCGTTATTCGCTGGGTTAATGATTTGTTCTCGACATTTTCCGCTGGAGATTAATCTATTATCCGGCAAGAGATCAGGAAAATAATAAGGAGAATAATAATGACGATGAAAAGTAAATATTGCTGGCCCTGAAGCGAAGAATGCAGCGCCTGCCAAAACAGGCGCTAATTCGCTTGACGAATTATTTACCGTTCCACGCTTTCATACGTTCTTCACGCACCTGAAGCTGCTGTTCCGGCGTCAGTTTGTTGTAGTTCTCCGCCATGCCGCTTTCCCAGTCGCCGTACAGCGGGTTAGGCAGCACGATAAATTGCGTACCAAAGTGCTGATGATTGAGGCTAACGAACTGCTGGCGCTGCGCATTGCCCTGATGCCAGGTCGCGCCGCCAAAGTCATTCAGGTTATCGCCCACGTACAGCACCACGTTGTAGCCCGCGTTTTTAATCGCATCGAAGCGCGCCTGCTTATTGGAGTTTCCGGTGCTGAGACGCACGGTTTTGTCGCTCACGCCGCTAAAGCCCAGCTTATTGAGGTTATCTACCGTGGCGGCGTAATCCTTCTGGTCGCGGTTCGAGACATAGAACATGGTGCCGCCGTGGCTGTTGACGTAGTTCGCGAACTCCACCGCGCCCGGCACGGCGGTGGCCTGACGCGCCTGAGTCCAGGCTGACCAGGTTTTGCCAGAGAACGGCTGGCCATTTTTCGCCTGCCATGCGCTGTAGGCACTGTTATCGATCATGGTTTCATCAAGATCGACGATCACCGCTTTCGGTTTGCCCGTCAGCGATGGCGCGGCATCAAACGCCATACGCGCAGTGTTAAATGCCTGCCAGCTTAATGCCTGATACTCACCGGACTGCTGGAACCAGTTCACTGCCAATACCGATTGCTGGCCAAGCTGCTGCTGCGCCTGCTGTTTGGCCGGTTGCGCGCATCCTGTTAGCAGCAGCGCAAGAATGCCGGACGCTGCCAGCAAAGAGGTGTTTTTCATCAGATCATCCTTAAGTGATTATGGTCAGTTTGTGTAAAGCTTTAAAAATGTAGCAGTTAACGTAAGCTGTGGGCAGAAGAAAGCTGCCGCCCTGTCAAAGGAGACACTTATGTCACATGCCGGACCGCGTTCAACGCTGCTTGATGCTCTGCCGTGGCTCGATTATGCCTTCCAGCCTGCGGGTCAACCGGTGCCCACGGATGCCGCCTATGGCCAGCAGCGCCATAGCGCCCAGGTGGTACTGGCAACACAAAATCTGCCGCCGAAAAGCTGCGAATCCGATGGCGTGATTGGGGAAAACCAGCTGCCGGTGGCGGTGTATACCGCAGATTGCTTACCGGTGCTGTTTGCCGACACGCAGCAACATCAGGTTGCGGCGGTGCATGCGGGCTTGAAGGGCACCTTAAGCGGAATCCTGAACAGTGCGATTGATGCGCTGCTGGCGCGCGGTGCCCGCACTGAAACGCTGCATGTCGCCATCGGCCCGGCCATCGGTCCGTGCTGTTATGAGCTGGGCAAAGATTTAGTGTCGCAGATGCAGCAACGCGCAGATTTGCCTGCGTTACAGTGGGCAAGCGAGCAACCGCACAATGGCGCGGCCATCCGTCCGCAGGCGCGGGCGCATCATCAGGGCGTATGGTTTGATTTACCGCATCTTGCGCGAGGGTTGTTGTTACAGCGCGGTATTCCTGCTGAACAAATCGAAGTGTTAAACGTCTGCACTTATTGCATGGCGGAGTCGGGATCGAGCTATCGCTACAACACCCATTTTGACAGCGGCTATCAATCGCGATTTTCGTGGATTCGTCGTCGCGACTGAGTGGCTGCACGTCCCTGTGCAGCCCGTTGCATCAGTGAATGATGGCGTTAAGTGCCAGCACACCGGCCAGACCGAGAATGGAGATCAGCGTCTCCATCACCGTCCAGGTTTTCAGGGTTTCTACCACGCTCAGGTTGAAGTACCCCTTAAACAGCCAGAAGCCCGGATCGTTAACGTGTGAGGCGATCACGCTGCCCGATCCCACTGCCAGCACCATCAGTGCTGGATCGGCATGGGTCACCGCGATTATTGGCGTGACGATCCCGGCGGTGGTGATCGCCGCCACCGTGGCCGATCCCAGCGCGATACGCAGCATCGCTGCCACCGTCCAGCACATCAGCAGCGGAGAGAGCGACGATCCCTTCATCATGTCAGCGATATAGTTGCCGACGCCGCTGTCCACCAGCACCTGCTTAAACGCACCGCCACCGGCAATGATGAAGACGATCATGGCGATGGCGGCAATCGACTCGCCGCACATATCCATCACTTCTTCCATCTTGCGGCCGTTGCGCAGACCCAACGTCAGTACGGCGATCACCACGGCAATAAACAGCGCCACCGCCGGGTTACCGATGAACTCAAAGAACTGGCGCAGCGGGTTTTCTTTGGGCGTGGTCAGCTCAAATACCGCCGCAATCGCCATCAGCACTACCGGGATGATGGCGGCAAAGATACTGATACCGAAACCTGGCATCTCTTCTTCAGTGAAGATCTTCGGGTTGTATAAGCCTTCCGGCGGTGACTTCTCAAAGCTCTTGAGGAATTTCGAGAAGATCGGCCCGGCCACGATCACTGTCGGAATGGTGATGATCATACCGTACAGCAGCGTGGTGCCGAGGTTAGCGCCAAAGATGGTGGCAATCGCGGTTGGACCGGGATGCGGCGGCAGGAAGCAGTGCGTCACCGAGAGTGCAGCCACCATCGGCACGCCGACGTACAGCAGCGGCAAACCGGCCGCAGCGACGATGGTGAACACCAGCGGCAGCAGCAGCACGAAGCCCACTTCATAGAACATCGCCAGACCCACGATCAGCCCGGTGACCACCAGCGCCCATTGCAGCCGCTCTTTACCAAAGGCAGCAATCAGCGTGGTGGCCACGCGTTGCGCCGCACCGGTATCCGAGACTAATCGCCCGAGCATGGCACCGAAGCCGAGGATCATCGCTAATCCGCCGAGCGTCGAACCGATACCTTTTTGGATCGAGGCCATCACGTTGAGCGGCGTCATCCCTTCAGCGATACCCACCACCGCCGAGACAAACACCAACGCAATAAAGCCGTTGACCTTAAATACAATCATCAATACCAGCAGCAGTATCACACCCAGCACAATAATGGTTATTGGCATTTTTTATTATCCTTAGGAATACAGAGGGGTGATTAAGGTTTAGGCGCGGCCCGGCGAAAATGCCAGCCGCACCATGGCATTACACGGCGACGCGCATACCGCCATCAACAAACAGCAAGTGACCATTGACGAAATCAGAGGCGCCCGAGGCGAGGAACACCGCAGCCCCGATCAGCTCTTCCGGTTTACCCCAGCGCGCCGCTGGCGTGCGTTTGGTGAGCCAACCGGTAAAGGCCGGATCGTCGGCCAGCGCCTGAGTCATTTCCGTGACGAAGTAACCTGGAGCGATGGCGTTCACCTGGATGTTATGGCGCGCCAGCTCGACGCACATACCGCGCGTCAGCATGGTGACGGCGCCTTTAGAAGCGGCATAAGGCGTAATGGTGTCGCGGCCCAGCTCGCTCTGCATTGAACCAATGTTGATGATCTTACCGCGCTGGCGCTCAACCATTTTTTTCGCCACGGTTTGTGACACCAGGAACACCGCAGTCTGGTTAACGGCAATCACATCATTCCAGTCCTGTTCCGGGAATTCGAGGAACGGACGGCGGCGCTGGATCCCGGCGTTATTGACCAGAATATCAATCGGGCCCCACTCGGCTTCGATCTCATCCACCGCCTGATGCACCTGCGCAGAATGCGTCACATCAAAGGCTTTGGCATGGGCACGTAAACCCAGCTCACGCAGTTTCGCCGCGCCCTGCTCTGCACCCTGCTCCGTGGTGGCGTTGACGATCACTTCCGCACCGGCTTCACCTAAACCCCGCGCCAGCAGAAAACCAATGCCGCGCGCCGATCCGGTGAGTAATACACGCTTGCCTTCGAGGGAAAATAACTGACTCATCACTGCTCCTTAAAAGGTTAACTGGACTTTCGCCGCACGAGTTTTATCACCGGCAAACTGCAAGGCCGCGTCGATGTCCTGCAAATCGTATTCACCGCTGAACAGCGGCAGCGGATTGATCACACCGTTCGCCAGCCACTCAACGGCGGTGTTGAATTCATGGGTAAAGCGGAAGGAACCGACCAGCTGAATCTCTTTCGCAATCAGCGCCATGATCGGGAAGTTCGGGATAGTGCCCCCCATACCGACCTGTACCAGCGTACCTTTGGCGCACACCACATCGAGGCAGCGCTGCAGCGAGGAAGGATGGCCAGAAGCTTCAAACGCCACATCGAAATAGCCTTTGTCGGCCAGATAAGGTGTGAAATCGCCCTCGGCGGCATGGATCACATTGGTCGCGCCCATCTGCTGCGCCATCTCCAGCGAACGCTCGCTGATGTCGCTGCACACCACAGAGGCGGCACCGCGCGCTTTCGCTGCCGCCGCAATTAAGCAGCCAATCGGACCGACGCCGGAAATGAACACGTGCTTGCCGGTAAGATCGCCCGCCTGATGCGTGGCGTGAATGCACACCGCCAGCGGCTCGGCAAACACCATCACGGTTTCATCCGCATCCTGTGGGAAAGGCACGCACTGTTTGCTGTCCACCACTTTGTATTGGGTGAAGCCGCCATCAACATGTGGCACATACATCGCACTGCCGAAGAAGCGCATGGAGGTGCACTGGTTTTCCTGATCGCGCTGGCAATATTTGCACTCGCCGCATGGTTTGGAGGGATTGACCGCCACTTTCTGATTCGGCTTCAGGTCCGGATTATCACTTTCCACCACATGGCCAATCACTTCATGGCCCAGGATCATCGGCATTTTGACTTCGAAGCTACCGACTTTGCCTTCCTGATAGTAATGCAGGTCAGATCCACAAATGCCGCCGCGCGTAATACGCACCAGCGTGCCTGTGCCGTCCCAATTCACCTGTTGCGGTGCGACGCTGACCTGTTTTTTCCCGGTAATCACGCAGGATTGCGTTTCGATATTCATGGTTTCCCCATTTGTTGCTGTTGCAATGGGGGCTATCAAAGCGGGATCAGGGGCTAAAAACTGTGAACCAGATCACTCTAAATCATGTTACGAAATAGCTGTTACCTGGAACGTGAACTGCTCGTACAGAAGATGGAAGCGGGATCACTGTTTGCTGGGGTAAATCAAGACCCGTCTTGGGGATCAACCACAGTGAGCTATGTCATTATCGCCGCACCCTCACCCGGGATTGAGTCTGACAGGAGTTATAACTATAGAGCTAAATCATTAGCCCTCATCTTCAAGCTGTTTCAGGGTGCACAGGTCTCTTCCCGTGCCGGGCGAAGGAGTCCGAACCTTTCGCCTGCGACCTGTCGCCCTGCTTTTTTTGAGGTTTCTCACAGCCTGAACAACACGAACTTCCATCCCAACCAATTCCCGCTAGAGTTAACTCATCCGACCACTTTCTGAGACTGTGTTCATGACTGAGCATTACGCCCACCTGTTTGCCCCGCTGGATCTGGGATTTACCCAATTAAAGAATCGTTTTCTGATGGGCTCCATGCACACCGGACTGGAAGAACACACTGATGGCGCCACACGATTAGCCGCGTTTTATGCGGAACGCGCGCGGGGAGGCGTGGCACTGATTGTGACCGGCGGCATCGCACCCAATCCACAGGGCGTGGTGGCACACGGCGGCGCCATCCTTAATCAGGAGAGCCAGTGCGACTGGCATCGCACCCTGACCGATGCGGTGCATGCAGAAGGCGGCAAAATCGCGCTGCAAATTCTGCATGCCGGGCGCTACAGCTATCAACGCGATTTGGTTGCGCCTTCAGCGTTGCAGGCACCGATTAACCCGTTCACGCCGCGTGCACTGAGCGATGGCGAGATTCGTCAGACCATTGCGGACTTTGCCCAGTGCGCCAGGTTGGCCCAGCAGGCCGGTTATGACGGCGTCGAGATCATGGGCTCCGAAGGCTATCTGATTAATCAGTTCCTGGTAGCGCACACCAATCACCGCGACGATGAGTGGGGCGGCGATGTGCAGCGCCGTCGTCGCTTTGCGCTGGAGGTTACGCAGGCGGTGCGTGAAGCGGTCGGCCCAGAATTTATTATCATCTTCCGTCTGTCGATGCTCGATTTGGTGAACAACGGCAGCTCACTGGAAGAGACGCTGACGCTGGCAAAGGCGCTGGAACGACGCGGTGTGACGCTGTTCAACAGCGGTATTGGCTGGCACGAAGCGCGCATCCCGACTATCGCCACTTGCGTACCGCGTGCCGGTTTTGCGTGGGTAACACAGCATCTGCGTGAGGCGGTGTCCGTCCCCGTTATTGCCACTAACCGTATCAATCATCCGCAGGTGGCAGAATCGCTGCTGCGCGATGGCATTGCCGATATGGTGTCGATGGCACGTCCGTTTCTTGCCGATGCGGCCTTTGTGCGCAAAGCGCAGGCCGGGCAGCCGGATGCCATCAACACCTGCATCGCCTGCAATCAGGCCTGTCTCGATCAGATCTTTGTCGGCAAAGTCACTTCCTGTCTGGTCAATCCCCGCGCCTGCCACGAAACCCTGATGCCGGTGATCCCTGCTGAGCAGCCTAAACAGATTGCGGTGGTCGGTGCTGGCCCGGCGGGCATGGCGTTCGCGCTTCAGGCGGCCGAGCGCGGGCATCAGGTTACGCTGTATGAAGCGGACGCACAGATTGGCGGCCAGTTTAATATTGCGCGTCAGATTCCCGGTAAAGAGGAGTTTAGCGAGACGCTGCGCTACTTCCGCCATCAATTGGAGGCACAGGGCGTGGCGATTCGCACCGAGCATCGCGTTAGCGCTGACGAGCTGGAAAATGTGGATGAAGTGGTGATCGCCAGCGGTATTGCGCCGCGTCAGTTGTCGATTCCTGGCATCGACCATGCCAGCGTGCTCAGCTATCTCGATGTGATTCGCGATAAAAAGCCGGTCGGCCAGCGCGTGGCGATTATCGGTGCGGGCGGCATTGGTTTTGATACCGCCGAGTTTTTGCTGCATCAAAACGCCCACGAAGATTTCTATCAGAGCTGGGGCATCGATCAGAGCTTACAGGCGCGCGGCGGGTTAGTGCGCCCGCAGCCGCTGGCAGCGGATCGGCAAATCTGGCTGTTGCAACGTAAATCCGGCAAGCCCGGAGCCGGGCTGGCGAAAACCACCGGCTGGATCCATCGCGCCAGTTTGCAGGCGCACGGCGTGCAGATGTGGGGCGACGTCGAGTATCTGAAGATTGATGATGCCGGATTGCACCTGCGCCATCAGGGCGAGCCGAGCACGCTGGCGGTGGATAACGTGGTGATTTGTGCCGGGCAGGAACCATTGCGTCAGCTGGCGGATGAGCTGGCCGCACGCGGTAAAGCGGTAAAGCTGATTGGCGGAGCCGATGTGGCGCAGGAGCTGGATGCTCGCCGCGCCATCGCCCAGGCCACTGAGCTGGCGCTCAGCGTCTGATTAACGCAGTTTGACCGAACGCAGCACCACGAACTTGGCGTTAGACGCCACCAGCTCACAGTTGCCAAACAGCTTTTTCATTTTGACGTGATAACCGAGGTGGCGGTTGCCGACAATGCGCAACTCGCCGCCATACTGCAGGCAACGTTTGGCATCGCGCAGCATTTGCCAGGCGAGATGATCGGTCACCGCGTGCTGCTGATGGAACGGCGGATTGCACAGTACCGCGTGCAGACGATCCGACGGGAAGCCACTCAGCACGTTGTTGACGCGGAACTGGCAGCGCGACAGATCCTGCGGACGGTTCACTTCCACGTTCAGCTTGCTGGACGCCACGGCCATGTAAGATTCGTCATAGAACAGCACATCCGCCTGCGGGTTCTGTTCCAGCGCCAATAAACCAATCACGCCGTTGCCGCAGCCAAGATCGAGGATTTCCCCTTCAATATCTGACGGCAAATGCTGCATAAAGAAACGCGCACCCACGTCCAGCGATCCGCGAGAGAACACGTTGGCGTGGTTGTGAATCTGGTAAGAGGAATCGTCCAGCGGCCACACCGTGGTTTCCGACACTTCTGGCAGCTGAGGTGCGCTGTATGTGCAGTAGATCAGACGAGATTTTTTCCACGCCAGCGAAGTTTTGCTCTCACCGAGAATGCGATCGAACAGCTGCTGCGTGGAGTTGTGGATGTCTTTAGCTTTGGCCGCGCCGAGGATCAGCGTATCTGGCGTCACCACTTTACGCAGTGCGCGCAGTTGATGCTCCAGCAGAGCCAGCGCTTTCGGGATTTTAATCAGTACAACAGCAGGCGCAGCAGGCAGCGGCGCCAGGCTATCGATAAAGTGCACCTGATCCTCGTCCATCTCATTAAGACGCAGATTCTGTTTCGCCGCCTGCTCGCTCAGCAGCGAGTCACTGACGTGCCACACTTCACGGCCGTTCAGTCCGCAGGTCAACGCACCAAAGCTGTCGTTGAACACCAGCACCGGTCCTTCTGGCAGTTCTTGCTGCAACAGATATTCATCGGCGGAATCCCACGCCTGTAACGGGCTTTCTTCACGCATCGGCGGGAAGCGCTGCAAGGTCAGCGTGCGATTGGTCAGTTCAAGTTGGCTCATGGAATCTCCGGCGTGGTACACTTTGCGCGATTTTCGCCCTAAAAAGGGGGCGCAGTATACTGTCTTTCGTCGGGAATCCCAATGTCATTAATCTATCTGCAGGGTTATCCTGAAAACATCCTCGAACAGGTGCAGTTGCTGATTGATAATCAGCGATTAGGCAGCTTTTTGCAGGAACGCTATCCTGACACGCACAATATTGTCAGTGACCGTGCGCTGTATGATTACACCCAGGCAATGAAAAGCCGTTATATGCGCAGCGCACCGCCGATCAGCAAAGTGATCTGGGATAACAAAATCAAGGTGATGAAACATGCGCTTGGCCTGCACACCGCCATCTCGCGCGTGCAGGGCGGCAACCTGAAAGCCAAAGCCGAGATTCGTATCTCCACCTTCTTTCGTCTGGCACCGGAACCGTTCCTGCGCATGATCGTGGTGCACGAACTGGCGCACCTGAAAGAGAAGGATCACGACAAAGCGTTCTACCAACTCTGCTGCCATATGGAACCGGATTACCACCAACTGGAGTTCGATGCGCGCCTGTGGATGACGGATCAGGCGATGCGCGGTAACGCGGCTTAAAGAAACTCCTGCGCCTTTTGAATCAAACTGGTTTTGGTCAAGGCGCCCATAAAGCGGCGCTCCTGCGGGTTGTTGAGTACCGGCAAGCGCTCCAGCGTCACCCGCGCGAATGCCTCCCAGCCTTCACGCATGCTCTGGTTCTGATAAATGCACGGGAAGTTATCATCCATCACGCTGCTGACCGGGGAGTCCAGGGTGATCTCCTGCGATAACACTTTGCGCGAGATGTCATGGATCGAGACGACCCCCAGAAACTGCCCCGCACTGTTGATCACATACACATAGCGTTCGCGCTTCAGTGAACTGACTGCCAGCGCCTGGCCTACCGACTCTTCAGGCTGCAACGCGGCGCCGGGGATGATCAGTTGGTCAACGCGCATATTATCGAAATCAAATTTAGCCTCTGAACGGCTAAAGTGATTGCTCACCACCGGATAGGTGCTGGCAGATTGCAGTCGATACACCACCATGGAGGCCAGCACTGAGGCGATCATGATCGGGAATAACAGGCTGCTGTTGAGCGTCATCTCCAGCACCATCAGCATCGCCATTAACGGTGCCTGACTTACGGCTGCTAATACCGCCGCCATACCAATCGCCGCGTAAAGCAGGGTATCGCCAACCGGCAGATGAAGTGCCACGCCCATCTGCGCCAGCGCCACGCCAAGCAGCGCACCAATCAGCAGCGAAGGCGTAAACAGACCACCCACCGCGTTCGATCCCACCGACAGCGTGGTGGCCAGGGTTTTGAGCACCAGCAGGCCAATCAATCCGGCCAGCACATAGTGACCATCGATGATCTTCACGATCACTTCGTAGCCGTTGCCCAGAATATCGGTGGAGATCAATGCCAGAAAACCGACGGCTAATCCGCCAAGCCCCAGGCGTGCAGGCAATGACTTAACACGACCAAATAGCATTTTGCTGCGGGCAATCAACTTGATCAGTAACCAACCGGCTAAACCGGCCACCAAACCAATCACGAGGGTCATCAACAAACTGCTGATATCCATCTGGAACAAGGCTTCGGAGAGCGGATAGAGCGCACTACGAAAGCCAAGTGACCACATGGTCATCACCGCCACCGCCGAGGCGACAATCAGCGGGATCAGCCGCTGTAGCGCCGAGATACCAAAGGCAATTTCAGCGACAAATATCGCCGAGGCCAGCGGTGCGTGGTACACCGAAGAGAGGCCAGCCGCAGCGGCCATGGCGACAATATCGCTGTTACGCATCTGCGGGAACCAGCGGCCCATCAGGCTGCCACTCAGCGCGGAGAGCTGCACCATCGGGCCCTCTTTACCAATCGAGGCACCGCTGCCGATACTGGCAATCGAGGAGAGTGCACGAAACAGCGAGGTTTTGGTCGGCACCGCATCCAGGCGCGCGTTGATCACTTCGAGGTAATCGGTTTTGACCGTTTCCTGTTTCTCTATCGCCACCGCATAGCGCAAGAAGAAACCCGCCAGTACGCCGCCCGCGCCCACCAGCAGCGGCCAGAAAATCCACGGCCAGACGTGCATCGCCACGGTGATTTCGCTGTCGCTGTTAAACAGCAGGCGGTTTATCAGATCAATGACGCCGCGAAAGGCTAAGGTCACCAGCGACGCGACGAATCCCACGGGGATAGCAATCAGCAGTGTGGTCCAGTTCAATGCATGTTTACTTCCACTCACCCGCGCGTCCCCGCTAGCTGGTTAAAAAAATGTGCCGCATCATCATATTGGAATGCGGATCGCATGATCAAATTTCGTCTGACGAACCACCCGCTGAACATGCTACTCTGCCGCTTTACTGTTGCAGGAGAGCAAGCCCGTGATTCGTTTTGCCATTGTGGGAACCAACTGGATAACCCGCCAGTTTATCGACGCCGCGCATGAGACCGGTAAAATGAAGTTAAGCGGTGTCTATTCGCGTCAGCAGTCGCAAGCTGATGCCTTTATCGCTGACTATCCCTGTAAACTCACTTTTACTTCACTCGACGATTTGGCGGCCAGTCCGGAAATCGATGCGGTGTACATCGCCAGCCCGAACGCACTCCACGCTGAGCAAGCGATGCTGTTTATGTCGCACGGCAAACATGTGATTTGCGAAAAGCCGATGGCGTCAAACCTGCGTGAAGCCGAAGCGATGATTGCCTGCGCTCGCCAGCATCAGGTGGTGCTGTTTGAAGCGTTTAAAACCGCCAGCCTGCCGACGTTCCTGCAACTGCAGAACACCCTGCCGCAACTTGGCAAGCTGCGCAAAGCGTTGATCAATTACTGCCAGTATTCATCACGCTATCAGCGTTATCTTGACGGCGAAAATCCCAATACCTTTAATCCGCGCTGGTCGAACGGCTCGATAATGGACATAGGCTTTTACTGCCTGGCCGCTGCCGTCACATTGTGGGGTGAGCCGCAGCAGGTGCAAGCGCAGGCTACGCTGCTGGAGAGTGGCGTCGATGCGCACGGTGTGGTGGTGCTAGGCTACGGCGATTTTGATGTCACGCTGCTGCACTCTAAGGTCAGCGATTCACTGATCCCGAGCGAAATTCAGGGTGAGGCCGGTTCCCTGGTGATTGAGAAAATCTCTGAATGCCAGCAGTTGCGCTTTATCCCGCGCGGTGGTGAGAGTCAGAATCTGACGCAGCCGCAGCACATTAACACCATGCTGTATGAAGCCGAGACCTTTGCCCAACTGGTTGAGCAGCGTCAGGTCGAGCATCCGGCTCTTGAAACCTCGCGTATCACGGCAAAACTGTTGACGGAAATCCGCCGCCAAACTGGCGTGGTATTCCCGGCAGACCAGGCTTAAGTGTAAATATTGCAGAATATTTCAAACTCCCCATTGAATACCTCAGCGGTTGGACGTATCTTGGCCACTGCAAAGGGGAGTAACTTGTAAGCTGATTGATCGTCATTACGATGCTGAACGCATCCGGTCATCAGGCAACCCGGAATCTATTCTGAGTTGTAAGTGAGACCTTGCCGGAAGGCGAGGTTTGCTTGCAGCTTGATCAAAGCGGCTAACGTCTTCTGACTTAGCCGCTTTTTTATTTTCCGGACAGGATTACAACTATGCACACTGTAGGCACACCGTTACTCTGGGGCAGCTTCGCTGTTGTTGTGCTCATCATGCTGGCGATCGACCTCTTCTTACAGGGACGTCGCGGCGCGCAAACCATGTCATTTAAGCAGGCCGCCGTTTGGTCGCTGGTGTGGATCTCCGTCTCCCTGCTGTTCAGCGCCGCTTTCTGGTGGTACCTCGAAGGCACCGCCGGCCGAGAAGTAGCGACCGCACAAACCCTCGCCTTCCTCACCGGCTACGTGCTGGAAAAAGCGCTGGCGGTGGATAACGTCTTCGTCTGGCTGATGCTGTTCAGCTACTTCGCTATTCCAGCAAACCTGCAACGCCGCGTGCTGGTGTATGGCGTGCTGGGCGCGATCGTATTGCGTACCATCATGATCTTCGCCGGTAGCTATCTGGTGACGCAGTTCAGCTGGATCCTCTATGTGTTCGGGGCTTTCCTGCTGTTCACCGGCCTGAAAATGGCGTTTGCCAAAGAGGGCGACGACGCGGCAGTCGGCGACAAACCGGTGGTGCGCTGGCTGCGTAAACATCTGCGCATGACCGATAATCTCGAAGGCGAGAAGTTCTTCACCCGCAAAAATGGTGTGCTGTTTGCCACCCCGCTGCTGCTGGTGCTGATCATGGTGGAGCTGAGCGATGTGATCTTCGCGGTTGACAGTATCCCGGCGATCTTCGCGGTGACGACCGATCCCTTCATCGTCCTGACCTCAAACCTGTTTGCGATCCTCGGTCTGCGCGCCATGTACTTCCTGCTGGCGAACGTGGCAGAACGCTTCTCGATGCTGAAATATGGCCTGGCGATTGTGCTGGTGTTTATCGGTATCAAGATGCTGATCGTCGAGTTCTACCATATCCCGGTGGGCATCTCACTGTCGGTAGTGGGCGTGATTTTGGGCGGTACGCTGCTGATCAACGCCTGGGTGAACCACAGAAACGACCAGAAGCGCATCTCACCATAATCTTCTGCAGGGGCGGTAATCGCCCCTGCTTTGTTTCGCCAGCTGCAAATTTCACCTTTCATAGCTCTGTCACATTTCACATCGTCAGCAGATCAAAAAACCGATCTGCGCCGCACGCACAGAATTATCTCTTTCCTCACCAGGACTTTTCCTTATACTCCGCCGGGCAAACCGTTTGGCGCGGAGGAACCGCGCACAACACTCATACCGCTATAAAAAGACCGAACTATGCTAAATAACTTTATTGGACGTCTGGGCGCGCTGTTCGCAGGAAGCCTGGTAAAACAAATCATGATTGGCCTGATTGCCGGTGTGGCGCTGGCGTGGTTCTCACGTGATGCCGCTCTGGCCGTAGGTCTGCTGGGTGAACTGTTCGTTCGCGCCCTGAAGGCGGTGGCCCCGCTGCTGGTGTTGGTTTTGGTGATTTCGTCGATTGCTAATCATCAACAAGGGCAGAAAACCAACATCCGTCCCATCATCATGCTCTATCTGTTGAGCACCTTCTTTGCCGCTGTGGTTGCGGTCACCTTGAGCCATCTGTTCCCGCAAACGCTGTCAATGAACGTGGGCGCAACCGAAATTTCACCGCCGTCTGGCATTACCGAAGTGCTGCACGGTCTGTTGATGAGCATGGTGGCTAACCCGATTGAAGCGTTACTCAACGCCAACTACATCGGCATTCTGGTGTGGGCCATCGGCCTCGGTCTGGCCTTCCGCCATGCCAGCTCAAGCAGCAAGGCGTTTCTTACCGATGCTTCGCATGCGGCGACGTGGGTGGTGCGTTGCGTGATTCGCTGTGCGCCGCTGGGTATTTTTGGTCTGGTGGCTTCGATTCTGGCCTCAACCGGCTTCGGTGCGCTGGAGGAGTACGCAACGCTGCTGGCGCTGCTGCTGGGATGCATGGCCATCATGGCGTTGATTGTGAATCCGATTCTGGTGTTCCAAAAGATTCGTCGTAATCCTTACCCGCTGGTGTTTACCTGCATCCGCGAAAGTGGCGTGACCGCTTTCTTTACCCGCAGTTCTGCAGCAAACATTCCAGTGAATATGGCGATCGCTAAACGCCTGAATCTTGATGAAGATACCTATTCTGTCTCCATTCCACTTGGCGCGACGATCAGTATGGCGGGCGCGTCGACCACCATCACGGTGCTGACGCTGGCGGCGGTGCATACGCTGGGCATCTCCGTGGATGTGCCGACAGCCATCCTGCTGAGTTTTGTGGCTTCGATTTGTGCCTGTGGCGCCTCGGGTGTGGCCGGCGGTTCGCTGCTGTTGATTCCGGTCGCCTGTAACATGTTCGGGATTCCGAATGACCTGGCGATGCAGGTGGTGGCTATCGGCTTTATCATCAGCGTATTGCAGGATTCCGCCGAGACTGCACTGAACTCCTCAACCGATATTCTGTTTACTGCGGCGGTGTGTCAGGCCGAAGCCGAGCGCGAACCGCGCTCGGTGTCTGAAGCAGAGTAAGCTGAGATTGACGAGGGCGGCATAAATGCCGCCCCTACGACAATCTGCCACGGTTTTGTAAGGTGCGTATTTGCCGCCCCCACAACAATCTGGCACGGTTTTCGTAGGGTGCGCATTTATGCGCACCTGGCGATTTACAACGTTACTCCGCTCTTAAATATCGCTAACTCGCGGAAATCATTAGCTTCGTTACGCGCAGGTTTACCGTTGGCAATCGCCACAATCATATCGACAAAATCCTCCAGCATCTCCGGCATGCTCATGCCCTCAATCAAACGCCCGGCATTAAAATCAATCCAGTGCGGCTTCTTCTCTGCCAACTGCGAGTTAGTGGCAATCTTCACGGTAGGAACGAATCCGCCATAGGGGGTGCCGCGTCCGGTGGTAAACAACACCATATGACAACCTGCCCCTGCCAGTGCGCTGGTGGCCACCGCGTCATTACCTGGTGCGCTTAGCAGATTGAGGCCTGGCGTGATCAGACGCTCGCCATATTTCAGTACATCCACCACCTGGCTCTGCCCGGCTTTCTGCGTGCAGCCAAGGGATTTCTCCTCCAGCGTGGTAATACCGCCCGCCTTGTTTCCCGGAGAAGGGTTCTCATAGATCGGCTGCTGGTGGTCGATAAAGTAACGCTTGAAGTCGTTGATCATCGCCACCGTTTTATCAAAGGTGGCTTCATCCCGACAGCGGCTCATCAAAATGCGTTCTGCGCCAAACATTTCCGGTACTTCGGTCAGCACCGTGGTGCCGCCGTTGGCAATCATCTGATCGGAGAAGCAGCCCAGCATCGGGTTGGCGGTAATGCCAGAGAAACCATCAGAACCGCCGCACTCCAGTCCGAACTTCAGTTCGCTGAGTTTGCCCGGCTGGCGCAGATCGCCGCGCATCACGTTGTACAGTGCATGCAGCCGCTCCAATCCAGCTTCGACTTCGTCGTCCTGCTTCTGGCACTCCATAAACTGCACGCGCTCACTGTCGAAGCCGCCGAGCGTCTCGCGGAACACATCTACCTGATTGTTCTCGCAGCCCAGACCAATCACCAGCACCGCACCGGCATTGGGATGGCGCACCATGTTTTGCAGCATGGTGCGGGTGTTTTCATGGTCCTGACCAAGCTGAGAACAGCCAAACGGGTGGCTGAACAGATGCACACCATCAATCCCTTCCGCTTCGTTGGTCTCTTTTAGAAAACGCGACAGAATTTGCCGGGCGATACCGTTCACACAGCCTACCGTTGGCAGAATCCATAGCTCATTGCGAATACCGACTTGACCACTGGCGCGGCGGTAAATCTGCACCTCGCGATCGCCGGCCTGAGCGGGGATATCGAGAAATTCCGGCTGGTAGTCGTACTCATCCACATCGCTCAGATTTGTGCGTGCGTTGCTGGAGTGGATGATTTCTCCCATCGCAATCGGGCGCGTGGCATGGGCAATCGGCAAGCCGTATTTGATCACCAGCGCATCCGTTGCCAGCGGCGTCAGCGCGAACTTGTGACCGCGCCCAACCTCTTGCTGCAAGGTAATAAACTGGCGATCAATTTCGACTTTGGCTTCGGCAGGTAAATCGCGCAGCGCTACCGCCACGTTGTCGCGCGAATGGATTCTTATCGCATCTTGCATAGCGTTATCTCAGTTGTACCAGCGCCGTCCGCATCCCGTGGACAACGATGTTTTGCAGGTGTTGGCTGACTGCGGCCACTAATCCGGGCCGCTGAGTGAGATCTTCGCCCCAGTGTGAGCTGTTGCTGAGTACCGCTTGCACCAGCTGTTCCGGGGTCAATGTGTCCTGGTTTACCGCCGGCCACAGTTCTGCGAACTGCTGTAGCCAGTGGCTGTCATCCTGTAATGGCCACTGCTGTTCGCCCTGTTCGCCGCGATAAAATGCCAGTAGCGCGGCAAAGGCGAAGGTCAGGCGCGGTGGCCATTGGCCGGTTTGTTGCTGAGACAGCAACAGCTGCGGCAGCAAACGGGTGCGGAATTTGGTCATGCCGTTGAGCGCAATCGAGAGCAGCGCATGGCGGATAAACGGATTGCGGAAGCGGCGTTGTACCGCATCGGCAAAGACGTGCAGTTCATCGCGAGGCAGATCCAGCGTCGGGATCACTTCCTCACGCAACAGCGCATCGACATAAGCCGTAATGGCGGCGTCATCCATCGCTTCACCGACGCTCTCCAGTCCGGCCTGAAACGCCACCGGCACCATCGCAGTGTGCGCACCGTTGAGGATCGCCACCTTCTGCGCTTTGTAGGGCGTGATGTCATCGACGAACTTCACTTCCGGTGCCAGCGCGGCGAGTTTCAGTTCCTGCGCCAGCGCATCCGGCCCCTGAATCACAAACTGGTAATAGACTTCGCCTGCCACCAGATAGCGATCCTCGTAACCCAGCTGTGCAGCGATGTCGGTACCCTCGGCTGGATAGCCGGTAACGATGCGATCCACCAGCGTGTTATAGAACGCACAGTGATCCAGCACCCAGCGGGCAAATTCTGGCGGGAGCTGCCAGTGCTTGATATAGCGCAGCACCAGCTCACGCAGTGCATCGCCGTTGTGATCGATTAACTCGCACGGCACGATCAACCAGCCTTTCTCTGCCGCACCGGCAAAGTGGCGGAAGCGCGTCCACAGCAGCTGTGTCAACTTGCCTGGGAAGGAAGAGGCTGGCGCATCCTCCAGCCGATCCTGCTCAGCAAAGGCAATGCCTGCTTCGGTGGTATTGGAGAACACATAGCGCATCTGCGGCGCACGAGCCAGTGCGAGAAAATCCTCAAACTGCTGATAGGGCTGGATTTCGCGATTGAGGCTACGAATCAGCCGGGTTTCACTCACCTGCTCACCTTCGCCATTCAATCCACGGATCAGCGTAGTGTACAAACCGTCCTGCTGATTCAGTGAGTCTTCCACCACGCGATTGCGCGGCCGCACCACCACCACGCCCGCATCGGTGCCCTGATGCTCATTGAGCCAGTCGAGCTGCCAGTCAATAAACGCCCGCAGGAAGTTGCCTTCCCCAAACTGGATCACGCGCTCGCTATAGCTTGCGCCGGGGAAATCGTGACGGTTTAGCCGCTGCATTATCAGGCTCCCAACTCAATGCCGAAGTAATCGCGCGCGTTGTTGAAGCAGATGTTTTGCACCATCTGTCCCAGCAGTGCTTCGTCGGCTGGCGCTTCACCGCGCTCAACCCAGTTGCCGATCATCTGGCACAGCAGACGGCGGAAATACTCGTGGCGGGTATAAGAGAGGAAACTACGGCTGTCGGTGAGCATACCGACAAAGCGACTCAACAGGCCGATCTGCGCCAGCTGCGTCATCTGACGGTGCATGCCATCGAGCTGATCGTTAAACCACCAGGCGGAACCAAACTGCATCTTGCCTGGCTCACCTTCGCCCTGGAAGTTGCCCGCCATGGTCGCCAGCACTTCGTTGTCGCGTGGGTTAACGCAGTAAAGAATGGTTTTCGGCAGTGCGTTGTTACGGTTCTGCGCATCCAGCAAACGCCCCAAAGGGATCGCCATCGGCGCATCATTAATGGAGTCAAAGCCCACATCCGGGCCGAGAATATCGAACTGCCGACGATTAGCATTACGCAGCGCACCAATGTGATATTGCTGCGCCCAGCCGCGACGCGCATATTCGCTACCCAGCCACACCAGCACCGCCGTTTTAAACTGTGCCACCTCCTCTTGCGACGGTGCAGTACCTTGCAGGCGACGCGCCAGAATACCATCCAGCGTGCTTTCATCGGCCTCGGCAAACAGCACCACATCCAGCGCATGGTCGGAGATTTTGCAGCCGTGTGCGGCAAAATGATCGAGACGCAGGCTCAACGCGCGGCGCAGATCATCAAAACGTTGCACGCTGACATCGGCGACCTGCTCCAGACGCTGAATCCACGGCAGGAAGGTATCCAGCTCAATGTTGAAGGCTTTATCCGGCCGCCAGCTTGGCAGCACTTTAACGCTGAAGCTGGCATCGTCCGCCAGCGTGCGATGGTGCTGCAGATCATCGAGCGGATCGTCAGTGGTACCGACCATTTTCACCTTCATCTGCTGCATGATGCCACGTGCGCTAAAGGCATCCTGCGCCAGCAGTTCATTGCACTGCTGCCAGATGCGGTCCGCGCTCTGTTCATTCAGCAATACATCGGTAATGCCAAACGGGCGGCGCAGCTCAAGGTGCGTCCAGTGATACAGCGGATTGCCGATGGTATGCGGCACCGTGCGCGCCCAGGCGTTGAATTTATCGCGATCGCTGGCGTCGCCGGTGCACAGCGCTTCGGGTACGCCATTAGCACGCATCGCACGCCATTTGTAGTGATCGCCTTTCAGCCAGATGTCATAGAGATTGGTGAAGCGGTAATTTTCGGCAATCTGCTGCGGCGGTAAATGGCAGTGATAGTCGAAAATCGGCTGGTCTTTGGCGTAGTCATGGTACAGACGACGGGCGAACTCGCTATCGAGTAGAAAATCCTCACTCATAAAACGCGACATACCTGCTTCCTCATGTTTGGGGCCAATTGGCTTCTGATTCAAAGTTATCATACCAATTTTGACGATCGGCAAAATTGTTTGCGATAGACCTCACAATAATGACAGTTTCCCTGTGGGTATATGGACAAAATAGTCAGCTATATTGCACTAACTTGCTGTTATAACGCCTGTTTAGCGGTTCACACAGCACATGCAGGGTTTTTGTGATGGCATTCAACTTTTAAAGTTGTATAACAAGTTAATCTCTCGCCTCGTTGATGCCGAACCTCATGGCACATCTCATAACAACAAGGCGGCAGGTCTGATTCGTCATCGCCGCCAGCGGGAGTACTCAAGTGCTCCCCTACCTTTAATGGCAAGTGTTACGACAGACTGGAAGAGGTTAATGATGCGTAAGATCAAAGGGCTACGCTGGTACATGATTGGGCTGGTGACGTTAGGCACCATTCTCGGTTACCTGACACGTAATACCATTGCCGTGGCCGCGCCGACGCTGGAAACGCAGCTGGGCATTACCACACAACAGTACTCCTATATCGTCGCCGCTTATTCGGCGTGCTACACCGTGATGCAACCTGTGGCGGGTTATGTGCTTGATTTACTGGGCACCAAAATTGGCTACGCCGTGTTTGCCATCCTTTGGGCAATCTTCTGTGCCGCCACCGCCATGGCCGGCAGCTGGGGTGGTTTTGCGCTGGCCCGTGGCGCGGTGGGCGCGGCAGAAGCGGCGATGATTCCTGCAGGCCTGAAAGCCAGTAGCGAATGGTTCCCGGCCAAAGAGCGTTCCGTCGCGGTAGGCTATTTCAACGTGGGTTCATCGATTGGTGCGATGCTGGCGCCACCGCTGGTGGTATGGGCGATTCTGGCACACAGCTGGCAGCTGGCCTTTATCATCACTGGCGTGCTGAGCATGGCGTGGGCGTTGTGCTGGTTAATATTTTATAAACATCCTAAACAGCAAACCAAACTCAGTGAAGAAGAGCGTCACTACATTATTTCCGGTCAGGAAGTACAGCATCAGACCGGCAATAACAGCAAAATGTCAGCCCGTCAGATCCTGCGTAATCGCCAGTTCTGGGGTATTGCCCTGCCACGTTTCCTCGCGGAACCGGCATGGGGCACTTTTAACGCGTGGATCCCGCTGTTTATGTTCAAGGTCTACGGCTTCAACCTGAAAGAGATCGCCATGTTCGCCTGGATGCCGATGCTGTTTGCCGACCTCGGTTGTATCGTCGGCGGTTACCTGCCACCGCTGTTCCAGCGCTGGTTTGGCGTTAACTTGATTGTGTCGCGCAAACTGGTGGTCACCATGGGCGCGGTGTTAATGATTGCACCGGGCACCATCGGCTTGTTTACCAGCCCTTATGTGGCGATTGGTTTGCTGTGCGTCGGTGGCTTCGCCCATCAGGCACTGTCCGGTGCGTTGATCACCCTCTCCTCGGATGTATTTGGCCGTAATGAAGTGGCCACGGCGAATGGCCTGACCGGCATGGCCGCGTGGACTGCCAGCACCCTGTTTGCGCTGGTGGTGGGTGCATTGGCTGATACGCTGGGCTTCAGCCCGCTGTTTGCCGCGCTGGCGGTGTTTGACCTGCTCGGTGCCTGTGTGATCTGGACCGTGCTGAAAAATCAGCCGGTATCTGAGCTGGACGTTCAACACGTGGCACAACCGGCGACGGCCCGCACTTAATCTCCACTATTTGGGCTGGCGCACGTCAGCCCATTTCCTCCACCCGGTCAAAGTGGTATAACAACTCATCCTTCCCTGCCACAGCGAACCGCGCAATGGATCTGAACGAATCCCGTCGTCTTTACCAACAACTCGCCAGTGAACTCAAACGTCGTATCGAGGCGGATGATTATCGCGTGGGCGATAAGCTGCCTGCTGAACGCCTGATCGCTGAGGAGATGGAGGTCAGCCGCACAGTGGTTCGCGAAGCCATCATTATGCTGGAAGTGGAAGGATATGTTGAAGTACGTAAGGGCTCCGGCATCCACGTCATTAGCAATCAGCAGCAAAATCGTGAGACCACCCCCAGCCAGCTGGAATTTGCCAGCTTCGGACCCTTTGAGCTGTTACAGGCGCGCCAGTTAATTGAAAGCAACGTGGCCGAGTTTGCCGCCACCCAGGTCACGCGTCAGGACATCATGGCGTTGATGGCGATTCAGGAAAAAGCCCGCCAGGAAGACCATTCACGTGATTCAGAATGGGATATGCATTTCCACGTCCGCATCGCGCAATCCACGCAAAACAGCGCGCTCGCCGCGATTGTCGAGAAGATGTGGTTGCATCGCCTGCACAACCCTTATTGGCTCAAACTGCACGAACATATTGATGCGCGCAACATCACTAGCTGGTGCGACGATCATGACCAGATTCTGAAAGCACTCATGCGCAAAGATCCCGCCGCCAGTAAGCTGGCAATGTGGCAGCACCTGGAAAATACTAAACAGATGCTGTTTAACGCCACCGCCGACGATTTTGAATTTAATGTCGACCGTTACATGTTTGCGGAAAATCCCGTCATCCTGCCGGAAGGTAGTGACAATTCTTATTGATTCTGCTGCATTTCCAGGCGAATAAGTCAGTTAATCTGCAATAGTGTCAGCTCATGTAAAGCTCCTTTTGAGCATCTGCGTCAAAAGGTAAAACTCCTGTGCGAGAGCCACTTTACACTGTCTGACCTGCATGATTTTTGTTACAGTTATCGCCCTTTTCTTACCCTTTGCGACAGGGCTTTAAAAAGTCGCTGATTTAACAATCAATTCTGGATGGATCCGGAAATCCCGCAACGGCTGCATACCAAAAATGTATAACCAAGCCAGCCTGCGCCTCAGCCCCTTACGGGCACGTTTAACAATGATGTTCAGGAATGATTGATGGATATTTTGAAAGCATTGCTGCATGCCCTGTGGCAGCAGGATTACGAAATGCTCTCCGACCCGACACTGGTTTGGGCCATTTATGGCGTGCTGTTCTTGATCCTGTTCCTCGAGAATGGCCTGCTACCCGCCGCGTTTCTGCCCGGCGATAGTCTATTGATTTTAGTCGGTGTTTTGATTGCCAAAGGCACCATGGGTTTCCCGCTGACCATCCTGATTTTGACCACCGGCGCCAGTCTGGGTTGTTGGGTAAGTTACATTCAGGGCCGATGGCTGGGGAATACGCCTACGGTACAGAAGTGGCTCTCACACCTTCCGGCGCAATATCATCAACGCGCGCATAGCTTATTCCATCGCCATGGGCTTTCGGCCTTGCTGATCGGTCGATTTATTGCCTTTGTGCGCACCCTGCTGCCGACCATTGCCGGGCTTTCTGGTCTGAGTAATGCACGCTTCCAGTTCTTCAACTGGATGAGCGGTTTCCTGTGGGTGCTGATTCTGACGGTACTGGGCTTCGCGCTGGGTAAAACGCCGATTTTCCGCCGCTATGAAGATGAACTGATGTTCTGCCTGATGCTGTTACCGCTAGTGTTGCTGGTGATTGGTCTGGTGGGCTCTCTGGTGGTGCTGTGGCGTAAACGTCAGTCTTCACGCAACGGGAATTCACAGCCATGATCAGATTCCGTGGGTTCCCCAGGCGCTTCGTGCCCTGGGCACTTGGCGCTGCGCTGGCGCTGCTGGCGGTGATCTTTGTACCTTCGATGTTGCAGCACGATACCGTGGTACAGATTCGCGTCGCACACAATGGTACCAACTTGCCGGATGGCTTTTATCTGTATCAGCAGCTGAGTGCGCAAGGTGTGCGTATCAAAAGCATTACACCTGCGGGCGATGCGCTGGTGATTCATTTCGAAAATGAAGAACAAAGCCTTGCCGCCCAAAAAGTGCTGAAACGCTTGCTACCACAGGGCTTTGTCGTCGCAAGCGGACCGCAAGCTTCGCAGCAAGTACCTGACAGCAACCGCCCAACTTATAGCTGATTTCCACCGTCTGGCGATAAGCCAGACGGTGAATCAATCCTCGCTATCCCCGCGTCTTCGTTGAATTTTTTCGTCTGCTGTCTATGCTTAAAGGTAGCGCGAGTTAAGACAAGCTGGGACGCTTCTCCTGCCCGGTTTGCGGCAGGTCATCAACAATGGAAGGTAAAACCTGATGAAACATCAATTACTGCTGGGTGCTATTCTGTTCTCTCTCTCGGGCTCACTGATGGCGGCAGAATCCCTGTGTCAGCAAAAAGAGCACGACATTCAGCGCGAAATCGACATGGCTAAACAGCACGATAACCAGCGCCGTGTGACCGGGCTGGAGCGCGCGCTCACTGAAGTACGTGCGAATTGTACTGATGAGAGACTGAAGTCAGCCCACAGCGAACGCATTGCAGAGCAAAAACACAAAATTGCGGAACGTGAGCGTGAGTTGAAGGAAGAGCGTCAGGATGGCGACAAAGATAAGATTGAGAAGCGCGAACGTAAGCTGGAAGAGGCACAGCACGAGCTGAAAAAGCTTGAAGCTGAGCCCTACTAATCGGACTTAAATAGATGATGTAATGGAGAACTTCATGTCTAAAGACACCACATCTGAACATCTGCGTGCGGAACTGAAAAACCTTGCTGACACCCTGGAAGAAGTACTGAGCAGCTCGGCGGATAAATCGAAAACCGAGTTGGACAAATTGCGCAGCAAAGCGCGCGGCGCCATTGAAAGTTCGCGTGAGCGACTGGGCGATTCCGGTGAACGCATCGCGCAATCTACGCGTGAAGCGGCAGAAAAGGCCGACGAGTATGTGCGCGATAATCCGTGGCACGGCGTAGGCATCGGTGCAGCTGTCGGTGTACTGATCGGCATCCTGATCTCACGTCGTTGATATGAGCGATAGTCAGAGCCACGGCCCAGGCAAAGGGGTCTTCAACATCGGTCAGCGCATCGTCACCACCCTGGTCGGGATGGTGGAAACGCGCGTCCGTCTGGCGATTGTCGAGCTGGAGGAGGAGAAAGCCAATCTGATTCAGATGCTGATGATGGTTGGACTGACGATGCTGTTTACCGCTTTTGGTTTAATGAGCCTGATGGTGCTGATCATCTGGGCGGTGGATGCGCAGTATCGGCTGATGGCGATTGCCATTACCACCGCCGTGCTGTTTGCGCTGGCGCTGATATTTGGTGTGTGGACACTGTATAAGTCACGCCAGTCAACGTTGCTGCGTCATACCCGCAAGGAGCTGGAAACCGATCGCAGCTTGCTGGAGGAGCATCGCTCATGAGCCGTCGTGAACGTGAAGCACGCATTCATGAACTGTTGAATCAGGTTCAGCAGCAGCGATTGGATCTCAGTGCTGCGCGCCGTGACTGGCTGGATGGCACCGCTCACTACGATCGCGGCTGGCTAACGTTTCTCAGCTTACGCCGCTATCTGGCGATTGGCAGCAGCGCGCTGGCCATCTGGTCAATCCGCAGTCCTAACCGTATTTTGCGTTGGGCAAAACGCGGTTTTGGTCTTTGGAGTACCTGGCGCATGATTAAATCCACGCTCGAACCTCGCTAACGCCTTCATTTGAAACCGGATCTAAGAGATTCGGTTTTTCTTTATCAAAATCCCTGAACAACATTGACAGTTTAACTCGCTTACAACTGTTGCAACCTGCGACTATCATCTTCCTCCATCAGCCCAACGAATTGCGACCCGCGATTCAGCGGGATCAAAACCTTGCAGGCCAACAACCTGCTTCTTAATTCTTGTTGGAGTAAATGATGAAAAAATTCGAAGACTCAGGCCTGCTGCTGGCACGTGTATTAATGACCATTCTGTTCATCACTGCGGGCTGGGGCAAAATCACCGGTTATGCCGGTACCGCACAATACATGCAGGCGATGGGCGTCCCGGGCTTCTTATTGCCGCTGGTTATTCTGCTGGAGTTCGGCGGCGGTCTGGCAATTCTGTTCGGTTTCCTGACTCGTTTCACCGCACTGTTCACTGCGGGCTTTACTCTGCTGACAGCGTTCCTGTTCCACAGCAACTTTGCTGAAGGCGTTAACCAGCTGATGTTCATGAAAAACCTGTCCATCGCCGGTGGTTTCCTGGTGCTGGGTCTGGTAGGTCCAGGTGCTTACAGCATCGACCGTCTGATTCGTGCTCGTTTCGCACCAGCAGCCGCACGCTAAGCACACAAGCGCTGCCAGAACACATATACTGGTTTGCAGGGGCGGGGATTTTCCCCGCCCTTTTTCTTTATGGAGGGCTTATGGGACAACTGATTGACGGTGTCTGGCATGACACCTGGTACGATACGAAGTCAACCGGTGGCCGCTTCAAACGCACAGAAGCAGTCTGGCGCAACTGGGTCACCGCAGATGGCAGTGCAGGCCCAACTGGCAAGGCGGGTTTCGCTGCCGAGCGCGATCGCTATCATCTTTATGTTTCTCTTGCCTGTCCGTGGGCACACCGCACGCTGCTGATGCGCCAGCTTAAAGGGCTGGAAGAGATGATTTCCGTCTCAGTGGTGCATCCATTGATGCTGGAAAACGGCTGGACCTTCGACGACGATTTCCCGGACGCAACTGGCGACTCACTGTATCAAAACGAATACCTTTATCAGCTCTATCTGCACGCCGACCCGCAATACACCGGCCGCGTGACCGTTCCGGTGCTGTGGGATAAAACTCAGCACACCATCGTCAGTAATGAATCGGCTGACATCATCCGTATGCTTAACACGGCCTTTGATGCACAGGGTGCCCGCGCCGGAGATTATTATCCGCCGGCGTTGCGCGATAAGATCGATGAGCTGAATGGTTGGATTTACGACACGGTGAACAATGGCGTGTATAAGAGCGGATTCGCGACCTCGCAGGCGGCGTATGATGAATCAGTCACCGCGCTGTTCCATTCGCTGGCACGACTTGAGCAGATCCTCGGCCAGCATCGCTATCTGACTGGCGATCGCCTGACGGAAGCGGATTTGCGTTTATGGACCACCTTAGTCCGCTTCGACCCAGTGTATGTAACCCATTTCAAATGCGATCGTCACCGCATCAGTGATTACCGCAATTTGAGCGGCTTCCTGCGTGATATCTATCAGATGCCGGGCATCGCCGATACGGTGAATCTGCCGCATATTCGCCATCACTATTACTGTAGCCACAAGACCATCAACCCGAGCGGCGTAATTTCGCTGGGCCCGGCGTTTGACTGGGATGAGCCACACGGCCGCGGTTAAGCACGTTGCGCTCAACACACTCTTTTCCTGAAGGAGTGCGTTGAGCGCGGTTTACCGATTGAATGCGAGGTGTAAAAACACCCGATTAGCCATTCCTGTTGTGCACAACCCGGGACAGCTCGTGCCGCTAAAGCCAGGTTTAAGCGAACTTGATCAACATCATCCCCGCAATCAGCAACCCAACACCAAGCCAGCCGAGACGGTTCAGACGTTGACCAAATAGCACCCATCCGGCTGCCACCGTTGCCACCAGACCAAAACCGCCCCACAGCGCATAAGCGACTGAGAGTTCGATCCCTTTAACCGCCTGTGACAAGGCGCTGAATGCCCCCAGCACCGCGACCAGTGAGAGCACGCCGTAAATTACACGGCGGAAACCATCGGAGTATTTGAGAAAGATATTCGCGACGATCTCCAGCCCAATCGCCAGTGCCAGCCAGGCAACGTGTATCGCATTAAACGTGGCCATGGTGCAGCTCCTTGCGTGTCAGCGTGCCAGATTTGATCAGCGCAATTCCCGCCACCAGCGTGATTAAGCCAGCCACTTTCATCAGCGATAGGGTTTCATCGAACAGCGTGACACTGAACAGGGTGATAAACAGAATGCCGATACCTTCCCACATCGCATAGGCCACGCCTAAAGCGATACGTTTTACGGCGAAAGACAGGAAAATATAAGAGAGCGCGATCATCACCAGCATAAAAATAAAACCCGCATTGTCGTCATTGACGCTAGCCCATTTCATTGAGAGCGTGCCGGTTATTTCAGCCAGGATAGCGAGAGCTAACAGAAACCAATAGCGCATATTTTCTCTCCTTAAGAGAAATAAAGAGCCATCACGCGGAATAGACGCGTGAAAAATTTTAAGAATATTTTTAAATAAGGAGAGTGTGGCGCTACAGCGCGAAACGCCAGTGCTGGTCGCAGATCGAGCAGTGGAAGTGTTCAGAGAGATAAATAGAGGTTGCCATCATTGGGGCGAGCATTTTGTCCATAATTTTACAACTTATCCACGTTGTTGCTTTTCGTCGATGTGGATGAATAATTGTCCTCGGTAGTTAAACACGCGCCTATTCTGGCATAAGGTCTATTTTATTATGCGGGATTTTCATTTCTTTACGCTTTGGCATTTTTTATTCTCTGCGAACGAGAATTTATTTAATTATCGGTATGCCGGGTTCTTTTCATAGAGAGTGTAGTGGATAGCAAAAACCCCGCCGGAGCGGATTTTTTCCATAAAGAAGTCGAAACTGACCGGTATGCCGCGTTCTTTTCATAGAGAGTGGAGTGGACAGTCATTCATCTTGCCGCTGGACGTCAGATAGCAAAAACCCCGCCGGAGCGGATTTTTTCCATAAAGAAGTCGAAACTGACCGATAAGCCGCGTTCTTTTCATAGAGAGTGGAGTGGACAGTCATTCATCTTGCCGCTGGACGTCAGATAGCAAAAACCCCGCC